>CALRKB020000002.1:0-194720 GCA_943367755.1 Rhizobium sp. Q54 | reverse complement strand
GTCTTCTCGCCTCGAATAGCTTCCAGGGCGACTTTTGCTTTGAATTTGGGATTGTACTGCTTGCGTTTGTTACTCATGAACTACTCCTATCATTATTTCGAGTGGTTCAGAGCTTAACCCCCTGTCCAGTTTTTGGGGTCCACCTCAATCCTCTCCTTAAGACAAGTTCGCGCGCGCGCCCCCCAAGTGTTGCCAGAACGGTCAATCGCGCGTCCTTTCGGCACAACTGTGTTATGTGATTATTTCCATGAAACCCCTTACCTGTCTTCTTTGCAGCTTTTTATCCTGCACTTAGCTACCAACGTTATCGCAAACAACCATTTGAGAGGATTTTTATTCCGAAATAATGGGTACGATCGAAGACAACAAACTTGATATGCCTTTTATACTCGATCGAGAGGGATTCCATGAAAAATTTTAATAACACACTCTACGAAGCTCTTCTAGTGGCGTTTGGTAAAGTCCTAGCAAAGTACAATGTATTTGCACAGGGATATATTCTCAAGGATATAGGAGAGGAAATAATCAACTATCTGAATAGTCATGGTTTTAAATTTGAAGAGCAAGGAAATATCGATGATTTGACAGTCTTAACTGAACTTTTTGTCAAGAATGGCTTTGCAGACTATTTGGAAGTCGAAGATGCTGATATTGGCAAAAACTACATTTGGAAAAACCTGTACGGCATAGCTGCCTATAAAGAGCTATTCGACATTGCTGACAATCCATTTTTATCTTGCCCATTGAATTTATGCTTGTACTACATTGCTGACAAGCACCATAAGACAATGCGACTGTACAGCAAATCATTTGATATGGAGTATGGGATTGCTCAATCACAGTACGATATCGTCGAGAAGGAAGACGATCGGGAAGACGCTTTCGGGGCACTGATACTGGAAAATGCCAAGTTGTACGAATTGGCACGTATACGCGAGGAGCAATACCACCATCAGTCGATTACAGATGCCTTGACTGGAATTAGCAATCGTCGCCATGCCATAGAAGAAGGGACAAAGGCATTTCTCCGCGCTCAGCGATATAATCTGCCGCTATCACTGCTGATGATTGACATCGATCGCTTCAAGCACATCAATGATACCTATGGACATGGCACAGGCGATCGCGCCATCTGCAAGCTAGCCACTACCTGCCGCCAATTGGTGCGTGAAATAGATTTGGCGGGGCGATTGGGCGGTGAAGAATTTGTGATTATTTTACCTGATACACCGCTTGATGGTGCGATAAATCTAGCTGAGCGACTACGAAAGACTATAAAAGATGAGAAGATTCAAGCCGATGATTATTCATTCTTCTCAATGTCTGTCAGTATTGGTGTTAATGCCTACAATGATAATACAAAAACCTTTGACAACATGTTGTCACTTGCTGATGCTGCGCTCTACAAAGCCAAAGAGCTAGGGCGTAACCGAGTGGTAATTTCAGAAGCTGAAGTGACAAATAACGAACAAAGCAATCGCCTATGAATACGCATCAATATGGAATTTGGATGGAACGAAAACAAAAAACAACTGCCCTCTCCCCAAACCTTGCAGACAGCATAATGTGATGCCGAATCGGCTTGCTCTAGGGAAAAGTGATCGCGTTTGTAACAACTAAACTTTTGCCAATGGGCACTACAACAAATATTGGCTATAATAGTCATACACGTCATACAAGTATTACAGTAATGTTGTCTGTTAGATTAGATCCTGAAACTGAGCAACAGTTGGCTGATATCCTCGTTCACGAGCAGGAACCAACCCGCAGCGAACTGATTAAACGTCTAATCAAGGAGCGATGGTTAACCCTCAAGCTAGATAGGACGTTTGTTGAACGGCGAGGGGGGCATCCTCAGCACCTCTTACAAGATGCACCGCCCGATCTATCGGAACGAGCGACACGAAAACAAGCGATCGCTGACTATCTCAAGCATCGTCACGCATGACCTATCCGCCTCTGACCCTAATCGATAGTGGAGTTTTAATTGCTTATTACAGTGCTACCGACAAGTATCACACACAAGTTTGTTGCTTCTTTGAGGGTTGTACCAGTCGGTTAATGACTACCCATAGCTGTGTTACGGAGGTAATGTGGTTACTCAATTCTAATTGGCGAACTCAAAATGAGTTTTTGCTGGATCTAGCGAAAGAACTCTACGAATGCGTTCCTCTATGTCCTCAAGATTTCACGCGAATTGCTGAGCTCAATGCTAAATATGCAGATTTGCCAGGAGATTTTGCGGATTTGAGTTTAATTGTCATTTCAGAACGGTTGGATATTGCTGCGATCGCCACTCTTGATAGCGATTTTGATATCTATCGACGTTATCGCAAACAACCCTTTGAGCGAATCTTTGTTCCGCAATGAGAATTGCCGATCCGACGAGCAAAAATATTGTCAGCGCGATCGCAGTTTTGTTTTTTACATCAGAACAAGTTTGAGATCGCCCTCCTAAAGTATCGCGGGAAAAAGCGATCGCATTCCCTAAAACTACACTATTGAAAGCATTGTCACTTGTTTGAGCTTGTCTTAAGCCTTTGAGTCTATAATAAGCCTATGCCTAGGAAAATTAGGGAATTAAGATCTGTTCTCTCAAAAGCAGGATTTCAGGTCATCAGAACCAAGGGGAGCCATCAAAGATGGGTTCACCCTCTTTTGCCAGAATTTCCTCTCACGATCGCTGGAAAAGATGGAGATGATGCGAAGGCATATCTTGAGAAACTGGTTGAGGCAGCATTAAACGCCTTAAAGGATAGAGAATCATGAAACACAAGTACCGCATTAATATTGTTTGGTCTGATGAGGACGAATGCTATTTGGTGGAGCTACCTGAGTTTGCTCACAAGCTACAGCGATACTTTACACATGGAGAGACCTATGAGGAGGCACTCGCCAATGCCCAGGAGGTCTTGGAACTCCTGATTGAGGATTATGAGGCAACAGGCAAACCCTTGCCCTCTCCCCAAACCTTGCAGACAGTATAACGTGATGCTGAATCGGCTTGTTCTAGGGAAAAGCGATCGCATTCTCAAAAACTAAACTATTGTGGTGCGATCGCCAGGAAATATAAATGAAAGACAGATTGAGGGAACTTTCAAGCTGCTTTTACATCTACTTCAAGCCGAACATCCATGCCTGCTTGAGCTAGCATCACTACTAATTTATCAATGCTGAATCTTTCGATGTCGCCGTTCATCAAATCGCTAATGCGAGGTTGCGTTTCCCCAAAAAACAGAGCAGCTTGCTTTTGAGTCCATTCTTTGGTTTGAATGAAATGCTTAATATTCAACATTAGGTCAGCTCGAATTTTGAGATTGAGAGCTTCTTCTGTCGCGAAGCCCAAATCTTCAAATACATTGTTGCGACCTTGAATAACTTCGGGAGTTTGGTCTTGACTCATTTGTCTATTCCTTCCTTATGAGACTGTCGGTATTGCAACATTTGCTGATAGCGCTTTTGTCCAATTTCTATGTCTAGCTTTGAGGTTTTTTGAGTCTTCTTCTGGAAGGCATGGAGTACATAGATGGCTTCCTCAAACTTTGCGACATAAAAGATCCGATAAGCATCACCAACTCGAATGCGAATTTCTTCAACTCCTATACCAACAATAGTCATTGGCTTAAAGTCGGAAGGTACCTCCCCACTCTGAATCGCTCGAAGCTGAAACCCAGCTTTTCGGCGGGCTGACTCTGGAAAATTTGATAAATCTTCTAGAGATGAACCTATCCAACGAATTGGCTTATCAAGCACATCTTAGTATATACCTTATTTGGCATATCCGAGACTATATTGCAGAGCGATCGCTAGGAAAGGTGAATAAAAAAGCGATCGCCCAAAATTCTCCTCATTGTCAGTTAAAGCGCGATCGCAGTTTTAGCGCCACAGGAAGACAAGTTCGCGATCGCTTTCCCAAAGTGTCATCAGAGAAAGCGATCGCTTTCTCAAAAACTAGACCATTCGTGGAGCGATCTCCAGGAAATACGAATGAAAAAGCGATCGCAGTTAATTCACCTGAGAATTTGCCTCTGTCATTGTTTGAGGAATTCGATCGGCAGGTATGACAGTGACCTGGCCTTCCTGCCAGACTGCGATCGCTTCGCCTAGTTTGCGATGGCGTTCGAGGGCTTGAGCGATCGCCGCTTTCACCCCTTCATTAATTTTGCTGGATAGTAACCGATCTTCAGCCATTGAGCCCTCTCAAGATTTGATGCCAAGCTTCAGAATCATAAATAATTGGTTGCTGATTGCTGCTACGCTCAGCAATTAGTCTGAAGACTATTTCAGAGTTATTGTAGACGATCCAACTGTCACAAAGGGGTAAGTATAAATCAAGCAGATTTTGACAACTTCGTTGATAACGGCGGCGAATGTCTGCTTCTGGAATAGAATGTCCACCGCTTGCAACTCGTCGCGCCACTCACTCAACCGCTAGATCGGGACTTTGAAGCCAAAAGTAAATTAGGTTGATTGTGTAACCTTGAGATTTACAGCGTTTTAAGAACGGGACAAAAGTACGAGCAGCCAGGGTGGTTTCAAAGGCAAAATCTGTACTGGATGCTGCAAGTTGTTTGATTCTTGCTAACATCAGCCGTCCTGCTTGTATAGCCATAGATTTTGGGTTAAGGGGCGACAGTCCTGCGGCGATCGCATCGGCATTCACATACTCAAATATGCCCAGAAGATTTGGGAGTAAGCTCAGTGCAACAGTTGTTTTGCCTGCTCCATTGGGGCCGCCTATGATGTAAAGGCTTGGCATAAATCCCGTGGCTCATTTGTTGTGTTGTTTGATATACTCTCACCTTACCAGGCAAATATCTAGGAGCGATCACAGTTTTAGAGTCATAAGCAAGACAAGTTCGCGATCGCCTTCCTAAAATGTTGCCAGAGTAATCAACTTTGCGCTATTAGATTGTTTTGAAAGTAGCTTCTGAATTAGCGGATAGGTTGGGATCGCCGTTAAAACAAACCATAGCAGTTGTGCTAGGTGATCGAGATTAGATGCTCGTATCTGTTGATAATAAGTATCGATCGCTTCGGTAAGCCTACGATTTAGCGGTCTAAATGAAGTGTAACGTAGTCTCACGGGGATGGAGAATGATGCTATCCTTGTTGTATATACAAAATGTATTAAAACCTTAATGGAATTTGAATGGGACGAGAACAAAAACCGACAAAATCAGCAAAAACACGGTATTAGCTTTGAAGAAGCACAAGAAATCTTCTTTGGAATAGTTTTTACTTCCATTGATGAAAGATTTGATTATGATGAAATCCGAGAAATTAGCATTGGTGCAATCCAGGAGTTTGTGATTGTTACCGTAGCTCATACAGAAAGGAACGGTAAAATTCGCCTTATTTCTGCCCGAAAAGCAACCCCTAAAGAAAGGAGACAATACTATGAATATCTCACGCAAGCGCCTTGAAGAAATCCAAAATATCTCTGATTCTGCTATTGACACCTCAGACATTCCCGAATTAGATGATAACTTTTGGCAAACAGCAAAAATGGTAACACCGATCGCCAAAAAAGCTGTTTCTATTCGCTTAGATAGTGATGTTTTAGAATGGTTTAAAGGTCAAGGGAAGGGCTATCAATCAATGATTAATAATGTCCTTCGTTCTTATGTTAATCATCAACAAAATAAAACCTAATCTTGAGAAGCCGAATCGGCTTGTTCTAGGGAAAAGCGATCGCATTCGCAAAAACTAGACCATTCGTGGAGCGATCGCCAAGAAATACGAATGACAAAGCGATCGCCCTAAATTCGCCCCATTGTTGGCTAAAGGGCGATCGCAGTTTTAAGCTCACAAGAAAACAAGTTCGCGATCGCTGTCCCAAAGTGTCACGGGGAAAAGCGATCGCATTCTCAAAAACTAAACCATCGTAGGGAGAGTGCCAGGGAATATGAATAGAAAAGAGATCGCCCAAAATCTTCTCCATTAGAGGTTAAAGAGTGATATCGACGGGTGTGACCAAAATTTAATGTTCTATATAATCGATATTTTTCTTGCACTGCAAGGGATACTAAATATTTCAAAGAACAAAAATGAAAATTCGCATGTTTGAAAGTGCAAACAGTATAAACACTCTCACTGCAATGGTTTTCGCCTTTTACATCAGATTTTGGTCACACCTATATCGACGGTGAGAGTGGTGCGTTACACCTTGTTAACCCACCCTACAGACTCGCCCACTATTGACAAACTATAAAAAATGAGAGCTTTCCTACTTCTAAGACATCCTCTCAGGCACTTTAATATCGTCAGGATTTTGTTCTTGAGGAATGGGTAAGGCTGGATTATAAGAGGCTTGCTTTACAGGAGGATTGCCAAGCAACTTAGCCCAAACTTTCCAACCATTACCAGACGCATATTCACGGTAGTCCTGATAGTTAGAATAAGAGGGTTGCCAATCTTGATCACTTCCCCCAATTCGCACATACAAATCTCCTCTGGTTCCAGTGATTCTTGCTGCATAAATGCCTTTGTCACGGGCATTCTCTTGAGGATAGATGTTGCTGTTGGCTTGGACACCTGTAACTTTTCGGGCATTAATTAAAGCCGTAATTTTGTTTTGTAAATCTTGGCCCCAATCAAAGTAATGTTTCCAAAAAACAGTAGGAACACCAGCATGGGTCAAAATATAAGCGTAACCCTGTTCGACTTCCCAGTTATTGGCAAAACTATCGAATTGATGTCCTGGTTCTGGTTTATCTAACTCATTGGTTCTGTAACCAGTATCATGGTTTTCTAAGAAGGTGACAGCTTTATTTTTCCAAGGATGTCCATCGGTGGTGTCACCAACGAGGCCAATCCCTTGATTGGCTAGACCATACCAAGCTTCATAGTTGATTTTATTGCTTTTAAGGGTTTCTTTGGTACTAAAATCGAAGACACTACTACCCGTTCCTAAATTGCCTGATTCTGTGGCACTATACCAGATCCAACCGCGCCATTGGGGTTGTCGGTTCCAGTCATATTCTCCCACAGAAAATGTCGGATTTGTAGCTCGGTTGTAAGTAGCTAATCGTTTAGCATGATAGCCATGCACCATATCATAACGCCAACCACGATACCCAAAAGACTTCAATTGTAGGAGATATCGGATAATATCTCGGCGAACCGTTGGGTTAGTATGGTCAATATCTCGGTAGGAACCATAGTCATAGGTCGTCGAACCAACAGAATCATATTCTGTTGGTTCTTCAGGATTTCCCCGTTGTTGAATGGGGGTATTATAGGCTTCTGATTTGGGGTTAGTGAAGGCTTCATCATTTCTAGTGATAGCCAAAGTTCCCCAATCAGGATTTTTGAAATCTGCCCATCGTTGCGCTCCATTACGATGATTGATCACAATATCGGCGATAGGTTCAACCCCATTATTGAGTAATGTCTCTAACATCTGACGTTGTTGTTGACGAGTTCCATAAGCATTATTGAGATTAAAATATTGCTTGGGAGCATAACCCGCCATATTAGAAGAGTCAGTAATTTGATAATTCTCGTCAATTTCTCCTGCATAGGACGGGGGTGGCAACCAAATTAAATCAAAACGACCTTGACGAATTTCAGGGGCTTTCCTTTCGACAATTTCGTACCAAGGGGTACTTCCATAGTTAGGGAATTGTTGAGGATGTCCATTACGATAGGATTCCCAATAAAATCCTTGTAACATGACTCGATTATCCCCAAATCCTGCCTGACTGTAGGCAGCAGCTGGACTCCAAGTAATGAATAGGATAACCAACAGCACATAGCAAATCGATTGAAAGAGAATTTTTTTAAATTTCATGATAAACTTCTTTTTCAACACATTAAGAAACCATTTAGGAATTCAAGGGCGTACCTAAAGCAAGTATAAATACTAATGTAGAGTTTGTTTTATTCTAGGAAAGATGCGCCAACCCTATGATAAGTAGGTGAGCATAAATAAACTGTAAATAGAAAACCTGAAATTACATGACTACGAAGGGTCGCAGGGCACAGCCCCGTAATGGGTTTTATTAACTTTACTTTGGCATAGCTACTTACTGATTTATCAAACAATTCTGGACAAAGAGGGAAATTCCAACATCCGCGAACAGGATGAACTGTTCAACAGATTTTTAGTACTGCTTGGTGACCGCAAGATTGACTTTTTGACTGCCGACCGTGAATTTATAGGTGCTAATTGGTTTGGTTACCTGCTTGCTTGAAAAACTCTGCATAGACATCCCGATAGAAGGTTAACTGTTCAGTTTTTAAATACACACCTCCTTGGTGTCCGCGTCGCAAAAACGTTACATTGCCTTTAGCAGTAGTTTCGTTAGTAACATCATCAACGCATTTCCATTCAAAATAGACTACTTCACCATGAAACATGACTATCGGCCAACACATTGTCACACCTGGCTGAGATAGAAGTGCCCACCAACTAGACTCGATGGCTGTTCCTGCGTTTCTGCCATAGAAAGGGCCATCTTGACAAAAATAGACTAAAGCAGGAGTATCTCTATACTCACCTGATAGCAAGTCAGCACGGCCACGACGGAGAGCCTCACAGTGACTTGGCCACCATTCTTTATTTTCCTGTTCTATTTGCAATCGACTGGCTTCTTCAGTAACATCGTAATGTGGTAGAGCAAGTTCCTGCTGTTTAATCAAGTCCTCAGCTAGTTTGGTGAGTCGATCTCCTAAATCGGTTGGAACTAAACCAGGTTTAGAATAATCTGCCGCCAATCCCTCGTAGTAGCTTTTTCTTGTCATTTTTCTCTCCTTGATTAGTTTAAGCATTAGAACCATATCATTATGGTGGTTATCCATTAACTGCGATTGTCTAGCAACCAACTTGAGTAGAAGAAAGGATGAGCGAATCCCTGTCCTTCGATGTCTTTTTTAATAAATTCGACGACTTCTGGGACTTTTAAGAGCTTATGATCGCTACCTTCCAAGAGGGTGCCAAATAGGTCTTGTGGCAGAGTCAGATCGACTTCGCCCTCAATGATGTCAACAAAAATATGAACTTTCTTATCACTAGAGCTAAGGATATTTTTGACAGTTGCAAATACATCAGCAGCAACTTTTTGACGATAGGGTTTTGTTAATGCTTCCGCGAGGACAAAGATACGTATATGGGCTACAACTGCTTCATTTGGATCGATGTGAGCATTGCGAATTGCCCACGAACCTTGCTGAAAGCTCAGCCAAGTCCATCCGGGCATAATTTCTTGAACGTACTTGAAGACTTGCTCATAGCCAGGTGTACCCGATTGATAGCCCAGTCCAATTGCAAACGAGTCAGCAATCGTGTCACGTAATGTAGCTGAAATTTCTGTTTCCAGAGTTGTTATGAGTGTTTCTGTTAACTCAATTCCACTGAATGTCCCTTCTACACAAGGCATAAAAGCCTCCTTATCTTAAATTGTGATTATTTTCCCTGGCTGCAAACTCAACAACTAAGCTACAGCCTGTATCTGATGCCAGATCTGATTCACTGAGAGGAATTTGGAAGTTCTGTGGATCTCCTACTGCCCGACAAACGCCATTAACGTTAACGCTAGCGATTTCGATTCGTCTTGGTGGGAAGTAGTCAGGAAGGACATTAATAGATCGCTGTTTGTTGTGAGCAGCAAGATGAAAATACAGACAGAAATTCTCATCGCCATCAGGTTTTACCCCAACTAGAGAGCGAATGTATAAATGGGCTAAGTAGTTGAGTTCAAAGGAATGATAGCCAGCGATCGCATGTTCTGCTTTCTGGGAATATTTTCCCTCGATTACAGGAGTGCCAATATCCGTCACTCGGAAGAAAATTCCTCGGTTATCTCGATCTAAGAAGAAAAGATTCCAAAAAGCCATGATTTCTCGGGCTGCATCCAGATATTCTTGTTTCCCTGTCTGCCCATAGAGAATCAAATAGGCTAAAATCCCCTGTTCCTGCTGCCAAAAATCTTTGGTACTGCTCCAAGTAAATTCAAAATCCATATCGTTGCCATTATCGTTGCCATTTTTGCGATGAGGATCCCTTTCTACTGCATCAAAAACTCCTCCTCGGACTGGATCGAGACCAAACCTGAGCATACTATCGGCTAGGGTTGTCGCCAGGTTAAGGGCTTTCTCTGCATCCTGGGAATTGCCCGTTACCAGATAATAATTGGCAACACGAGTAAGGTTCCAAGCGATCTTGAGGTTATGTCCAACAATCGCTCGATTTTTCTGCCAGTCCCAGGTTTGTTCTGGCTCCCAATTTGCCTTAAATCGTTCGTTGACATAGGGAATATTAGAATCAACCTTGTCAGGGAAATGAGTAATAATGTTCTCTGTACAGGAATCCAATATCTCCCTACAGGTTTTGAAAAACTCATCCAAATCGGATTCCCGACCCACAGGCAAAGGATCGAGAGCTAGCAATATGTTGATTAAATACGCAGGAATGTGATCGCCAATCGAGTTCCAGTTTTTACGCGATTTGTTTTTGTCTTTCCCTAGGACATCACTATCAGGACGCATAGTTGCATAGTCTAGATGGGAGAAATACCCTCCCTCCTTTTTATCTAGATAGAAGTCATTGAAGGTTCGGACGGTGCGCCGAATATCTTCTAATACTTCCCAGTCATTGGTAATGCGATAATATTGAGCTAATCCTGCCAAGGCATAAATCTGCTCATATAGAGGAATAGTTCCTGCATCTGTCCCGTCTTCCGAAAGTAGTTTCCACTCCGTTCCGTACTTTTGCCGACGGCGGCCATAAGCCCAAAAACAATATTTCCCTTCATGACTGAGACTGCGAAAAGCCTCCCTCTGAAAACGAATCCCTGCTGAGGCTGCTGACAGATACCTAGCATTGCCTCTTAACAAGTAGGCTGAAGAAAGACCGTAAATAAGTCGGGATAGTGTGGCCATTTCCTGAATGTTGTTATCGATCGGCAAGCCAATAATGTTCAGGTTCGTGCGATACAGTTCAGAGAAGTCTGCCTCGCTGTAGTTTCGGCGATCTCCGAATAGGTCATCTAACCATTCATCTGCCAAAATAGAAATTTGATTTAACCACCAATGGGACTGCTCGAACAGAAACGTCGAGTTTGGCGTGGTTAACAGGTGGACGCAGGAAGCGTCAAAAAGACTTTTGTCTCCTTGGACTTGGTAAATAGCTTGAATGGCAACTAGGGTATTCTCATGAATATATTTTTCAAGGCGCTCTTTTGGCGGTAGCTTGTCAGGAGGCTCTAATGAAAAACGGTCATTGCTTATACCATCTAAGTTAGTCAAGCATCGAAAATCTGTCTTGTCCTTGACTCGAATCTCGTATTCATCTCCTGCCCGGGAGCGGATAGTAAAGCGATGATCGTCAGGCTGCTTGGAGAGCACAACCCCCATCAGTGTTGTAGCTTGTATGAAGTGTTTCATTTACCTACCTGCTTATTAAGTTGCAAACTGCTAGCATTACGTCAATTAAAGATTGACGGGTAAAGCTGATGGATTTAAACTCGCAAATCAAAGGAAGGAAATCATAATCTCGATCGCGAACTTAATTGTGAGATTAACTCGAATATCCCTTGCAATGACATAACGCCTTACGGAAATAAAATTGCGTTAAACCGCAAATAAAATAACCATCATCCGCATCGAGAAATATAAGTAATTCAGGTAGAATTTGCTAAGGATTCATCCTTTTGAGTGTTAAGATTTGTGTCCAACATGCTTCTCTCTCAAAGTCTATTAAGTTCGCAATCCTTCTCCATCAGTAGAAACCAGAGCAGGCATTCCAAATCAGCCCTCATCAAAAGCAACGCGATCGCTTAATCTTTTACCAGTTTCACCCAATGCAAGAGATATGATCCTCCGCAAAGTATGGCAACGCACTGCCCTCTGGCTTGGTATAGGCTGGAGCCTTTTGTGGAGCATCGTTCTCTCCGATCTTCCCCTCATTCAGCAACTCGATCTCGGCCTCCAGGATCGCCAGATCGCGATAGGGCATCCCAGCACGCCACCCCCAGAGATATTGCTGGTCACCATCAGCGAAGCAGATTTAAAAGCCTGGCCATCCGATCGCGAACCAACGATCTATACCGATTTAGTCCAGAGACTCCTCGACTCAGGCGCATCAGTCGTCGCGCTCAACCTGCTACCCAACTGGGTACAAACCTCAGACCATGCCAATAACCCCATCAAAACCTTAGTCAAACAGCACGCCTCACAGATCGTCATCGTCCTTCCCACCTCCAGTGCGGGCAACCCCAGTCCCAGCGAATGGAGAAATTACGAATACTTTCTCCCTTTAAACGATAAAGGAGAGTCGCTGTTTCCGCCCAGGTCAATTCTGGGCTTTTCCGAATACGAGCCAGAGGCAAAGCATCCGCTCAGTTCCAACAGCACTGCCCGCCAAGCCTATTTATCGGGACAATTCACCCTCGCCCGCCATCTCGATCGCATCGAAACACTCGACTCCGCTGCCTTACTCAGTCTCAAGAAATTCCAACCTCAGGGAACCGCAATCGCCCATCTACCTTCCTCAAGCGATCCGATCCGAATTCATTTTTGGGGTCCCACGGGAACTTTCCCATCCCTGAATGCTGAATCGGTTTTGCACAGTAATTCACCACTCCCGCAGGTTCGCCATAAAATCGTCCTGGTTGGATTCTCTGACCCCAGCAACGCAGAGGCTTTTGCGATTCGCTCTCCCTTTGGCGATACTATGCCTGCGATCGAACTGCAAGCCAATATACTGGGCAGTTTGCTGACGCGATCTTTCTATCGAACCGCACCATTGTGGCTGCAAGGGATATTCGTCGTCCTGGGCGGCATTGCCATTAGCAAATGGATCGTTTGGGGAAAACTCAACCCTCGCTCTAGCCGCAACTACCAGTACTGGCTTTTCCCCCTCGTCCTGCTGGGCAGTTTTGCCCTTCTGGGCGCAGGCATGTTTTGGGCGCGATTCCTCATCCCCTTCGTCCTGCCATTAACGACCTGGGTTGCTACGGGACTATCCGTCCTCGTTTCCTTACAGCTAGGCATCCAGAAAGACCTGATCGACGAACAACAATGCGAAATCGACCGACTTCATCGGGTAGAACAGGCAGCAGTAATTTCCCAAACGCAAAAACTGATCCATCGCTTTGCGTCGCATATCCACGAAGGTCCCTTGCAAGAACTGAAACTGGTGATGGATCGGCTGGAAATTTTGCAGATGAATTTCCCGGTAGAACAGGCACAAGCGTCCGTCGATCCGATCCTGGATCTCCTGGAAAGCCTGGGGCATCACCTGCGCCAGCAAATCAACCAAACCGCAGCGATCGCCCTGGAGATCACGCCAGAACTCAGAGAAGGACTAGACGCTGGCATCAAAACCAGGCTAGAGCAACTCGTCCAATCCGGCGAACTGACCTTACGCGTTATGCCAGAAATTCAGCCCCTGGAAGAACCCACCTTAAACAGCCAGTGGCTAGAAGCCCGCGAGGATATATATAGTTTCTTTGGCGAGGCCGTGAAAAATGTCGTACGCCACGCCCAGCCACCCCACGGCACCGCCACTCAAGTAAAAATAAGCCTGAGCCAGCAAGGTACGCGCTGCACTTTGACCGTCGAAAACGACGGTGCGAAACTAGACGATGCAGTCTTTGCGCGATCTGATCGCCCAGGTGTATGGGGTGGTTATGGCATGAAACTCATGACCGCGATCGCCGCAGATTTACCCGAAGGAGCGATCGAGCGCATCGCTTTACCAGAGGGAGGTATGAGAGTCACCCTTTCCTGGACATTACAGTTTAATCGCTAGCGATTCTGGCCGTTGTGCGATCGCGCTAAAAATATAGATAAAAATTGCAGTTTTTTCAGATATCTTTTAGGATTAGGATAAATAACTTAGTCCCAAATTATACCTGGGGGGGTATGGAGTCTAAACCACCTCTATTTCTAATCCTCGAAGATCACCCTGAAGTTGCTGAAAATAACGGTCTGTTTCTGCAACAACTCGACCCGTCGGCAATTTGCGCGATCGTCCATACTCCCGCCCATGCCTTAGAACGCCTCAAATTAGAGACTCCCGATCTGATCGTTATCGATCTCCTATTTGGAACTGCGACAGGACAACAGTCGCCTCAAGCCAGTCTAGAATTACTGAAAACGATTTTCCAGGATTATCCCCTGCTGAATGTTCTGATCTACACCAGCGAGTACGGATATTTAAAGCCCCTGGCTAAAGCGATCGGTCGCCATCAGGGAGGATTTGCGATCGTCAGCAAACTCGAACGACGCAAGTCCTATATAGATGGAGCTAGACATGCCCTGGATGGCAAACTCGAAATCCCCAGAGAACTGCGTCACGACATCGATTTTGATGATCGCGATCTGCAAGTCCTCAACTTTTTATGCCGCGATTATCTCACCGATAAAGCGATCGCCCAGCGCATGAACGTCTCCTTAAAAACCGCCCAAAATTCCGTTCAACGCCTGAAGGCAAAACTGGGCATCGATTATCTCGACGAAAACAATACCAGCACCCGCGTTGCCCTCTGCATAGAAGCCATTCGGCGCAAAATTATAGTGTTATAAAACCCTGGCAAGCCAGCATAGCGGTAAAGATCGCCAAAATTTAACAAGGATTACGTATCAGCGCAAGTCTCTACCAAATGGTAAAAGTGCTAGCGGTACCAACTTAATATGCTGCCATCCAAAAGGAATCCCAATGATTGAGACAAATAAAGGAACAGCATGGGCAATGTGAGTTAAGGCGATCGCCCATCCAAATAATACCAGCCAGATAATATTGAATATTACACTTAGGGGATTATTGGCAAATGGAGACACCACTAACTCCTTCCCAAAGGGAGTCATTATTGCCGCTCCAAGTTTCATCAATTGCAGTCCGAAAGGAATACCAATAATGCTGAGGCAAAGAAGTAAGCCACCCAAAATATAAGCAATACCTGTGAGAAATCCTCCGCAGATGAGCCAGAGGATATTTAAGATTAAACTCATTTTCTATCTCTAGAAGTTATTCAAAAGCGATTCTTTTCAGTATTCCATCGCCTGGATTTAGAGTCTATGGTTTCCCCAAGAAGTCCATCTTACCTAACTCTACCCCACAATGTCTGAGAATGTCATAGGCAGTTGTGACGTGAAAATACAAATTGGGGAGAATAAAATATAGGAGGTAAGGCATTCCCTCAAAGGTCATGGACTCTTTACCCATTGGTAGGGTAATCGTCTTTTGCTCCGAACCATCAATTTGTTCAGGGGTTAGAGTTTTTAGGTAGGAGATGGTTTTCTTAATGCGGTCAATGAGATCGGGGAAAGTTGTTTCATTATCTTCCATGGCTGGTGCTTCCAATCCAGCAAGTCTTGCGGCTCCCCTTCTAGTAACATCAGAGACAATTTGGACTTGTTTACCTAAAGGAAACATATCTGGATATAGACGGGTATTAATCAACACAGCAGGGTCAATCTTTTTGGCCTCAGCATGGGCAGCACCTTTTTCAAGAATAGCCATGAGGTTATTCAACGATCTAATTATTGGTGGTATTGATGCCTGATACATAGAAATAGTCATGGTTTGTTTCTCTCGAAGTGGATTCTTTAAGCATATTGTCTGTCAGTTTAGTACTTTTTCTTCTGTTTTCTGAGTTGCGAATTGCAGCTACGGGAAACAAAGCTTGTGTAGACATCAGGTTTGTTGGCGAGATATTAATGGTGGCCACAGTCAGAGAAGTGGTTAGGAGGTTATTAGGAGGTTGTCAGTATGTAAATTTTTACTTACTAAGTTCTAACTCTGTTGCTAAAATCAAAACAAGCATACAAAAAACTGGGTTATGATCGCCATCTTTCAACAAACACCAAAAATGACCATTGAGGAATATCTCGCATGGGAACCCCAGCAAGACATTCGCTATGAATATGTCAACGGCGAAGTTTTTGCCATGACGGGCGGCACAATTCCCCACAATGATATTGCTCTAAATCTCTACAGAACTTTGTACCCCCATTTGCGTTCTCGCGGTTGTCGGGCAAACGTATCAGACGTAAAAGTACAAGTTAGTCCTAAAAGTCCTTACTACTATCCCGACGTTATCATCAGTTGTGATCCTCAAGATCTCAACGCCCGCACATTTATCCAAAATCCTAAAATCATTGCGGAGATTCTCTCCCCTGGCACAAGCGCTAAAGATCGGGGTGAAAAGTTTGTGAATTACCTGAGTATTCCCACTTTGCAAGAGTATTTATTGATTGACTCTGAAAGCATTTCCGTCGAGCGTTACTGTCGAGGAGAGGGAAGAATGTGGCTTTACTATCCCTACACTGCCGGAGATACGATCGCGCTATCAAGCATTGAGTTTGAGTTGGCGATCGAACTGCTATATGAAGGGATTGGATTTGAAGCAGAGAGAGAAATCAGATAAGCTGTATCGACTCAAAACACATTGGTTATTTCTCCACGCTGATTAAATAATTGGGTATCAATTCCGATTCCCTTTGTTATCAGCAGGTCTATTATTTGGATACTAAGGTAACCTCGATTGATTTACTTGTGCTCTAGGTTGCGATGCGATCGCCGCCTGGATAGTTTCTAATGAGATGGGATTTTGGGCATCACCAGGAACTTCCACTACGATCAGATAACCTGATAAATTTCCTCCTCCCAGTGTTGTCAACGTGCTCAAAATTTTAGGCATATCTGCCTGCGAGAGATTACCCCGATCGTCATATAGTTCTAGAGCGGAAAGGCAGCCGATGGTTGGACTCCAGGTATTGTTGCCAAGTTGGGGACGATTACCAGGGAAGTAGGTGGCGGCTTCACCACTGCCGTGAATCCGAAATAGAGATCGGCCATTCATTCCCGCCCAATAGGTTTGCTGCATGGGAAAATAATTCTGCCAGGATGGCGGCAAAAGTGCCTGATATGCTTGGATGTTTTCTCTAAATCCACCTTTGCGACCTGGCAGAAATTCCTTCACACCGCTCTCAAAGGGCACAAATAATTTCACTAATGGGAATTGACCATAGGCTCTAAAATATTCGTTATCCGGCTGCGGTACTGTGCCCTCAATGCGATAAATGCCCTGCGGAGTTTGTCCGCGCGTGAAATTCCAACTGAGGTGATGTAGCGATCGCAGTAGCAAGGGCACCGACCAGAGTTTCCCATTCTCTCTGATAAATTCACCGTTACGATCCTTAACTACGGCTTGACATAAGACCTGACGATTTCGCTGGCAAATGGCATAGAGATGGAATTGACCTGGGGCAACTGTCCAGGTTAATAAGTCAGCTAGTGGTGGTGTAGTTGAAGGCGATCCTAGATCGTCGATTTCTCGCATTGTCGTGTAAAGGTAGACATCCTGCGACCAGCGTGGGAATCTTTGTTTAATGCGATCGCTAAGTTGTTCGAGTTCCTTAACGGTCATACCACCCTTACTTAATCCCAAAAGTGACATCGCTACCCATTCCGGATCGAGGCTGCGATCAATTGTTTGCAAGAAGGCATCTTTGATCGGGGTGAAGAGGGTAGGGTTGCTGGCATATAACTGTGTACCTACCTGCAGCGTGGCATGAACTATGCGCGATTGCGACTCGGATAGATTGGGTGTAGTGGTCAAAGCCAGGATGTCAACTATGGCTTTTGTGACATACTCCTCTCTAGGCTCTACTATACCCGTATCCCACAGCAGGCTTTTCCAGTAACCTTCGTTAGCATCAACGATCGGATATAGCGCCAGATCGAAATTTTCGGGGCGCATTTGCGCTCTGCGACTTTGCTGCTGGTAAAGCCGCGCCGAGGCATTGGCTTGCGAAGCAATTGAACTAGTTTGGGCATTTGCTTGAGTATTTATTAAAGCTGCCGAGCTAAGTAGACCTAAAGCGGCGATCGCGCTAGCTAAACCTAAATCTAAACCTAATTTTTTCATCTGTGAGGTTCCTCTCCGAGGATTAAAGAGGTGGAGCTTACTGCAAATTGCATTTGCCAATATTAACCCAAGTACTGTCGCCGTCAAGCCAGTATTCTTTTTTCCAGATTGGGGCATCTTGCTTGAGCGTGTCAATGGCATAGCGGCAGGCATCAAATGCCTCAGCACGATGGGGGGAACCAACCGCAATCAGGACGCTAATTTCACCCACACTTAATTTGCCCAGACGATGATGGATCGCAACACGACTGACATCAGGATACCTATATCGAATATCCTTTGCAATTTGGTGAAATACGCGCATTGCCATGGCATCATAGGCCTGATAGTCGAGGTAATCTACGCCTCTACCTGCCGTCTTGTCCCGTACCATACCACTCATCAGTACAACGGCTCCATTAGCCGATACATCAGCTAGTTTATATACTTCCCCTACATCCAAAGGCTCATAGGTCAACTTAAAATCATCGAGTTCTGGTGTGGTAGTTATGGATGTCATAAATACTCAATTAGCCTGTAAAACAGCAGCCTGTACCTCTTGGAACTGGATAATATCCTTGCGCGGATCGACTTCGACAACCTTCAAATTGAGATTCTCACCTACATTAATGGTTCTGGTTATCCGCATGGGCAGCTTTAGTCCCAAATCCTCAAATAGAACCAGTCCTAAGCGATCGCTTTCCCGTAACCAATCTAACAACAGCGCCCGCCATACCGTATCTCGATGACGGTTGAGATATTCCAAACTCCAGTAGCGCGTGCATTGGCGCTCGATTTGGATCGCTTCAAAAACCCCCGGATCGATCATCTGGAGCAGATCGCTCAAGGTATCCGTTGTAAAGGGTAAGGTTTCACCGCTGAGATGGGCTTTAATTTGCCAGTGAGCCAACAGATCGCTATAACGACGAATCGGTGAAGTTACCTGGGCATAAGCATCTAAGCCTAAACCCGCATGGCGAGAAGGATAAACACCAGCCTCACCCTTAGTCATGCAACGACAAATCGCGAATTCGCGCACTGGTCCAGGTGGTAGCTGCATAATCTCTTCTTCGGATGGGAGGTCTGGTTGCTCTTGGAAGCGATAGGGAATGGGAATATTATGGGCTTGGGCGAATTTAGCTGCTACCTCTCCAGTCAGAATCATCATCTCGGCTACTAGTTGTCTGGAGAAGGAGTCGTCTAAAATCTCTAAAGTCAATTTTTCAGGGTTATTTAAATCGACTTTAATGTTGGTTTCTGGTAAATCGATGTTGATGGCTCCCTGTGATTTCCGCCAGTTACTCCTGAGTCGAGCATAATTAGCCAGCGCTTCTAAGTCAGATTCCACACCGAGTTCTAGCATCTCAGTCACATCTTCGTAGGTGAGGCGATAGTTGGGCTTGATCGTACTGGCATAGATATCATATTTCTCCACCCCGCCATTTGCATCTAGCTCCACCGCAAATGAGATCGCATGGCGCACCTGCCCCTGTACTAAGCTCATGGGCCCTGTGGCGAATTCTGTCGGGAACATGGGAATCACACCCGTGGGCAGATAAACACTGGTTCCCCGTTTGCGGGCTTCGCGATCTAAGACGTCATTGGGTTGTACCCAACGAGTTGGATCGGCGATGTGAACCCAGATGCGGTGTTTGCCGGACTCTAGGGTCTCAACACTAAGGCCATCATCAATTTCAGTGGTGCTCTCATCATCAATCGTATAGACGTGTAGATGGGTGAGATCGAGGCGCTCAATGGGATCGGGAATAGGCGAATCCATCAGTTCCTGCACTTTCGCGAGTAAATCAGTAGCGAATCGGGTGGGAATCTGACTGCGGCGAAGATGGAGATTTTCATGCACGCTCCAGATACCTAGATCGACCAGAAGCTGAAATGCAGCAATATCATGCTTAGACCGCTGGAGTGCAGTCAAAAGATCGATCGCTACAGATTTGTCCGAAGAGTCTTCTCCGTTTAAGGCATAGCGCTCCAGGCTCTCTAACCGATGGCGATCGCTACTCGTCCACTCTACCTCTGTACCCTCTAGTTTAGTCTTGAGCTTTTGTAAAAATGCTGCCGCTTCGTTTACCCGTGCCACTGCCACTTCAGCCTGGTGTTTTAATTCCGCCACTTGGGCTATAGATCGAGGCTCGTAGTTAGTACCCTTTTGCTTGAAGTAGAGCTTATCTTCACTGAGCAAGCAATGAGCGGCATAGGTGGTAGCGGCACTGACCTGCGAAAACAGTAACTGGGCTAGCTGATCGGGGGTAACTGGCTGATTATCCTCTACCAGGATTTCCCAAGCTACCTCCAGGCTAGAAGGATCGAGGAATGGCTTGACTTGCTGATGGAAAGCTGGGATCTGCTTCATCGTAAATCTTTCAGGCTCAGCGTTAGGGTTGCCTTTAATCACATAATCAATTTCGCGAGGGTGCACCGTATGTGTCGTGCCATTTTCATCAATTACTTGCAGATGTTTTTTACCTTCTGGCCGATCAACTACCGCCAAGCGGCGATCGCCATGCAGACGAAACTCAACCAGCGTACCCTTTTCCACAAGCACTATTTCCCACTGTTTATTTGAATTTTACTCTATAGGCAACCAGAATTTATGCTGGAAATAGCAGCACCACCCGAATAACCCTACTAAAATCTGGGGCGCATATTGCTGTAATCATGCCTAAGCTTGATGCCAAGTAAAGAGTTTATGGAATACTTAAAGCAACAGGAGGAAAAAGTCTCATGTCCCACTTTACAACTATCAAAGTCCAGATCGAGAATGGTGACATTTTGCAACAAGCTCTGCAAGAATTGGGGTATAAGGTAGAGCGCAATACGATGGTACGCGGTTACGAAGGCAACAAAATTCAAGCTGAATACGTGATTCGCCAGATTAATGGCTACGATCTGGGCTTTCGAAAGCAGGGTACAAGCTACGAACTAATCGCGGATTTCTGGGGAACGCAGATCGACCAGCAGGCTTTTATCAATGCTGTAACGCAAAAATATGCACATAGATCGCTAATGACGACCGTTCAAGCTCAGGGTTTTGCGATCGAGCAAGAGGAGACTTTGCCAGATGGTACGGTGCGAGTAGTAGTGGGCCGCTGGGTTTAGAGAGATGAAGGTATCTTTAGAATTTCTGTATCATTTCCGGTGCGATCGCTGTCACAGTTGGTGGAGCAGAGCTGATATTGAGCCCCAAGTTGGCGAAAAAGTCTATTGCCCCAACTGCGGCCACCTTAATATTGTAGAAAATATTCAAACCTTTCGCAATGCTGCTAACTATACTTGCTTGCGAGCAACTCCAGACTAAAGCATTTCCTAGAGCCGTTGCTTGCCAACCCAACTAACTCGTTTCTGCACCCCAAAAACATCTTGATAATTAAGTCTTTATGATGTTCAGGTTTAAAACTAAACTAAGGAAGCATTAAAAAACGGATTTTTAAGGACGATTGATTTTGCGTAAGATTGTTATTGCTGGCAACTGGAAAATGTATAAAACCCAGTCGGAAGCCAAAGCATTTCTGGTTGATTTCCTGCCTCAACTCACGGCTCAGGCTAGCGAGTCGGGCAAATCAGCTCAAATTATTATCTGCCCACCCTTTACAACGTTGCCTCTGCTCTTGCAGCTAGCCGCTAATGGGCCGACTAACCTCAGCATTGGCGCTCAGAACGTGCATTGGGCAAATGAAGGTGCTTTTACCGGTGAAATCGCCGCACCCATGTTAGTGGAATTGGGGATCAAGTTTGCGATCGTTGGCCATAGCGAGAGACGCCAGTATTTTGGCGAAACCAATGCCACGGTCAATCAACGCCTCAAAGCCGCTCAAAAGCATGGCTTGACCCCAATTTTGTGTGTCGGAGAAAGCAAGCAGCAGCGTGATGCGGGTGAAACTGAGGCATGGATCAGCTCACAACTGGCACAGGGGCTAGAAGGAGTCGATCAGAAAAATTTAATCATTGCCTACGAACCAATATGGGCGATCGGAACCGGTGATACCTGCGAGGCCAAGGAAGCGAATCGCGTCATTGGTAAAATTCGCGGCCAACTCGACTACCCGGATCTCACGATTCAGTATGGAGGCTCTGTGAAACCTGACAATATTGACGAAATTATGGCACAGCCAGAAATTGATGGCGTACTGGTTGGTGGTGCTAGCCTTGATGCCAAAGGGTTTGCCCGTATAGTAAACTACCAACAGCTGTAGGGTACACTCCTTTGTCGCCAGAGCCAGCACTATCTATTATTGACCAAGCTATTATTGACCAAGTAGTTAAAATCTACCTAATTACTCCTAAGATAGAGCTTTATGATTAGGTTGGGGTAATAGAAGCACTCCATTGAATTAATGTAAATGTTAGGATGTCGATGATCTAGAAGAGTATTCTTCAGGTTATTGATACAGCTTCGTTTTGCCCTGCTAGTATAAAGATTGATAGGGGGTAAGGCTTCCTTACAATGTAAAGAGTAGTTGAGGCTTTATACTGCAAGGTTTAGGTTTATCCTATTAACTTGGCAAAAAGTTTCCCGCTAATTTTCCTATGATTTCACTTTGGTCATTGCCAAAGGTTAAGAGTAGCTCTTCCCCAAATTTGGGTCATGGTATGTTCCGGAGGTTCAAATGAGCAAGTTCAACAAGTCAAGTAAGTCTCCCAAGCCAACTACTAGTTCGGGTTCGGTAACGCCTAAGTCTGCTGCCGCGAAGGAACCTCAAAAACTAGAGCTAGTTAAGCTGATTAGTCCCACGCCCGCTACCGATCCAGCCAGCGAAGCTGCTAGCGAAACTGTTGTAGAATCTAAGATTGAATCAGTTGAACCCATTCAGGAAACTCCAAACACTGAACCAACTACGCAACCTGCTGAGCTATCAAATTATGACTCTGAGCGCACGTTGCCAATTCCTCCGGCAACTGAGCCAATGCAATATAGGGCTATTGGTTTAGTGCAAGGCCGCTATACACCTGAGGAAGATCAGTTTAGTAAAGGATTTCTCGTTACTCCAGACGGCACAAGTATTGATGCTGTTTTACTGGGTAAGGTTATTTCTATTGTCAAAAAACGTCTCGATCTGGAGAAAGACTACTACTGGGTGGTATATCCCCGGACTCGCGATAAAGCAGGGGACTTGCACATTCAGATCGCGGGGGTGTGGGCACCAGTAGAAATGGGGAAAGCAGAGCAACCTGCCGAACCCAGCGTTGATGATGGTTATTTCTCCGTGCGTGGTGAGGTGATCGCCCAATCGCTGGAGGATAACCAGGTATTTATTAAGGTACGCCGGAGCGGCCCTAATAGTTCGAAGCCAGTCCCGCCCAGAAAAGATGGGAGTAAGGCGATCACAAAATTTAAATTGTGCCTGTCTGGAATTTTGCCCACCAATGCAGTTGGCCAGTTTTGGAATATTAATGCTCAGCGTCAGGGAAATGTGCTCAAAATTCTCGATGCTAATTTTATTGCTAATATTCCGGCTAAGCCACCGCGTAAGTCTTTCCGCAAGCCAGATGCCAGACCTGGGTTTAAGCCCAAACCTAGAAAGTATGGTGAGCAGGTTGGGCAGGGGAGTGGTGTAGGAGAAGGTATGAGTAAACCCATACGTCAGCCGAGACCGACTTCTGAGCCGCCAAGTCGCCCCGTCCTCAAAAAAAGACAACCCGATACTTAAGTCCTGTCACTGACGCTAGGAATTGGCCGAGAGTACAAACCCTCAGCAAGTTTTTGCTAAAACACTAGCGGGCGATCGCTAGTAAATTCTCAACAACGGACTGTCTAGCCCAAGTATCGGCAGCGATGATGTCATCCAAACCTGGTTGAGTGACGCAGTTGTGGCGATCGCAAGCCATTTCAATCAGTTGCGGGATCTGCACAAAGGTGATTTTGCCGTTTAAGAATAATTCCACGGCTTGTTCGTTGGCGGCATTGAGCACTGCCGGCATCGTGCCACCGCGTCGGCCTGCGGCATAGGCCAGATCCATGCATGGATATTTGATGCGATCGGGTTCGCGGAATGTCAGATCGCCGCACTTGAATAGATCGAGACGTTGCCAATTGGTATAAATGCGTTCGGGATAGGAGAGGGCATAGAGTAACGGCAGACGCATGTCTGGCAAGCCTAGCTGCGCTAGCACAGAGCTATCTTGCAACTCGATTAGGGAATGAATGATGCTTTGGGGGTGGATGACAATTTCAATGCGATCGTATTCCACCCCAAAAAGATAGTGCGCTTCGATTACCTCTAGTCCCTTATTCATGAGGGTGGCAGAGTCGATCGTAATTTTGCGCCCCATTGACCAGTTAGGATGCTTCAGCGCATCGGCAACTGTCACAGTACTTAATTTCTCCACAGGTAGATCTCTAAACGAGCCGCCTGAGGCAGTGAGCAAGATGCGTCGCAGTCCGCCTGCGGGCACGCCCTGCAAGCACTGGAAGATTGCCGAATGCTCGGAGTCGGCGGGCAAAATTTTGACACCGTATTGCTCGATTAGAGGTAGCACCACCGATCCCGCCGCGATCAGGGTTTCTTTATTGGCTAAGGCAATATCTTTACCAGCTTTAATCGCCGCAATCGTGGGCAGCAGGCCAGCACAGCCAACAATGCCAGTGACTACGGTTTGGGCATCGCCATAGGCAGCAACCGTTTCAATTCCCTCATTGCCGACAAGGAGGATGGGTTGAGGTGTGACAGATGCGATCGCTGCTTTGAGCGCGGCATATTTATTGCGATCGGCGATCGCGACTATTTCTGGCTGAAATCTGCGAATCTGTTCTGCTAGCAGTTCCACATTTCCCCCTGCAGCAAGACCTACGACTCTAAATCGCTCAGGATATTGCGCTACGATATCGAGGGTCTGCGTACCGATAGAGCCGGTAGAGCCAAGCAGGGTGATTGGTTTCATAGAATTTTAAATTTATTTAAATTTGTTTATATTTGTTTAAGAATTGGCAGATACCTTGCTTCAGTTTATAGAAGATCGGTTTATAGAAGATCGGTCGGGTTGATAAATTCCTAATCTTCCAAACAAGCTCTGGCAGCATAGAGCGTAGAGCCAAGCAACCCGACATTGGGGTTCAAAATAATATGCAGGGGAATATGCGCCAAAAGAGATTGCATTCTGCCTTTTTGCTGGAATGCTGTCATAAATTCTCCCTGTTGCATGAGTGGCAGAATCTTAGCAGCAATGCCACCAGCAATATATAAGCCACCATAGGGCAATATTTTGAGTGCGAGGTTGCCTGCCTCAGCCCCATAGGCTTGTACAAACATCAACATGGTTTGTGTTGCCAGGCGATCGCGCTTTTCTAGCCCTGCTTGCGAAATGGCGGCGGCGGCATCAACTTTACCAGTGCCCTTTTCCCAGTCACTCACGATCTGAGCTAGCCCAATGGTATCGACGGCAAACTGACTATCCCGTAAAAATTGGTAGACCGATACGATGCCTTGTCCAGATACAACGCGCTCTACTGAAACATGATCGTGCCTACGTAATAGGTATTGCAATAAGTCCAGCTCCAGGCGATCGCGCGGTGCAAAGCTGGCATGTCCACCTTCAGAGTTTTGTATTTTATAATTGCTGCCGCTCCAGGTGAGCCAACCTTCCCCCAAACCAGTCCCCGCGCCAATTATGGCAATTGGGGCTTGAGGTTGTGGCTTCCCAGTCTGCAATGTATGCAGATCCGTACTCTCTAGACCAGCAATCCCGTAACCCACAGCGGCAAAGTCATTGATTAGTGTTACCTGGCCAATTCCCAAGGCGATCGCAAGGCGATCGCCCTGTAATGACCAACCTAAATTAGTCAACTCTGAAGAATTATTCACAACCGGCCCCGCAATCCCAAAGCAAGCTGTTTGTGGTTGTGGTAAATAGCCCAAGCGATCCTGTGCTGAGGCCAAAAACTTTTGCACGATTACCGTTAAATGCTCGTAGTCATTGCTGCGGAAGCTAGCTTCAAATAGCTTGATGGGAAGATTTTCGTTATCAGTGTCTGCTGTATCTGCCAGACGTAATAGGGTTTTCGTACCACCAATATCGCCAGCTAGTACTAGTGCCATACCTAAAAAATTTTTCTAGACTAACTGGATATTACGCCAGAGATTAGGTTAAGTCACCGTGTTGCAATACATGTTGCAATAGGCGATCGCGTGAAAACTCAGCGGCAGCAGCTACCTGTGAATGTTCATCCTTAGCTAAATAGTTCAGCGCCGAAAGGCTTTTAGCTGTGGGGAGATTACCCAGGGCTTCCGCCAATCTTTGCCTGCTCAGCCAATCATTGGATTGAACAAATTTGAGGATATGTTTGCAGGCACGCACATCACCAATCTCACCCAAAGCGGCGATCGCGGCTTGATGTAGCATGGTTTCATTACTATTTAGCGCCCCGATTAGCGCCTCAAACGCACGCGGATCGCGTAAATTGCCCATCGAGACTGCAGCGCTGAACCTCACTAACCATTCCCCATCTTCATAAAAGGCACGCAGTAGCGGTTCTAAGCCTCTGGGATCGCTCAAATAGCCCAATGCGCCCGCTGCCGCCGCCCGAATACCATAGTCTGATTCTGTGCCCAAAATTTTGACCAGGATCGGAAAGCATGCCTCAGTAGGCTTTATGCCTAGCGCAAATACCGCCATAGAACGAATCTGGGTATTTTCATCATCAATCACCTTCAGGATTAGCGGCACCGCATCTTCCGCCGGCACATCGCGCAGAGATACTAAAGCTAACAGGCGATCGCGCGAACTACTACTTTCTAGTTGTGCTGCTACAGTAACCAGGCTGTTGGAGGGCATAGAGTGATTTGGACGGGTAGGGCTTACTGCACATGATTATATAAGTCAAGAATCCCTGACACATCCAACCCTGGTAAGGGATTACATGGCCTCATCTCCGCCCCTAGTGAAGATTGAGTGTCGAGCGATACTCCTAGGCTCTGACAGGCGATCTGGGGTACTAATCTAAAGCCTGATTACTGACATAGTCATTAGCCGTACCTTGCACTTAGCCCCCAGATTACCCAGCAAAAGCTACCGTAACCTTGATTTTGCCACGACTTGAGGTGCTAGGATAACAACACCTGCTAAACATGCACTCTGACTAATACTTGAGGAAAGAGTTGGCAAATCATCCAGTTATGCTCTAGATTTATCGAATCGATGACCTAGATCGAACAATCAGCCTGATTCCTTTATAAATGCCCGCACCAAATGGTGTTGGAATTTATAGGGATGGAATGTAAGCAGATCGATCGAACCTTGTATTAACAAAACGCTCTCGTGAGGAGTAAAAACGTGAAAAAATCTTACCTTAAACTGGCAGGCGGTCTTAGCGTCCTGACCATGGCTAGCTTAATTGCAGGCAATCCTGCACTAGCCGAAACTAAGTCCAGTACCCAAGAAGTTTCTCAGCCGACCCAAACCAGCCAAGTAACTGAAGTACTGAATACTAACGCTGAAGAAGTCGCTCAAAATGTTACTTCTGTCTCTCAGCTAAGCGATGTCAAACCTACTGATTGGGCATTCACTGCTTTGCAATCCTTAGTTGAACGCTATGGTTGTATTGCTGGCTACCCCGATAAGACCTTCCGCGGCCAGCGTTCCCTCTCCCGTTACGAATTTGCCGCAGGCTTGAACGCTTGCTTGGACAAAATCAACGAGATTATCACGGCTGGTCTGGCAGACAAAGTTAGCAAAGAAGACCTAGCAGCCGTGCAAAAGTTGCAAGAAGAGTTTGCAGCAGAACTAGCGGCATTGAAGGGACGTGTTGATGCTTTGGAAGTTAAGACAGCTAAGCTAGAGTCTCAACAGTTCTCTACAACTACTAAGCTCAGCGGTCAAGCCATCTTTGCCGTCACAGGTGCAAGCGGTGGTAACAACGGCAACACTAACACCACCTTTAACTCCAGAGTCCGTCTCGACTTTAACACCAGCTTTACGGGCGACGACTTGTTGATCACGCGTCTTCAGGCTGGAAACGGTGGCAGTGCAGCTAACATTCTTGGTGTTGCTCCGGCTGGCGATTTTGGCAATATTGGATTTGATACATTTGGCTTAGACTATGCTGGCGTTAGCAGCAACTTTGGTCTACAGAAGTTGGTCTATGAATTCAAGCCATTTAAAGACTTGAAGGTAGCGATCGGACCTGCAATTAATGTTTGGGACTATGTAGATGTGAATAGCTTTGCGAACAACGAAGCTGTTGATTTCTCCTCCACATTCTTCCTCAACAATCCGCTTGTGCTGCTGGTTAATCCCATCAATGGAGTTCCCGGTGCCGCGCTTGACTGGAATCCAGGCAATGGGGCATTCAGCATTCGTGCCGTCTATGCAGCCGCAAACGGTTCAGTACCCTCCGCTGGCGATAATGGCACAGGCGCGATTACCAACCGAGGACTGTTTGGCGATCCATACCAAGGCACGATTGAAGTTGAATTTTCGCCTAAGGATGGCGATAAGAAAGGACCTTTTGCGATCCGCCTGCAATATACCAAAGGTGCAATCAGTAATGTTGATATTGAATCTGGTGGCGTAAACGTTGAGTGGGCATTTGCTAAGGGTGCTGCTCTCTTTGGTCGCTATGGCTTCGGTACAATCAACAGCCGTGGTGTTAGCCTCAGTGCCTCGACTGCCTATGGCAACTTTGTCAATCCTGGTACGGGCAACAGCATTAGTCCCCAGACATGGATGTTTGGATTTGCCTTCCCCGACCTGTTCAAGCCAGGCGCTCTAGCCGGGGTTGCAGTGGGTCAGCCATTTATCTCCAGCCAAGTAGGCAACAGTTCGCAAACCAATTTGGAGTTGTTCTACAATTTCCCAGTTACAGACAACATCAGAATTACTCCCGATCTACAGTTCATCTTTAACCCCAACAATGACAGTACGAGTGGCACTGTTACCGTTGGTACCCTGCGGACTGTGTTCAGCTTCTAGCTGACTGAAATAGCAAGAGCTTCTAGCTGACTGAAATAGCAAGAGCTTCTAGCTGGCTGAAATAGCAAGAGCTTCTAGAAAATCATAGGTCTCGAACTAAAAGTACTTAAACTACCTAGGCATCCTCACTTGGAGGATGCTTTCTTTTATGCAATAAAGCATTGAGTATAAATACTCTTAACTCAACGTTAATGAGTATTTGTTCGGTGATAGAATGTTCTTCAGAAATGCAAGGATTATCCAAATAAACTCTTGTGAGGAGTAAAAAGATGAGAAATTATAGCCTCGGAATGGCTGGTTGTATAAGCGTTTTAGCAACGGCCAGCCTGTTTGCTGGTTGTCCCGTTTTAGCTGAAACTACAACTGCTACCGATCCATCAAGCGATACAGTAAATCAGGTTTCGCAGATGGTGAATGAAGAGAACAATGCCGTAGCCCAAAATGTAACTTCGGTTTCTCAATTAAGCGATGTGAAGCCTACTGATTGGGCCTTTACCGCATTACAATCCCTGGTAGAACGTTATGGATGTATCGCAGGTTATCCCGATCGCACATTTCGCGGCCAACGTTCCCTCAGTCGCTTTGAGTTTGCCGCAGGTTTGAATGCTTGTTTGGATAAGATTAACGAAATTCTCACGGCTGGACTAGCAGATAAAGTCAGCAAAGAAGATTTCGCCGCCGTGCAAAAGCTGCAAGAAGAGTTTGCAGCAGAATTAGCGGCAATAAAAGGGCGCGTTGATGCCCTAGAAAATAAAACAGCTCAACTAGAAGCTCAACAGTTTTCCACAACAACGAAACTAACTGGCGAGGCTATCTTCGCGGTTACCGGTGGCGGTGGCGGTGGCGGACGTTTTTTTAGCTCTAACGTTGGAGCTGTGCCAGGGGCGGATGGGAATGGTGCGTTTGCCATCCCATCGGGAAATGTCAATACCACTTTTAACTCCAGAATTCGCCTCAACTTTAATACCAGCTTTACTGGCAACGATCTACTGATTACGCGATTAGAAGCGGGTAATGGTGGCAGTACCACAGGCAATATTTTGGGTAACGTGCCGGCTGGTGATGTCGGTAACCTTGGTTTTGATACATTTGGTCTTGATTATGCTGGTGCAAGCAGCAACTTTACTCTGGCAAAGTTACGCTACGACTTCAAACTCGGACAAGACTTTAAGGTATCCTTGGGGCCTGTGATGCATGTCTACGACCACGTTGACATGAACAGCTTTGCCAACAACGAAGCAGTCGATTTCTCATCCACATTCTTTATCAATAACCCGCTCACAGTCCTGGTTAATCCTCAAACAGGTGGCGCTGGTGCGGCGATCGACTGGAATCCTGGTAATGGTGCATTTAGCGTCCGTGCTGTCTACTTAGCTGCGAATGCCTCCGATGCTTCATCTGGCCTGAATAGATCGGCGATTAACTCTGTAGTTACGACAGGTGGTATTAACACTAATCGCGGCTTGTTTGGCGATCCCTATCAAGGCACGGTTGAGTTAGAGTTTGCGCCTAAAGACGGTGATAAGAAAGGGCCATTTGCGATTCGCCTGCAATATACCAATGCTTCGATTAGCAATCTCACTATAAATACCGGTGGCGTTAATGTGGAATGGGCGTTCGCCAAAGGTGCAGCCCTGTTTGGCCGTTATGGTTTTGGTAGTATCGACAGTCGTAACGGCGTAGCTGCAAATGCTAACCCCGCACTGCGTAATTTCGTCAATGCTAATGCTACTTCAACCAGCATCAGCCCCCAGACCTGGATGTTTGGTTTGGCCTTCCCCGATTTATTTAAGCCAGGTGCTTTAGCGGCGATCGCAGTGGGTCAGCCATTTATTGCCAGCACCGTGGGTAACAGTTCTCAAACCAATGTGGAGTTGTTCTATAACTTCCCAATCACCGACAACATCAGAATCACTCCCGATCTGCAATTCATCTTTAATCCCAATAACAATAGTGCGAATGGCACTGTCACAGTTGGGACATTGCGGACGGTGTTTAGTTTCTAAATTGTCTAATTTTCGGTAGCCTTAGATGGGCGGATCTTAGGGGGCTGTTGTGGTCGGATATTAGGATTCTCCCTATCCCAATTAGGCCGCAAATCTGCGGCTTATAATTGGACGGTCTCCAACCCGCTCAAATCTTTAAAGTCTAGGGAAGGTGAAGTATGAAATCCTACTCTGCTTATTTTGTTCGTAACGAAGCGATCGAGAATGCTCGGACGGTGTTTGGCAAGAGGGTTGAACCTCTGCCAGATTCCCCCTGGCTGCTCTGCGCTTTTCAGCCCGATGACGAACTCCCTGATGACGAGGTATTGTTCGGGGAAGAGTCCCTCACGGAAGCTAAATCGGGTCAATTGGGAGAAATATTTTTTGTCTATGGGGACACCTCCGTCGATTGGTTTGTTTATGAGCACGCCAGTGACGGCAGGCTGTTGCGAAAATTGGTGTGGTTTACTCTGCCCGATGATGAGTGGAATTCTGGTTGGGTATGTGTAGAAGGAGAACCTGAGGATTGGGAAGCCACGTTGTTTCGTCCAGATAGCTTGGAGCGATACCTCGAAAACGAGCGTCAAAGGTTGGAGGATGAAGGACGCGGGGACGAAGTAGCTGCCATGGAAGCTGAAATCAGACAACTGTGGGATCTGAAACAGATTGCCGCAGGTAAGACATTGCCATTCTGTGATGGGACTGTGGCCCTTCTCATCGAGAAGAGCTACGGCATCAGTCGCTTCGACATTGGGCAATCAATTTAGCGATCGCTGAGGATTCCATCATCCTAGTGCGTATGCAAACTTTGGATAATGGGATGTCTCGATCTCCCACTATCCAGTTCAAGCAACGCGCAGATCGATTCTGTCAAATCCATGCATTTGCGGCGGCGGTGCGGATTGGGAAGTAACCTTAAAAAGACTGGGAATTTCACCACTGTTGTAGACGCGAAACTCGTGTTCGACAGTTGCATTTGCGGCACGAACAGCTTGATTTAAGACTAGGGAACCCTGTGGATCGGAAACCGAGCGATGAAAAGTGCCGGGAGGTATCCGCAAAATATCGCCGCCTGCTTCCAGACGTACCATATGGAAGGGATACTCCCACTTAAAGTTGACCAGATAGAACGTACGCCCCCCAGATAAAGCTAAAAGATTATCTTCCTGGTGCGGATGCAGATAGAACTGCCAACAGCTCTCAGCAGTGTTGTTAGGGCTGATAGCAGGCCCATCGTGGAAGACGAGATCGCGGGCATTAGAACTAGAAATCGTAATATCAAAAAAACGGACTTTAGGGGTATCTCGAAACTTATGGTAAGGTATCAACTCAAACATATGGCTCGATGTAGGTTATCGGTCAATTTCAAATTTTGGTGTGATGCAACTTTAAATTAAGTAAAGATAAACTTTACACAACTTAACTTTTGCGAGCCTAATCCTACCCTATATGCCTTCTAGTAAACAAGACTAAGAGCGGTTCACATCTATGCAGAAAGTGAATAGATTAACTAAATGAACATTTTGCATTTACAGATCTTCTTAGCGGTAGTGGAGCATGGCAGTTTTTCACTGGCTGCACTTAAGTTAGACATCTCCCAATCTGCAGTCAGCCGAGCGATCGCCTCTCTAGAGGATGAGTTACGCGTTTCTCTACTAGCCAGGGGACGCTTTGGCGCGCATCCAACTCCGATCGGAGAGCGCATTCTGGTTCATGCCCGTCACATCCTGCAAGCCCGCGAGAGTATTGACTATGAGATCGATCTGGAGAAAAGTTTGCATGGAGGGCGAGTTCGAATAGCCTCATTTCGGAGTGCGGCAACGCACCTGCTCCCACCCCTGATTGCTAAATTTCGCCAGCAGTTTCCTAGTGTTGAAATTACGCTTACAGAAAAAGATCCCACTGGCATCGAACAAGCTCTCTTGGAAGGACAGGTAGATATTGGGCTAGTGCCGTTGCCGCGATCCTCGGAGGAACTGGATTCCTGGGAAATTGCTAGAGATGAGTTTGTGGTTCTGCTACCGCCTTCTAGCAGATCGGCTCCCGATCTATTAACCTGGGATGACCTATCTCGCTACTCATTCATTCTGTATAACTATGCTGAATGCACCTCGGCAGTAAGAAACCATTGGGCAAAATGGGGGAAATCTTTCAAAGTGGCTTATGAAATTAAAGAAGATTCGACGATCGTGAGTATGGTGTCTCAAGGACTTGGTGCCGCAATTCTACCGCGATTAGCCGCCCTTCCCATCCCAGAAAGTGTTCAGGTGCGATCTTTACCCGTTCCACTCGAACGATTGATTGGTGCAGCTATCCTCTCCAGCGTACTCCAATCGCCAGCTGTGTTTGCGTTTTTAGACTTACTGCGGGGAATTGGGATGTTTGCGCCTTAAATGCGATCCCTTTTTCACAAGAGCTGTGCTCAGCGCGGAACTAAAATCTCGATCTGTTGCTTATTCAATTGAAATTGGCACAACAAATGAACGAATTTCCGATACTCGTTCAAAACAAAATTGTATGGATTCCCAAAAATAATCCCCTGAAATAACTTCAGGGGCTATTTCATCAGTGGAAGTGGAGCTTTTATTTGCCCTTGCCTTTCTTGGCGGGGCTTTTGGCTTCTGCTTTGGGAGGTGCTACTTTTTCTTTAAACTGTTTACCAGCAGAGAATGCAGGCACCTTGGTGGCTGGGATGGTCATCACTTCGCCAGTTTTGGGGTTGCGGCCTTCCCGTGCCTGGCGATCGCGAGATTCAAACGATCCGAAACCAACCAGGGTTACTCTGTCTCCAGATGAAACTGCATCCACAATTACCTCAAGGGTTGCCGTGAGAACAGCTTCGATGTCTTTTTTTGTGACTGATGCTTTTCCAGAAATGGCATCGACTAGTTCGCCTTTGTTCATAGAGTTGATTGCACTCTTTATATAGGTTTCATGGGTGTAATGTTACCGCAATTTCGCTCTGAGTCAAGCATTCTACACAAATGATATAGATTATTTGGGAAATTCCGACTATTTGCGGCGTGGAAAAGGTGCGATCGCCCCTAAAGAACTCAGCTACAATGCTGGTTATAAAAGCGCTCAACTGACGCAAATACAAGCTTATGACGTATTTTCTGTCTGCTTCCAAGCTCCAAACCTACAGCCGTTGCCCTCAATCTTATAATTTCAGGTATGAAATGGGCATAAAGAGTGCATCATTTTTTGGCTCGGCAGCATTGGGGACAGCATTGCACCAAGCATTAGCGCAAATTTACCGCGATTGGCATTATCGCCATCCCATCCCCGATCTAGAGTGGGTTGATTTTTGCTGGACAGAAAATAGTAAGGGTCTATCCGATGCGCAAATTCACGAAGGGCAATCTATTTTGACTACCTACTACCACAGCCATATTGCCACCCAGACAGCGATCGCCCCACCCATTGCCGTCGAGGGTAAAATTCAAGGCTTACTCTTGGTCGATAATTTGGAATTTGCGCTCACCGGTCGCTACGATCGCCTGGATCGCCTGGAGGAAGGGCTGGAACTGATTGATTACAAATCGACAAAGGAAACTAAATTACCCAATCCAATTGAATTAGATTTACAGATGGGTCTTTACTATTTGGCACTGGAGCAGCGCTACCAGCAAAGCTTAAAGCAACTCAGTTTGATATTTCTACGTACAGGTGAAAAGATCACCTATGCTGCTACACCAGCGCAAAGGATAAGGGTAGAAGCCATGATCGGTGAGCTAGCTGTACAGTTGCGCCAGGATTGCGCATGGCAGCCAAAAACAGGAGATCAGTGTACCCGTTGTTCCTATGCCCGTTATTGTGGGGCTGTGCGAGAAAATCCCGATCCATTGCCAGATGATGTTAAACCAAGACAGCAGTTGCAGTTAACCTTGGGGCTATAGGGGGAAATACTATGGAAAATATTATGCTTAACTGCTTAAGTCAGCAATCCCTGCGATCGCACGATTTATTGACCTACTATCGATATATTTGCGAGCAACCCCTCACAATTGTGGATGTGGAAACTACAGGCTGCACGACAGATTCTTGCCGTGTCATCGAGGTATCTGTCTTGACTGCCAGCCTTACCGATGGCATCCGATCGCAAGTTACCTATTTAATTAATCCGCTAGTGCCAGTACCAGGGCTGATTACTAACCTCACTGGGATTTCTCAGTCAATGGTAGATGATGCCCCACTACCGCGCGAAGTATGGCCGCAATGCCATCCCCTATTGCAAACTGGTGTGCTCACGGCTCACAATTTGCCATTTGACTATGCTTTTTTGCAGTCAGAATTTACTCATCTGGATATTGCATTCTCGCGCCCTCCTAGCGATCGCTTCTGTACCCTATCCCTAGCCAGATTACTGCTGCCAGAGTTGCGATCGCGATCACTGCCAGCCTTAGTTCGAAATTTCAACTTTGACGTGGGAGAGTCGCATCGGGCGGAGGCAGATACGCTGGCCTGTTGGTTGCTGGCGAAGCAATTACTCAGGCAAATTCGCAATACTGCCGATGACGATCTATTGGATATGTTTGCTCACCAGTGGATTAATACTGACGGGGCAGCCGCCTTGCTGGGATGCTGTGAGAGCGAAGTAGGTATCGTGATGAAGCAGGTGGGGTTGCCCTCAAAATCCTACAAGCGTAGCGGTGGCCGATATCGACGCGGTGTAGTGGAAAGCCTATTGTCGTGACGCCATATAGACAACACGATATGATGATCGTAGAGCAGGTAAAGTTTTAAGCGTGTTGCAAAAACTTTAGCGATCGCCAGATTGCAATTCTAAGTAATCGTTTCGGCGATTAAGGGTAGTTAGCAATTATGCGAATTTTATTGGTAGACGATGACGAAGGCTTCGCTGATATGCTGATGCAGGTGTTGGCAAAGCAGAACTATCTGGTCGATTTAGCAACGGATGGCCAGATGGGGTGGGAGTTTGCCGAAGCATTTACCTATGACTTGATTTTATTGGACGTAACGCTACCAAAGCTCGATGGCATTAGCTTGTGCAAGCGGATCCGCACGCGGCAAAATAGTCCGCCAATTCTATTTTTGACTACGCAAGATTTCAAGGTTACGGGTCTGGACGCAGGCGCAGATGACTATATGGTTAAACCCTGCAATCTCGAAGAACTATTAGCACGCATACGCGCGCTTTTGCGGCGAGCCCATGACGAATTCCTAACCGCGATCGCTTGGGGAAATCTTTGCCTTAACCCCAACAACTGCGAAGTAACCTATGACGGACAACTGCTGCATCTCACGGCTAAGGAATATGCTTTACTAGAGCTTTTCCTGCGTAATCGCACTCGCATATTTAGCCAGAATGCCTTATTAGAGAAGCTCTGGTCGTTAGAAGCTTCACCATCAGCCAGCACGATTAGGGGACATATCAAGAGCTTACGCCAAAAACTCAAGCAAGCAGGAGCAGCTAACAATTTAAACGATTTAATTGAAACAGTGCATGGCTTAGGATATCGCCTGAAAGCGAGAGAATCAGATCGGGAGGATAGGATGAGGGAGCAAAACGATACAGCAAGCCTGACTCCTCCTGCTGGTGTGGAACTAGGTATGATTTGGCAACGGAGCAAGCCAAAGTATCTCGATCGCGTGCAAGTACTGGAATGCGCTGTCGCAGCTTTACACAGGCATGAGCTGAGCGCCGAACTCCAGCAGCAGGCATTACACGAAGCACATACCTTAATTGGAGCGCTAGGCAGTTTTGGCTTCGATCTAGCAGCCGATTTAGCCAGGCAGATCGAACAGCTCCTGCAACCTGAAGTCTTGAGTCAACCACAAATTGCCTCTCTCGATCGCGCGATCGCGCAGCTCGGAAAACTACTGATGACCTGTGAAATTAGCCAGAGCCAGAGTATGTCTCGATCTGAGCCATTATCGATTTCAGAAAATGATGAGATATTAGCGCAACCGTTGGCGATCGATGCGATCGATGCAATCTCTAATGCTGTGCAGCGATCTAGTCTTCCAACAGCAAATTTACTCATCGTGGACGACGAGCCACAAGTACTGGAAATTTTGGAGGCTATCCTGCAACCATTAGGCTTTAAACTGACGCTTTTAGAAGATCCGCAGCAATTCTGGCAAGTTCTGGAACAGTCAACTCCCGATCTGATTATTCTCGATGTCAATATGCCAGTAGTCAGCGGCATTGATTTATGTCGGACGATACGCCAGGATTCCCGTTGGGGTAATATACCCATTCTGTTTCTGTCTGCCCATGTAGATTGCTCAACGCGGCAATGGGTATTTGAAGCAGGCGCAGATGACTATATGGCCAAGCCAATTGTGGCATCGGAATTGATTGCTCGCGTGCTCAACTGCCTGAAGCGATAGCCATTTCGGCATCCGAAACGCGTTCAAGCCGCGATTGATATGGTAAATCACTTTGAGGAATTACAAAAAACATAACAACTGCAGTTATGTTAAAAAGCTTGCACAATAAAGTATAAATTTTTACCATCTATAAAGCTTGTCAAGCCAAGCAGTCTTCAAAAAAACTAGCTTTTCCGTAATCTTTTCCCTTATCCACCTACTATTGTAGATGTCTACTAAAATCTCAAATATACTCCAAAAACATAACTACTGTAGTTATGAATAAGAAAGAAGACTCAACTACTTGAGTTATTCAGTTAAATATTCAAGTATGGAAAAGAAGTGAAGCGAATGATCGTTTGCTTCCTACTGTAAAACTATATTTTGGAGAAGTCTGAAATGGCTACTATTACTATTGCTGAGCTACGTCCTGCTGGTTCTGCATTCTTTTCTGATTCAGAAAGCTTCATGGATGTACTAACGGAAAATGAAGTTGGTGGTGTTAATGGTGGACTATCCCCAATTATTATTTACACAGTGGCAATCAACTCCTGGTGGTTTGTTGGCGCTAGTGCTGCTGGTTTGTCAATCGGATATACGGTTAACCGCAAGTAATCAGCCAAAGTTACTGAAGTTACAGCATCGATACACTAACAACACTCATTATCAACTTAAAGATTTACATCATGGCAACAATTAACATCCAAGATCTCAAAGTAGTAGGATCGAACCTATTCTCCGATGAAGAAAACTACTTGAACGAGCTAACCTCTGATGAGCTAGACATTACTACAGGTGGATTCACTCCAGTAGTATATACTCTTGCCGTTGGCAGCGCTTTTGTGCTCAGCTACAACATTGGGAAAATCGGCGCTGAAATCATGAATAAATGGTTCTAAGCTTCTACATGCTTACAACTTTCTTCCTGGTTTAGGTGATTTTTAACACATCTCTTGCAAGGGTTTATTTTGGTATAGTGGGAGTGGCAAATGTTTTTTGTCACTTCTGCTTGCCAAAGAAATAGAAGATAGAAATATCGAACAATTTTCCATAGATTTCGTCAGCACAAAATATTAACTAAGTGTAATTAAAATGATTGAAATTAGCTCTTTGCGTCCAGTAGCGATCGCAGCTATAGCACTCGGCATTTCGTTCGCAATTGCTACTAATTTCGTAGCGGCTGGTGCTTGGATTTCTTTCGGTATAACTATTCTTCTGGTTGAGAAAGTAGGCATGGATAGTATAACTCACCTATTTAGACCCGAAGTAACGTTCACTTGGATGTTTTTTCTAGCATTTATTGGCTTATCTGTTTATCAGGTAGTTAAGGATTACGCAAGAAATTAAGCAATTAGAAGATCTCAACTTTTAAGGTTTCTGTAGCGAAAAAACAATAAACTGAATCGGCTATGAATTTTCTGTTAAGCACTCAAAATGTGTTCGACTACTTACTCGAACAGGGTCTCTGCAGTCAAGATGCTGAAGATCGCAGTCAGGTTGAGCTAAAAGCTGCTAAGAATTTCAACTTGTTACTGAGTTGGCCAGATGGACATAAAATTCTGGTTAAACAAGAACGCCATAACCAAGAAGGGAAAGCGCTTGGCGAATTTTTTAATGAATGGCGAGTTCGCGATTTTATAAATCAATTTTCTGAAGTCAGGCATCTCAGCCCATTGCTGTCTGAAGTACTACACTTCAATGCAGATGCATCAATTATTGTCTTCAATTATCTCAATGATTATCTGGATTTAGCAGATTTTTATGCCAAGGATAATTTTTTTTCGCCAGCGATCGCTACTGAGATCGGAGCTAGCCTTGCTAAAATTCATCGCGCTACCTTAAACCGTCAGGAATACCAGGAATTCTTTTATAAAGAAGCTGAAGATCGTAAAACTGCTCTTAATCCTATACTTAATCTTGGCCTAGGACGGATTGAGCCTGAAATTTTTGGTTTAATTCCCTCAGATGGGATTAAGTTCATTACACTATATCAGCGCTACGATAGCCTTGGGCAAGCACTATCTGAGCTGGCAACTAATTGCTATCCCTGCTGTCTAACTCACAATGACCTCAAGCTGAATAACATCCTGCTGCATAACAATTGGGAAGGTATTCTAAGCAAAACAGAACCAGAGCAATCAAATAACAGTTGCATTCGACTAATTGATTGGGAACGCAGTAATTGGGGCGACCCCGCATTTGATTTAGGTACGCTCATTGCTAGCTATTTGCAAATCTGGATAGGCAGTTTGGTTATTAGTAAATCCATCAGTATCGACGAATCTTTGCGTCTAGCAATGATACCACTCGATTTACTTCAACCTTCTATTGCAGCTTTAACAAGAGGCTATTTGAATAGCTTTCCAGAAATTTTAGAACAACGCCCTGACTTCTTGATCCGAGTTGTTCAGTTTGCTGGGTTTGGTTTGATTCAGCAAATTCAGGCAATGCTCCAGTATCAAAAATCCTTCGGAAATACTGGCATTTGTATGCTTCAAGTTGCCAAAAGTTTGTTAACCCGACCGAAAGAATCTGTTGATACTGTTTTTGGAGTGCCAGAATTTGAACTCACTAATCTCAACCATTCACTAGTTTAAGTCTCTAGTTTTAAGTCACTGATTTAAGTAAATTTAGTCGTACCCAAATCTATAATGCAAGTACTAGATTCCCTTCAAAGTCACCTGTCAACTTCGGCCTCAGATCGAGTACTGAAATCTCTTCAAGACATTGCCCAGAATATCCAAATCCAGCCTAACTTCAGCATTTGCCATCCAAATTACAAACCGTTGGAACTTCCAGTAGAGGCGATCGCACGCTTTCAGCAATTGCCTTTGGATCTGCAAAACAAATACATGAGTTTGCAACTTCAAAATTTTCTCTACGGCATTTATTACAACGGTTCAATGAAGGCTTCCCTTGCACAGGATGCAAATTCAACCGATCGCTTACTTCATCAAAATCTCGAAAATAATTCCTTCTTAGGCGTAGATTTAGATTTTTACGAGCGCCTGCACAAGAGTAATAGTGGAGAGGGTTACTTCGATCCGGATTGGACGGTAGTAGATCGCGAAGGCGATGATTGGCTTATTGTTACAAAGGGGGGCTTAACTTTACATGTCAATCGCGATCGCCACCTAAAAAATGCTGGTCAATCCATCGAGGAGTCCACAGAGTCAGGAGAGTTGGTAGCGATCAAAATGCCTCGAAATCTAGTGCAAAATGGATTTTATATGGCGGTCGGCAATACAGGTTTAACTCCTCAAAATCAGATAGTAAGAGTTTATTTTAATTTAAGTCCTGAAGGTGCGATCGCTGTGATGGAATGCCTAACAAAGCAAATGAATGAGGCCGAGATTTCCTTCACATTCAAAGCTCTTTACAACCCCTCGGAGTATATACGCTATGACTCAGGCGTGCTGTATTTTGAGCGGAGCAAATTTGAGGCTGTCAGGCAAGTGCTGCATAAGATTTATGCGGAGCAGCGATCGCATTTTCGATCTGAAATCCCACTATTTACGAAAGAACTTGCACCTGGGCTGGCACTAGCAGAAGAACCAGACAGCAAATTTTCTACTATAGAAAGTTTTGGGATTAACCGCTGCCAAATTGTTGTTAATGGGCTGTTAGAAGCTAGGCAGAAAGGTGATGAATCTACCAAAAATCGGATGGAGTGTATTCAACATCACTTTTCTTTGTTGGGAATTGATTGGCAGCGTGCATACCTCAATGCTAATTCCGAAGATATCTATGCGCCTTTAGAGAGACTTTAGAGATATGAAACTAATCGATCTTGCTCCTCTTCCAGAAATCTCAATAAGCGAAGTTGATAATAAAACAACATCGACCGATACCGATCTGCCGTTTTATCGCAAGCTTGGACGAACTGATTTGACAGCTAGCTGTCTTGGTTTAGGTGGTGGCGGAGGCATCTCTAGCCAGGATACCCTTTATGCCTTCGATCGAGGGATTAACTACTTTTTCTACTCTAGCGATCTTCACCACCACATATATAGCTCGATGACAGGAGCGTTGCGCCAATTATGCGGTCGTGGTTCGTCAGTGCGTGAGAAAGTAGTACTTGCAACTGTGACATACATTAAGAGTGCTGAAATGGCTCTAACTGCTCTATTCGATCAATTCTCAGAATTGGGGATTGACTATATAGATGTATTATTTTGGGGTTGGATTGGTTCCAATGATGGCTCGCTTTTACAGGATTGCTTGCAGATTGCGCCAGATATGAAAGGCGCTAATTCAGTATATCAACGCACGATTGAAAAAGTGTTTGGCACCTCCGAACGCCTGAAGAAAATGGGTGCTGTTCGCTATATAGGAGCATCTTTCCACGATGTTAATCTGGCTCAACAGTGGTCTCAGAACGACCTACTAGATGTTGTAATGGTTAGACATAATGCCGCGCATCGCACTGTCCAAAGTAAGGTATTCAATCAGATGAGCCCGCAAGATCCAAAACGACCAGGAATTGTAACCTTTAAGTCTACTGGTTCGCACACAGGGCCACTGTGGGATGTGCCCTCTGGGCTGCCTAAAAACTGCTGGCAGCCTTCAGTGCCAGACTTATATCGCTATTCACTAACCCAAAACTGCGTAGATGTCTGCTTGACAGGTTTGAGGACACAAGAAGAAATTGATGCCGCGATCGCTGGAGTCAATCAGGGTAAGCTTACCCGTGAGGAAATTGAATACCTCAACATATACGGCGATCTACATCGAAAAAAGTTGGCAATTTCGGAAGTTCCCAGCGAAAAATTGCTTCACCGTTGCTAAACAAGAGTATAGGTTCAATGATTGATCTTTAAAGGAGACCTCAAGAGTGACAGAAACTTTAGAAAAAAATGAGTTTGATACAGCTCAAAAATTAAGATTATCGGAAATTGCTCCAGCAACAAATGAGGAAGTAATAGCCTACCTCAATTATTCTCATAAAATAGCTGAATTTTCCGCTCTAGCCGAACAAGATGCGCTAATTTTAGATATTTGTGACCAGCTAGGCATAAAGGTTTCCGACGAGGAATTGCAAAGCGCTGGAGATGCATTTCGCCAAAAGCACAAACTGCTAGGAACTTCTGAAACTTTAAATTGGCTCCAACAAAATCGAATTACGCTGGAAGATTGGACTCAAGGTGTGAGAATAGCGCTACTCACAAATAAGTTGAAAGATCAGCAATTTGGAGATATTGTTGACTCTCATTATCTAAACAACCGCAATGACTACAAACGTGTCGCACTGTCCCAGGTGTTGGTAGCGAATTTGACTGATGCTTTACAAATTGCTCATGCAATTCAAAAAGAAAATGCCTCTTTTTGTGCTACGGCAATTGAACACTCAAAGGGCAAACAGTCAAAAGAAAATGGCGGATTTGCTGGGATTAAATTTTTGGCCGAGCTATTGCCTGAAATTAAGCAGGCTATTACCGAGTTGAAAGAAGGCGAAGTTATTGGCCCCATCCAAACCAAGCTAGGATATCACATCTTGAAAATCGAAAAATGGTATCCAGCCGAACTTAGTGAATCGGTCAGAGCTGAAGTTTTAGAATCTCTCTTTAAGACTTGGCTAAGAAATATCAGTTTAGGGAAATGAATAGATAGTTGTATCTGTCATACCTTAGCTTAAATAACTAAGAAATAAGCGAACCGGCGTTTGCACCTACGTCAAGATATCTGTAGTCTGACTTCTGGAATTTACTATAGCCCATAGGTCAAATTTAGATCGCAGTGAATCAATTTGTCTTGACAGTTTATGATTCTGAGAGATACATTATGAGAGAGATTAGGATCTAGTTTAAATTATAGTTAATAACGCCAATGTTAGGACACCTCATCTGAGAAGAGATTTTGCCAGAGATGTCTTCTCTGTCAATATTCCAGCCCAACAGTTAATAGCTATATCTTATGTCCTTCTGAAATTAATAACTGCGAGGAAATCATGTCAGAGAATATATTCAACAAGTTCAAAGAATTTATTGTGAGATTGATTAAAGACAATGACTTTCGCACTACTCTCGAACAGACTGAAACCTCTAAAAGAACTGAGTTTTTAGCTGAGCAAGGGTATTCATTTACAACCGAATCGTTTGAGTCTGGGGCGATCGAATTGATGAGCGCCCAACAGAAGGGCGAGTTCACAGATGTTAGTGAGGAAGAACTTGCTGGCGTTTTTGGAGGTTATATGGGTAAGGCTCCAATTCTTCAACCAATGTATGGAGTAATCTGGTGGCCTTGGCCTAGACCTATCAAACCAATTAGCCCTCAGCCTCTTTACGGCGTCGTCATTGGCGACATGCTTAATTAGTGGCGCTTGCGATCGCCCATGCCAAACACCTCAAATTTTTTATTTTGTTGCGTTCAGCATGGGCTTTTCTCATCACATGGTTATTTGTATTCACATGTAAAGTGGGACGATCTAAATGTCATATAGAAGGACAAGCTATGCGGTCTGGGAAATCACCTTAAATTGCAATCTGGCCTGCCAGCATTGTGGCTCAAGAGCAGGATATGCCCGCAATGAAGAGCTGACTACATCCGAAGCCCTAGATCTCGTCCGACAAATGTCTGAAATTGGCATTACGGAAGTGACGATTATTGGTGGTGAAGCCTTTATGCGTCCTGACTGGTTAGAAATTGCTCAAGCTATTTCGCAAGCTGGAATAGTTTGTAGTATGACCACTGGAGGATTTGGAATTTCTCTAGACATGGCTCGACGCATGAAAGATGCTGGAATTTCTGCCGTTTCAATCTCCGTAGACGGACTAGAAGATACTCACGATCGCCTACGCGGTCGCATTGGCTCTTGGGCTTCCTGCTTTCGCACAATGGGACATTTTCGCGAAGTGGGGATATTCTTTGGCTGTAATACCCAAATCAATCGCTATTCTGCTCCAGAACTACCACTTGTTTATGAGAGAATTCTTGAGGCTGGAGCAAAGGCATGGCAAATTCAACTCACGGTTCCGATGGGAAATGCCGTGGATAATTCTGTAATGCTGCTTCAACCCTATGAACTTTTAGACCTTTATCCCATGCTGGCCGAAATAGCTAAAAAAGCTAAAAATGATGGCCTTTCGCTTCAGCCTGGAAATAACATTGGCTACTACGGCCCCTACGAGAGGTTGTTGCGCGGTCGCGGTGATGCCTGGGGATTTTGGCAGGGATGCGCAGCAGGTCTTTCAACTTTAGGGATCGAAGCAGATGGTACAATTAAGGGATGTCCGTCGCTGCCTACAGATGCTTATACAGGTGGTAATGTGCGCGATCGCACGTTACGCGAAATTGTAGAAAATTCTGCTGAACTGCGGTTCAACATTGGTGCTGGGACCGATCACCTTTGGGGTTTTTGTGAAACCTGTGAATTTGCAAAGCTTTGCCGGGGTGGATGCACCTGGACTTCTCATGTTTTCTTCGATCGCCGGGGAAATAATCCCTACTGTCATCATCGGGCACTAACCCAAGCCAGCCAGGGGATTCGCGAGCGAGTTGTTCTGAAAACTAAGGCTCCTGGGCTACCCTTTGATAATGGAGTATTTGAGATGATCGCTGAACCGACTTCAACAGCGCTCAATTCGGACGATCCGCTTACTTTTAGAAGCGATCGCATTCAGTGGCCAGAAAATTGGTATCAAGAAGACGTATTGGCAAATTCCTGACGTCTTATTTCAATTATTTTAATCATACATGGGCATAAAACTATGGCTTTCTCTATACCGTTGGAACCAGTCGAACGACCAACATCAGATCTCACCCTACTTCCCCGTGACCCTTGGCCTAACCAATTGCAATACTTACTATTAGCCTTTCAGGCAAAGCAGGCATTGGAGCGTGTGGAAAAAGTATTTATCCTAAATTAGAAGGATGGCTGGTGTGTCAAAGCTTTGTTTCAAGATCGATTTCAATATCAAATTGACTGATTTCTTGTTTTAACCATTCAGCAAATAGGTCGGAAAGAATTTTGTGACGAAGCGGAATATCTAATTGGGGTTGAATTATTTCCTCAACTAAGATTAGATGAGTTCCCAAAGAGGTCAAGATTGGTTTGAGAATTTGCGGAGGACTGGCTGCAAAGACTGCGGCCGAAATCTCAGGCTTTAAATCTTTACGATATAGGATTCCCCGGTACCCACAAGAGCGCCGCAGTTCTTTATCCTGAATGTGCTGACGAGCGGTTTCATGGAAACTTATTTCATCTTCTTTGAGCGCATAAAAGAGTTCGATCGCCATGTCTTCATCATCCAGAACTACTTCATACATCACAACTTGAGCGTAATCAAGTTGATGTTCTACAAAAAATGGTTCTATCTTTTCTTCAAAGAGATGTTGAGCCAATTTTGCAGAGATTACATTACCATAGACTAATTCTTCAAACTCATCGAGGGATAAGCAATATTTTTGCAGCCACTGCCAGGTATCTTCAGTACGTCTCAGGCCATTGACTAGTCTGATGCTATCCGCTGCTTGCTGAAGTTCTTCCGGCTCTACCGTAATGCCTGCTTCAGCAGCCGTGTACCCCAGAATCTTACGGCTAACTATACCTTCAACAATTGTTGGTATTTGACAAGACAATTTGACTTGATTGAGAATATCAAGACTGGAAATGCTAAAAGGTTTTGACATGTTAGTAATTCTGATATAAGAATAGAAGTAAAAGTTAGACCTTGAACGAGTTCAAAAAACTTCTCTTTAAATTAAATATATAAAGGTAATCAGGCGTTCAACTAGTAAGAGAGTAAATAGAAGGATCTGCGGCTTGGCGTAGGCGATCGGATGGGGAGTACGTATCTGTGACAATTTGGGGACAGCGCATACATGCCGCTTTACCTTCTTGTTGCCACCAGCGACAAGTCGAACGAATGCTGCAAGGAGGTAACTCCTCACTTACAGTGGGCAAATTCTCCACGATCCGGGTTGCAAGTCGACACTTCGCACCATCAAAGTGCTGACAGTCATCCCCTGCACATGAAGCTGCAAAACGAAATATCTCAGTGGGAGCAACAGGGTTGGCTAAAGCTAAGAGGTCATTCGTTACAGGTTTCGGTTCGATCAAATGAGCCAGACGAGGTTCTTCGCGTGTCCCCATAATTATGCCAAATACAACGCTACCTTCCATTTCTGGTCTGGCGCTAGGGCATTGTGGAGAATTGTTAGTATGATTGCGATCCATCGAATATACCTTTGCTTAGAGATTAAGTCTTGATTTCAGCAAGGTACTAGTCATTGAACAAAAAGTGCCTTGCTGAAGGTTTTACAGGTTAAAGCGCAGCTATACCCTTATCAAAATTAGGGTTGTAGATAATCCCTACAAGAATAGGAGGAAATGGTTTTACACAAGTGGAACCAGGGATACTTAGCCCTCCTCGTGCTTCAAGAGCGCGATTAACCGCAGACTTAACCAGGTCAACGTCTTTGTCATCAATACTAGCTAGTATTGATTCAGAGTCGGACGAATATAGATCGGAAATAGAAATATTGGCCATGGTAATCCTCCTTAAGAGAGTTCTTAATATTTCAGATATATTCTCTATGATCGAGTTAATAGATGCATGTCATTTAAATCACATTGAGATAAAAATTGACGATTTAATTGCGTATTGAATCTAAAGTTTTAGCCCACCTTCCTGGAGCTTCTTGAAGGGATCTAGAACAAAGTCAATGAGACGGCGCTGCCGGACAATTACTTCTGCTGTTGCTGTTTGCCCTGGTATTAAGGCTATAGACTTGTCCTGGGTTTGGATGTATGTCTGATCGAGGGTGATTTCCAGTTCAAACATTTCTATTTGACCTTGCTGCGTTTGCATAGGTTTAGAATCTGGGGATATCTTTAGTACGTGTGCTTGCACCACTCCATAGTCCTGAAATGGATATGCATCAAACTTTAACTTGACGGGCATTCCAGGGCGCAGAAAACCACTCTCAGGAATCGGCATCTGGGCTTTAAATATCAAAATCGAGCCTTTTGGGGCTATCTGAGCAACCATCTGACCTGGTTGGACCACAGTCCCGGCACGTTGAATAGGTAGCTGAAAAATTGTGCCTTCAGTTGGTGCGCGGAATGTGCGCTGTTCTAACTGAAGCTCCAAGGATTTAATCTCGCTTTTGCTTTGAGAAATTTCAGCTTGCAGGGATGTGATTTGTGTTTGCAGGTCTTTAAGCTGTTGTTCGCTTTTCAGTACAGCTAATTTGCCGGCCTGAATCAGACTTTGGTAGCTGCTCTGTTGCTCCGATAAACGGGAATTGGCTTGTTGAATCTCTGCTAAAGCCGCAGAGAGTAACCTTTGACTTTCCTCTGCCGCGCGTTCCATTTCAACTACCTTAATTTCTGGTGTAACGTCTTGTTTCCATAGTTTGCGGTAGCGTCGGACTTCTACAGTATCCTTTGCATAACGGGTTTCGGCTAAAGTATGAGCAGTTTTGCTAGCACTGAGGTTTTGTCGTGCTTGATCGATTTGAGCCTGCTTTTCCAATTCTTGAGATTGGTTCTGAAGCTCTTGAGCGCGAGTTGCGATCGCCAATTGATTTTTAATCACCTGCAACTGTGACAACCGATTTAATTGACCTTCATGTTTAGTTTTAGCCCGTTCAATATCGGTACGAAGAATATTCGATTCCAATTCAATTATTACCTGACCTGCCTTAACTGCTTGACCTTCTGTTACGCGCACCTGGGCAACAGTTCCAGCAGCGTTGGAGTCTAATCTTTGTGTTGCACCTTTTGGCTCCAGCCGTCCTCTAGCGCTGCCAGTCTCATCGACTTTAGATAGCATTGCCCAAGGTAGAACAACCCCAACAAACGCAACCAGAAAATAAAGTAACCCCCGCGTCCAAACTCTCGGCAAGGTATCGATCAGTTCTTGTGTCAAGCTTGACCAATCGCGATCGAGAGATTTAGATGATGATGAGTCGGTTAAAAGTGTGATTTTATCAGGACTAGCTAGTTCTAATCGTTCATCAGTTAGATCTTGTTCGCTACTGAAATGACCGTTATGATTTAGCTGATTCTGTGAGTCAAATTTGTTTGGCATAGTTAAGCTGGCAAATTACTATCAATCGATCGCGTTACAAGTTGAAGATTCGACGTAAGCTGTTTTATTCAACCTGCTATGGCAAGTTGTTGCTGGTTAAGGTAAAAATAGTGGCCGCGTTTAGCCATTAATTCTTCATGGCTACCACTTTCAATTAATATGCCTCTGTCCAATACCAGAATCAAATCAGCATTCCTTACTGTTGAGAGACGATGGGCAATTATGAGTGTTGTTCTATCCTTGAGGATTTTGTTGAAATTAGTTTGGATAATACGTTCGGATTCGGCGTCAAGACTGCTTGTGGCTTCATCTAAAATCAACAAACGGGGATTTCCTAGAAGTGCTCGGGCGATCGCAAGACGCTGTCGCTGTCCACCAGAGAGCATCCCTCCTCCTTCCCCAATTTGAGTTTCGTAGCCCATTGGCAGTTCTTTGATAAATTGATGCGCTCCAGCTTGTTGTGCAGCTTCTATAACCTCTTCTAGGGTTGCATGGGGATGACCTATACTAATGTTTTCCCGAATGGTACTACCAAACAAAAAGGTATCCTGGTCGACCACACCGATCTGCTGGCGAAGCGATCGCAGTGAAAGGGTAGAAACATCGTAGCCATCAATCAAAATCTTGCCATTAGTTGGTGGATATAGCCCTAAAAGCAACTTGGAAATCGTAGTTTTCCCAGAACCACTGCGTCCAACGAGGGCTACCATTTGTCCTGGCTGAATGTCGAAGCTGAGATTTTCTAGAGTGTTGACATCACTTTCTGGATGGTAGCGGAAAGTGACTGAGAGAAAACGAATAAATCCCTTAATTGGAGGGAGGAATTGCCGAGTCTGGTGATGCAAGTCTTCTTCCGGGTCGGCATCAATCACATCATTTATACGTTCAACCGCTATAATCACTTCCTGCAACTCATTCCATAGCACAATTAATCGCTTAAAGGGATTAATTACATTTCCCAGTAGCATGTTGAATGCAATTAATTGCCCAATAGTTAGTTCATTCTGAATCACTTGCCACGCCCCAAACCAAAGCAATATTGTTGTCATTATTGCTTCTATTGCGGAACTAAAGATTTGCAGTGTGTTGCCAATCAACTGCCCAGAAAAATTTTTCTGGATCGATCTGCCAAACAACTCCTCCCATCGCCAGCGAACCGTCTGTTCAACTGCTAGAGATTTGACTGTACGTATACCAGTTAAGGATTGGATAAGATATCCAGTTTCTTCGTTGTAGGCAGAAAAAATCTCACGGGAAATACGCTGCAAAAAAGGGGTAGCAAACAAGGCAAGTAATACAAAAGGAGGTACAATCACTAACACGAGTAATGCCATTTTCCAACTGTACCAGAACATCAGTCCCACATAAATAAATACTGTCAATAAGTCGAGGATGATTGAGAGTGCTTCACCAGTTAGAAACCGCTGAATTTTACGATTTTCTTGAACGCGGGAAATAATATCTCCCACATACCGGGACTCAAAATAGTTTAAGGGTAATCTAAAGGTATGGCTAATAAAACCAACAATTAGGGCTAGATCTACGCGGTTTGCGGTCTGATCCAGAAAATATTGCCTTAAACCAGTTATGGCGACTCGAAATAGACTGAAAATTAGTAAGCCTAAACCTACGGCTGTTAGGGTTAGATCGCTACGTTGTACTAAAACTCGATCCAGTAATAATTGAGTAAATAGTGGTGTGATTAACCCAAAAACTTGGATGAGAATGGAAGCAATAAATACCTCCAATAGAATAAGTCTGTGGGGTTTCACTAACTCAAAGAATTGCCAAAACGGCTGTTTAGTTTCCTCTGTATCTCTCAGTAGAGCTGTTGGTTGAAGCAACAATGTATATCCAGTCCAACCAGCTAGAAACTCGGCATGCGTCAGACTCCGTTGACCAATAGCAGGATCGCAAACGATCGCGAGATCGCGCGTCACCCGATAGACAACGATATAGTGTCTTCCTTCCCAATGTACAATGGCAGGCAGATTCTGCTCTGCTAGTTTATTAAGGCTAGCTTTTACGGGTCGAGTAGTGAATCCAACGCTTTCTGCTGCTGCTGCCAGCCCTCGAAGTGATGCGCCATTACGGTCTACATTGGCAATTTCGCGCAGACGATTAATACTAAACCGCTTGCCCCAGTATCTACTAACCATCACTAGGCAGGCCGCGCCGCAATCCGAGGCACTATGTTGCTGAAAGAAGGGATAGCGTCGAATTACTCGTTGCCACAAATGCCCAACTTGCAATGTCGGGTTGGGGAAGTAGGCTTTACTAATTTTTTGCTGATATTTTTGCTGATTCTTCTGGTTATCATCTGACACTAGGCGTGAGAGCTTTGGCTCGCGTTCTTCTAAGTGAAGATTTCTCTCGAATTGTTGTATTGATGTTTCGGATGAAGCCAGTTGCTCGAACTGAGGGAAATAATCGAGTGCAGTCTCCCACTTATCCTGAGAGAGAACATATAATTCTACTGCCTGAACTACCTTCCAGGAGCCTTCCTTCACATGAGAAGGGGTATAAATACAGCCAATATTTAGCTCTTGGCCTGAACTATGGAGAAGTTGCCCACATCGCATAAACCATAGTTTCTGATTTTGCAGTGCATCTGGTAATTGCCCATTTGGCAGCTCATGCTTCTCCAAGAGTGATAGCGCTTTCATTAAGCCTGGCAGTTTTTGCATCGCAGCAATTTCGGGACATAGTAGCAACCAATCGCGCAGTATTGCCTGATGTTTAATGTGCTCTTTAATGGTGGGATATTTGCCGATCAGCTCTTGCAACAATAGATCGGGAAGAAAACAAAGTTTAACGTTGACAGAAGCTCTGGCGAAGTAAGACTGAAAAGAGCCAATTGGAAATAGAGTATTTTCACCAAAGCACGCACCTGCTTCTATTGTTGCAATTAAGCTATCGGTGTGATGTAGAAGTCTTACCTTTCCCTCTATGACTATATATATTCCTGGATTGGATTTCTCCGTCTGCCAGAAAAGTTTACCTGCTGATGGTTCCAGAACAGTAATTTGGGTAATATATTGCTCAAATGCTTGTTTTGAAAGTTCTTGTCCTAGAGCATTTGTTAGATATTTGAAAAATAGAGAAGGTAATTCTTGCGCCATAGTTAGAAAATCTTAATGAATTGAATTAAATAGCCATAGTTCTCCAGGCTCTGGCACACTGGCAGATGTTAGATCGCGAATCTCAAGGTTAGAACTATCAGGAACTACACTTTGGTCTAATTCCTCACTTGCACTGGGTTTTACTCGCGTCGAAAGTCCCATTTGTTTTAGTAACCGATTGATATGGCAATTACTAACTTTAATATCCAGTTCTTTTTCTAAGTGCTTCCCTAACCATTGCGCTGTCCAGCGTTGAAATGCATAGCCATATTCACGAGGACTATGGCTTACGAGTTCTTTCAAGCGATCGCAATATTGTTCGTTAACTGTCTTAGGGCGTCCCATTTGGCGGTTTTTCCATTGGTGAGCCTGCCCCATTTGTGCCATAGCTATCCAATATCGTGCAGTTTCGTGAGCACAACCCAATGTTTCACGGATTTGCGTTTGAGATTGTCCTAGATCTGCGAGCAGCATAATTTCAATGCGACGGCGGTATTCCGGGCGCAGTTCTGTTTGTAAAGTCTTCAGCAGCAGCTTGCGCTGAAAGGGGGTTAAGCACTGACCTGAATTTTCCATAGGTTTTACTTTATACCCAGAAATTCTATTAATGCAAATTTTAAAATTCTGTTAACCCTAGCTTAAACAAAGCGAAGTGTTTGGGAATACAAAAAATACTTTAATTGAACTTATGTTCTATTCAGACAATACCCTACGTTGGTCTAGGGCTCGGTTAAATTGCTTGTCTACCCTGTTCAATTTGCCTCCTTGAAGTGTCTTCCTTTTGTCCTCGGTGAGAGCGCCTAATTGGATTCTCCATCACATCCATCACTACGGTCTCCGGCAGCTCAAAGCCTCGCAATAAAGAATATTCTCCAACTAAGCGAAACTTACCTGAGCAGATCGGGGTAGTGTCTACAAGATGTGCTTGCCGTTGCACAACCTTTACCATCGCATCAAACGTTTCTCGCTTTATCCTACCCAAGCGTTTAAACTGACGATTGGATAGTTCCTGGGTTCGTTTGTGTACCGCGCAACACATGGATAGATAATATTTTTGAAACTCCGTACTTTACCACAGGTTACTTTTGCAAGAGGTTTAGTGTTTAAATGGGTTAGGGGAGATTGCATTTACAGTCAATCCAACGGTGATCTTGTGTCTCTAAATCAGCCTCCACATTTAGCTAACACTGCATTTGATGTAGTTGTTTTTGCGGCATCCGCAGGCGGGGTGACTGCACTTATTTCGGTTTTATCAGCTTTACCCAAGGAATTCCCCACTGCCATTGTGGTGGTGCAGCATCTCGATCCGCACCATCGATCGCTACTAGTAGAAATCTTAGGTCGCCGCTCCCCTCTGCATGTGAAGCCAGCGGAGGAAGGGGATGGCCTGGTGCCAGGCACAGTATATATTGCCCCGCCGGATCACCATGTCCTGATTAATTCTGATGGCAGGTTGTCCTTAACCCAGACAGCATTGGTGCATTTTGTGCGACCCTCCGCCAATCTGCTATTCGAATCGACTGCCTCCAGTTACAAAGACCGCGCGATCGCCGTAGTCCTGACCGGCACGGGTAGCGATGGTGCGATGGGGGTGGCAGCGATTAAGCAAATGGGCGGAACAGTCCTGGTGCAGGACGAGAAAACGGCTGAATTCAACGGCATGCCCACCGCCGCAATTCAAACCGCCTGTGTAGACCTGATTTTGCCGCTAGAGGGAATACCTGCTGCCTTGATTAAGCTATGCCAAGGAGAAAGTAATTGAGTAGTTCTATAGACGATCCGGCTTTTGAGCAATTGCTGAACTACTTAAAGCAGAATCGCGGCTTTGACTTTTCTGGCTACAAGCGTTCTAGCCTGATGCGACGTTTTCAGAGACGGATGCAGGTACACAAATTAGAGAGTTTTAACGAGTACCTCGATTATTTAGAAGTTCACCCAGAGGAATTTAACCATCTTTTTAACAGTATTTTGATCAATGTCACCAGCTTTTTTCGCGATGCCAGTGCTTGGGAGTACCTAAAGCAGGAAGTTATACCGCGCATCATCGCTGACAAGCCAAATAACGACGCTGCAATTCGGGTTTGGAGCGCTGGGTGTTCTTCGGGCGAAGAAGCCTATACGCTAGCGATCGTGCTGGCCGAAGCTCTGGGAGAACAACAATTTCGCACCAGAGTCAAGATTTATGCCACAGATTGCGATGAGGAGGCACTAGCACAGGCACGACAGGCATCCTATGCCGCCAAAAACGTACAGGTTGTACCCGAAGCCTTGCGAGACAAATATTTTGAGCAGATCGGAGACCGCTATGTATTTCAGCATCAGTTGCGGCGTTCGGTGATTTTTGGCCGCCACGACTTGATTCAAGATGCTCCCATCTCTCGCATCGATCTATTAACCTGCCGAAATACGCTGATGTATTTCAATGCCGAGGCGCAGGCGCGGATTCTGAATAAGCTGTATTTTTCTTTAGATAGTCAGGGATTTGTGTTTCTGGGCAAAGCAGAGATGCTGCTGACTCACTCCAGTCTATTTCGTCCTGTCGATTTGCCCAATCGCATATTTGCCAAAGTACCTTCGCGCAACTTTCGCGATCGCCTTTTGGTCATGCCGACCGTGGAAAATCTGGCATTCTCTGAGAGTTTCACACAGCATATCCGGTTGCGAGAGGCGGCTTTTGATTCCTCGTTAGTGGCCCAAATCATCATAGACTCACACGGCAATTTGCTCCTGGCCAACGAACAAGCCCGTATGTTGTTTAGTCTCAGTATCAAGGACTTGGGGCGTCCGTTTCAAGATTTAGAATTGTCCTTTCGACCTGTAGATCTGCGATCGCCCATGCAAACTGCCGCCGCAGAGCATCGTTCGATCGTGTTCCCAAATGTGGAACGTCATTTCGCCAACGGCACCACGCAAAATTTAGAAGTGTGCGTTACTCCCCTTTATGACAGCGAAAAAAATACGATCGGGATCGGCATTTCTTTTACAGATATCACCCATTTCATCAGGTTGCAAACCGATCTACAGCGTACTTCGCAGGAGCTAGACACCGCCTACGAAGAGATGCAATCGACCAACGAAGAACTGGAAACCACAAATGAAGAATTGCAATCGACGATTGAGGAATTAGAAACCACGAATGAGGAATTGCAATCGACCAACGAAGAATTGGAGACCATGAATGAGGAATTGCAATCCACAAATGAGGAATTACAAACAATTAATCAGGAATTACACCAACGTACCGATGAGTTAAATCAGGCGAATGCTTTTCAGCATTCGATTTTGGCAGGACTGCGGTCGTCGGCGATCGTTGTAGATCGGCAATTCAATCTCACGATCTGGAGCCGCAGAGCCGCAGAATTGTGGGGATTACGCAGCGACGAAGTGCAGGGCAAATCGCTGTTTAGTCTGGATATCGGCCTGCCCGTACAGGAACTGCGATCGCCAATCCAAATGTGTTTAACTGGAGAAACCGATACCCAAGAACTAGTCTTGCCAGCCATAAACCGTCGCGGTCGCAAGATCGACTGTCATCTTGTGATTACGCCCCTGCTTAATCTGGAGGGAGTTCGCCAGGGTGCGATCTTACTAATGGAAGAATCCCCATCCACCTGAGGAGGACAAATCGATGAGTATCAATGCTCTTGACGATCTAATTGAAAAGGCACAGGAACGCTTCCAAGATATCCTGCAACGCGCTGAAGGCTTGCCGCAATGCCCAATCCCCAAGCCAGAAATATCTCTCCTGTCCGAAGCGATCGAAGAAGTATCGATTTGCCTGGAGGAGTTGCAAATCTCTGTAGAGGAATTGCAGCAGCAAAATGAGGAATTATTGCTTACCCGCATCGATCTGGAAACAGAGCGACAGCGCTATCAGGACTTATTTAACTTTGCACCCGATGGTTATCTGGTCACCGATCTCTATGGCATCATTCAGGAGGCAAATCGCGCGATCTCAACTCTGCTTAATCTCAGTCAAGATTTCCTTGTGGGGAAACCTCTGACCGTATTTGTATTAGAGCCACAGCCAGGGAAGCACAACTTGCACTCCTTGTTGCTAGAGTTGCGCCAATGCCAAGGGATCTGGGGGCAAGAGATCTTCATGCAACCCCGACACAAACCCGCATTCTGCGCTGAGCTGAATGTCGTCACCGTACTGAATCCGATGGGAGAAGCTGTGGGGTTGCGCTGGCTGATCCGCAATATTACCGAGCGCAAACAGGCAGAATTACGCCTGCAACGCAGTGAGGCTAGACTAGCGGAAGCTCAAAGGGTAGCCCATATCGGTAGTTGGGAGTTCGATTTGCCGACGCAGTCTTTCACCTGGTCAGAGGAAATGTATCGCATTTTTGGTCTGGTTCCCGATCTACCGCCACCGACTTGGCAGGAGTACTTACAGCAAATCGATCCAGCCGATCGCCCCCTATGCGAAACAACCATACGGCATGCAATTTCCGAGCATCAGGCTTACGAGCTGGAGTTGCGCATTTTGAGATCGGATGGCGAGCCGCGCGATGTTTTTGCTAAGGGAAATCCAATTTTTGATGATGTTGGGCAAGCAGTCAGCCTATTTTGCATCATTCAAGATATTACCGAGCGCAAAGCGATCGCCCGCATGAAAGATGAGTTTATTTCTGTGGTCAGCCACGAACTGCGTACGCCTCTAACATCGATTCAAGGCGGACTCAGTTTGTTAGCTAGTGGCCTGATCGAAACTCACTCCCCTAAAGGCCAACACATTATCGAAATTGTTAGCGAGAGTAGCGATCGCCTGAGTCGATTGGTTGAGGATATTCTGAATGTGGAGCGATTACAAACAGGCCAGATTAGCCTATCAAAGCAGCCCTGTAATATTGCCGATCTTCTGCTCAAAGTCGTAGACATGATGCAGATAATCTCTAACCTAGCTGACATCAAGTTAATTACTTCTGGGCCACCCGTTCAGATCGATATCGATGCCGACCGCATTATCCAGATATTAATCAATCTGCTGGGCAATGCGATCAAGTTCTCTCCCGCTGGCTCTACAGTTCAGGTAACTAGCGAGCTGGTAGAGACAACCACACAAGCTAGCTCCGTGCTGCCAGACTCTCACGCTTCTACACCTCTCCCCTATGTGCTGATCGCCGTCAAAGATCGGGGTTGTGGCATTCCCGCCGCCAAAATCAACATAATTTTCGAGCGCTTTCAGCAGGTCGATAGCTCTGATGCTCGCGCCAAGGGGGGGACAGGCTTGGGTCTAGCAATTTGTCGTTATCTTGTAGCACAGCATGGCGGGCAGATTTGGGCAGAGAGTATTCTGGGTGAAGGCAGCAGCTTTTATTTCACCTTGCCGATAACTACAGCAGTTTTCGATCGAGTCCACCACAAAAAACAGGTCGCAGGAGCGTAGCCCCCGCATGGGTTTTAATCATCTTATCCGTGGTGATTTTGATTGCAATTGGCTGTAGGTGAACAGAGGAAAAATTATGCAAATAAAAACCATTCTGGTGATCGATGACGACGATGGGATTAGGGAAATTATTCAGTTTTCGGTAGAAGCAGTGACAGACTGGAAAGTGTTGACCGCTGTCTCAGGCAGCGAAGGGATAGCCAGAGCTGAAATCGAGCAACCCGATGCAATTTTGCTAGATGTGATGATGCCAGATATGGATGGCGTGACCACATTTCAGCACTTGCAGGCAAACCCCACCACCAAACATATCCCGACGGTTTTACTCACCGCTAAGGCGATCGCCAAGGAAGAGCAGCACTTGCGCGATCTAGGTGTAGCAGGAGCGATCGCCAAACCGTTTAAAGCCGATCGCTTAGCTAAGCAAATATGCGAAATTTTAGGCTGGCAGATCTAGCATCCACACAAAAAACACACAATTTCGATCTAAGCTCAACTCAAGCAACTTTACAGGTAGAGAATGCTCTGGGAATTTTTGGAGTAATGAGGTAGGCAAATAGCTTACTCCATTACTCTTTATCAAGACGATGTGCTTTAGAGTCTTGTGTAGGGTCAATCTACCATTTTGCTTAAAGCTAATACTCACTACTAACTGACAATAATGGCAAAGATTTTAGTGATTGATGATGATGAAATGCTAGGCAGTTGTATTGCAGATACTCTTAGTTTTAATTTAAAAGATTCGCAAGTGGTTAGTGTTGGAAATGGAATACATGGTTTGCAACTAGCTCAGGAATTACAACCTGATGTAATCGTCTGCGATCTGAATATGCCTGAAATCAACGGGTATGAGGTACTCGATTGCCTTCGGAGAAGTGAGATGATGGCAAATATTCCATTCATATTCCTCACAGGCGAAGCAATTTCTCACGAACGCATGCTCGGCCTAGAACTTGGAGCCAATCAATATCTGACCAAGCCATTTGCGGCAAGTCAACTACTCAAAGCAGTCAAGCTTCAGCTTGCAAATTGCACTGATTTGATATTTTCATAAACTCTTTTCAATAAATTCCATCACAATAAATTCGGATAAATATCATGTCATATTTTTTTGATTCAGTCCTCGCTAAGCATCAAGATTGCTTTTTATGCGCCTATAGCAATTCCACCAACAAAACTCAGATTATAAGCATTACAAATCTTCCCAACATGCATTTAGACTTGCGTTTAGAGAAGGTAGTTTTTGCAGGCGATCGCCTCCTGTTTCTGGGTGTTCCGCAAGCCATCCTGGAAGTACATATCCAAGAAGGTAAATCATCTCGCACTCATATCGGTAACACAACTATCCTTAAAGAAGCTATTCTGTGCCAAGACTTGCGCGTTCTCGATAATGTCGGTTCTATCCTCGCGCAAACATGTTAGACTTCGGGAGTCTGCCTTCGCCTGAAACAGATCGATAATTTTAATAACAATTTTTACAATTTGAGCACTCACCAAAAGCCCAATGCATCTTGAATAAAGCTACTTCATACACCTGAAACTATTGAAATTTTGTTCGATTTCCCAGCTCAGTCTAAAAGTATTGTAAAACAAGCCAAGATGCCCAAACAAGTTATTAATATTACACTTCTAGTCGCGATCGAAGAAGTGGAAAATTTCTTAGCCGATCTTTTTCATTCAGAACTATTCTGCAGGACTGAGTTAAAGCTAAATATCTCGCTATTGGATTTGCGGCAAAAGCTGATCGATTGTGCGATCGGTAAGATGCCTAATCGTTACAAAGTGATTGATTGGGTGCAAAATGATGCGAGAAAGATCAATTACCGCTATTCCTCTCTAGAGCAAAGGCTGTATATAGAGACGCTAATTTATGATGTCATTGAGGAATTGCTTCCAGAAACAATGCTGCTACCACGTTACATGCAGGATCGCAGAAGTAGGCATGCCGATCGAGCGAGCATGGTTACTGTCAAAATCCCCTAGACGCACCGTTACGAACTGAATCGTCGATCGCAGCGACGATATCGAAAGCTTATTGACGATAGGAGCGATCGCTCCTATTCTTTTTTACCGTCATATTGCACGCGATAAATGCGATTATTTGCCTCATCGGTGAATAACAAGCTCCCATCGGGCATCACCAGTAATCCCACCGGACGACCCCACGTACTTGGTACGGACGGGTCAGTTAAAAATCCTGTCAGGAACTCTTCGTAATATCCTACCGGGCGATTGTCGCTGCCAAATGGTACGAATGCAATTTTATAACCCGTGCCGCGATCGCGATTCCAAGAGCCGCGAAAAGCTACAAACGCTCCATGGCGATACTTAGCAGGGAAGGTCTTGCCCGTATAAAATTTGACTCCCAGAGCGGCGGAGTGGGCCTGAAACAGCACGTCGGGCGTTCGCGTTTGTGCAACTAGGGCGGGGTTTTCGCTCTTACCATTTGTCGTGCGGCGGGGATCGAGATTTTGCGGGGACAGGTAGGCATAGGGCCAGCCGTAAAACTCACCCTGGCGAATGCGGGTAAAATAATCGGGTACCAAATCGTCGCCTAAGCCGTCGCGCTCGTTGACTGTCGCGTAGAGTTCGCCTGTAGTGGGATGAAAGTCCAAACCGACAGGATTGCGCAGGCCAAAGGCAAATGTTTGCTGTTGCGCGCCATCTAACTGCATAATCTGGACAGAAGCGCGCGGTAATTCTTCGGCATCGACGTTAGAGCGCGAACCAATTGATACGTAAAGTTTTTGGCGATCGGGAGACACCACAACATTCCTGGTCCAGTGCTGGTTGTAACCTCCACCTTGCAGATCGGCAATTTTTTCACCTCGACCTACCAAACGATCCTGGCCTTTTGCGTAGGGAAATCTCAATACGGCTGCCGTGTTCCCCAGAAAAAAGTAGCGATCGCTAAATGACATGCCAAAGGGAATATCCAAGCCATTTTCAGCCGTCGCAAAATTCTGGTTCACATCGGCTATGCCGTCGCCATTAACGTCCCGCAGCAGGCGGATGTGGTTGACGGGCGTTTCCGTCACCAGCACATCTCCCGTAGGCGTCAAAGCCAACCAGCGCGGGCGTTCCAGGTTTTCGGCGAATACGTTGACCTGAAATCCGGCTGGTACTTGCAGTACGGGATGGGCTGGAATTGATAAGACTTGTGGTGGTTTGCTGGCGCTCTCCGTTCTGAATGGTTCTGGGAGGTTGTTGAGGCTAACCAGAATGGGAACAGCTTTTAATAATTCCGTATCGATGCGCTTGTTTGAGCGATCGACTGACTTTGTATTGTTGGAATTAGCCGTTGGAGTAGAACTGGAAGTGGCCGAGCTTGAGCTGCGCTCTGAAGGAAGGGTGTCCTGAGAAGCACAACCCTGGATGCAGACAATTAGGAACAGCAAAGTTTTGAGAATGACATTTCGCATAGCAGTTAGAGAAATAGTGTGAAGCTGCCTTGGAATATTTTCCTTAGTCTAATTTAGAGGTTTTTTGTTGCTGTAAAAAATCCATTGACGTAGGGGCAGGTTTTGTCCAAGCGCTACCAGTGTCAAGAACAGTCCTAGCTAAACCTGCCCGTACATAAAGCCTACAATGAAAAATTTACAGGTGGAGGTTTTTTGGGGTTTAATACCGCTAAAGTGCCAACATCAATTTGATGCCATTAATAGCTTTAAGCGGGATGGTAGAAAAAAGCTACACTTAAAATAACGTAAGTTGCCAGAAGTAGAGTTCCATCTAGCCAGTTCGATCGCCCACCTAGACTGATCAGATTGACAATTGTGACAGCGATCGCGATCGAAATTGCTTCAAAAGGATTGAAGTTTAAATCCATCGGTTGACCCATAAGTTGCCCTACCAAAACCAGAAGCGGTGCGACAAACAGCGCCACGAGCAAACTAGATCCCGTCGAAATCGAAACACTTAGATCCATTTGGTTTTTCATCGCAACTCGGATGGCAGTAATACATCCAGCCACATCGCCAATTAAGGGTAAGAGCACCACCCCTGTAAATAATGGGGTTAGTCCCAAGCCATTTGTGGCTTCCTCAAGCGCACCAATAAATAGATCTGACTCCAAGGCGACGGCAATTGTCGATCCCAGCAGTATGACAACCCATAACCATAGATTGGGCTTAGGATCGTCGCTCTTTTCGATATCATTTTCGCTATTCGCCACGATTAGCGATCGCTCTGCGAGTTTCGAGGATGGATAATCTAAGTTGGTTATCCCGACATCGTAGAGGTAGCTATGGGTTTTCAAGGAAAACAGTAGCGTCAGGCCATAGACGGCAATTAAGACCACTGCAACAATGGTGGAAAGGTGACTAATTACGGCTGGGTCGAGCATGTTGGATGTGTTGATCACAACCGTGGGTAAGGCGATCGCGGTTACAGCTAAGGTCATGGAGGAACCATTCACCCTCGCCACGATTTTTTGAAATACTTGCTCCTTGTAGCGCAGTCCGCCCAGCAGCATCGCCAGCCCCAGTACCAGCAGCAATTCACTGAGAATGCTGCCCGTAATACTCGCTTTTACAATGTCAACCAAGCCCTCTTTGAGTGCGACTAAACCGATGATTACTTCAGTAGCATTACCAAAAACAGCATTTACCAGACCGCCAATGGCAGGCCCCGTAACTACAGCCACCTTTTCCGTTGCTGTACCCAGCCAAATAGCGAAGGGAATAATTGCTAAAGCTGAAGTAATGAAAATAGCCAGCGAACCCCAATGACATAACTCTGCTGCGATCGACACAGGGACAAAGACTAAAAGCACCAGAGGAATAACGATCTTAAGCGACATGCAAGCAGTTAGAAAGGAAGTTCACAACATAGTTATCCAATAGTATTTGATTTTGGGACGTACGTGTAAAACCCGGTTGCTTCGGCTTCACGCTCTAGGCGATCGCACTCGTCACATAGTCTATAGTTTACGGATTGCGACAACTGCGGGTTTTGGTGGATCGTTAGGCCCCTTGCCCGGCCAATTGGAACCAATTGGAACGGTGCGAGTTTGCATAAACTCCTTACCATCTGTGGTTCTGATCGCAAATTCTCTATCTTCAGACTTCATATCCTTACGAGTTCCATTAATTTCACCTGGATGCTGCACGGATAAAAATAAGGTCTGTTGGTCGCGGGTAAAAAATGGGCCAGTGTTTTCACATTCCATGGGGCCGAAACCGAATAAATATGCCTTCCCAGCTTTAGACCCAGAGGTAGGGAAAAACCAGATCGAACTATTGCCAAACAACCCTCGTAGGTCTGATTGACTCACCAGTTTGCCATCTTTGTCTTTGCGGCTGGGAATAGCTTTATTGTACTTTTCGCTCGATATGTCCGTCACCATCCAGAGATTGGCGTTGGCATCGAATGCCATATTATCGGGGTTTGCAAAGCCCAGACCACCTTCTGCCGGCTCACCTCCTGTGGCAAATATCTTCCAGCGGAACTTCATCGCTTCAGGTTCGTTGCGATCTTCTACCAAGCGCATAATCCAGCCGTACTCATAAGCTTGGCCATCGGGGCCTTTAAAGATGCGCAAATCTGGACTACCGTCGCTGCTACTAACAGAACCTGAGGTAAAGTTGATGAATAGAGAGCCATCAGGACTGACCTCCGTATCTTCTGGACGAGCCGTACAGGTAGCACCCGCAGCATTAGCGGCATAGTGTGCGTCGATCATGATCGCACCTTGCTTTTCCGTAGCGTTACCTTCGTAGAGATCTCCAAGGGTTTGAAATTGCTGTTTGAATGCGGTTACTTCTTCCTCTTTGGTGGCTTTAAATACACCGCCTTCAGGCCGTTTGGGCAAAGGTAGCATTTTACCCGCTAAAACCTCCAGTAGTTCAGGATTTACTGGCGTGCTAGCTTTTAGTGCAATCCAAGTTCCCGTCCCGTCAGGATTGAACTTAGCAGCATAGAGCATGCCATCTTCTAGCAAACGCGAATTTGTTTTGTCCTTTGGATCGCGGACTATGCCTTTACTCACAAATTTGTAGAGGTGGCCACCACGGCGATCGCAACCGGAATAGAATACCAGTGGTTTGCCCGCCTCAGCACGGATGCCAACAGCTTCATGACGATAGCGCCCTAGCCAGGTGTGCTTTGTGCCATAGTCGTTGGGATTGGCCGGATCGACTTCCACCATCCAACCGTATTTATTCCCAGCATAACCGAGGATGCTGCCCAACCCTTCAGTATCATCATTGGAGATATGAAACTTCTTATTGCTGGGATTGAGAGAACTACCATCAGCATTGACAGCTTCTGGCACAAAGTTTTGATAATTCTCTTCCGCACTAAAAACAGTACCCCAGGGAGAAGTGCCACCAGCACAGTTGTTGAAGGTGCCAATAATCTGATCGCCTAGCTTGTCCTTGTAGCCCTTCACTTGAGATTTGCGAAACACTTCTACAGCAGGGCCTGTGGACTTGAGATATCGCCCATCTTCTAAACCAGAGATACCCGTGATGCGGCGATCTGTCTTTGCATAGGTGCGCTCCCACTTCCCACTAGAATTACGTCGAATCGATATTACACCAATTCCCATATCGGTCAGTAATTCCTTGGTAACTTGCATAAATAGTTGCTTGGTGCGATCGCTATCTGGCAAGGAATAGAAGTCGATACCATCTTTCCCTGCCTTGTCAAGCGCTAAGGCCATTTCTGCAAATGGTAGTGACTTCCCAATTACTTGCTTGTAGGTCTGAGTCCAAGGTTTAGGACTAACATATTCAAAGTTAACCGTAAGTAAGCCTTCATCCTTCGCAGTCTCCACAAAGGATAGATAATCATTGTTGTAGCCAAAGCGCGAGTCTCCTACAGGATCTCCCCAAGAAGCAACAATATCGTAGGTATATCCCTCCGGCAGCACCAGGTCATCTATAACTTCGAACTTACCATATGCTTCTACTTGCTTAGTCTTTGCGATGCCATCCGTCTCTAAAGGCATTGCTCCTTTGATGGGCTTAAAGGTCAAAGATGTAGTTCTAGTAGCTGCGATCGCACTGTTATCACTGTCACTCTCTGCCAAGTCCAGGGGTGTAGAGAACGGCATGGAAAATCTTTGAGGTATTTGCTTGGATGTGGCATCAAACGCGATAGCACCCACGCCAGCACCAAGGAATAAGAGAAAGTCTCTGCGCTTAAAAGTCATAGTGTCACTTTTCAGGAGATAGCATTTACTAGTCAAGAGCCAAGTTTAACCACATTGGCGATTCAGCGGACATTTCCCAACTTTAGACCTAACAGATTAAGTTTAGGTAATTAAAAGATTAAGAAATCAAGAAATTAAGAGATCGTTGCTTTATCTGGATACCGATCCGATCTAGTAGCAGTGGTGCAGGGTGTTATCCCTTCTTCTGCATCTTTTGTATCCGTATAATCGCGATCGCGTTATGAGAATGAAGAGGCGATCGCTGTTTTTTCTATTGGAGAGATGGAGCGATCACCGCACCAATCACAATCTCATCGTAATTTTAGCAGATGGGAAACCAACCGAATCGCTTGTCCATCTTTTACTCGAAGCGGGTCAAGACTTCTTCGAGCGTATTGGTGAGGATGGGAGGCTCGGTGGTCATAGCACATTTGACAAGCTGAACTGTATATAAGGCAACAGATTGCTATAGCGAATAGCCGTCAGCGGCTAGAAATCGATGTGATTAAGAATTAGTGAAAAAGAATGGGGTATCAATCCTTATTTGTGGATAATATATAGCAATTTCTGCTCCTTTTCTAGATTCATGAGGCTTCAATCATGACACTCACCCTTGCTTCTGCACAAAAAACGACTGATAGGCATAGTGCCTCGTTAATCGCTGCACCCAAAACAAACATGCTGGTGGCGATCGCCCCTAACGTCAAAAATCCTGAAGTACTGATCGCAGGGTTACTGCCAGGGGCTGAGGTTTTACTGCTGGGCGATCGCGAAGACACCCTCACGCAAATTAGCCGCCGATTGGCCTTAAAGCAGGCAAAGCAACAACCCGTTTCAGTGCTGCACGTTGTTTGTCATGGTAGTTATGAGGGCGGGGTCGGGCAATTGCACCTGGGCAATGACAGACTGCATCGAGGCAATCTGACCGAGTATCAGGAGCAGTTCCAAGCGTGGGGAATCAGCGAACTCGCGCTTTATGCCTGTGAAGTGGGACAAGACCGAGATTTGATCGCCCAACTCGGCGAACAAACTGGAGCGAGGGTGGCGGCAGCTACGGGCAAAGTCGGTCATGCAGACTTGGGCGGCAACTGGCAGTTGGAGGATCGCCACGGCAAACTGTTGGAAACGCTAGCCTTTAGCGATCGGACCTGTCAGACCTATCCAGGCGTGCTGGTGAGTTTCAGTTCCCAAACCACCTTCGCTGCCGGATCTGGAGCCAATTCCGTGGCAGTGGGTGACTTCAACGGCGATAGTCGAGCCGACTTAGCCGTAACGAATTTTTTTGACGACAGTGTATCGGTGCTATTGGGGGATGGCAGTGGCAGCTTCGGCACCCCGACCACCTTCGCGGCGGGAGGTCGGCCTGATTCCGTGGTGGTGGGAGACTTCAACGGTGATGGTCGCCTCGATTTAGTCGTGGCAAATGAAGATTTCGACAATGTCGTATCGGTGCTATTGGGGAATGGCAGTGGCGGCTTTAGCGCCCCGACCACCTTCGCGGCGGGAAGTCAGCCTGTTTCCGTGGCGGTGGGGGACTTCAATGGCGATGGTCGCCGCGATTTAGTCGTGGCGAACCGCGATTCCAACGATGTATCAGTGTTATTGGGGAATGGCAGCGGCGGTTTCGGCCCCCAGACCACCTTCACGGTGGGGACTCAGCCTTATGACGTAGTGGTGGGTGACTTCAATGGCGACGGTCGCCTCGATTTAGCCGTGGCGAATTATGGCTCCAACAATGTATCGGTGCGATTGGGAAATGGTAGTGGCGGCTTCGGTGCCCAGACTACCTTCGCGGTGGGGACTCAGCCTTTTTCCGTGGCTGTGGGGGACTTCAATGGCGACAGTCGCCTCGACTTAGCCGTGACGAACGATGGCTCTCAAAATGTGTCGGTGCTGTTGGGGAATGGCAACGGCAGCTTCGTTGCCCAGACTACCTTCGCGGTGGGAGATGTTGCTCGTTCCCTGGTAGTAGGTGACTTTGATGGCGATGGCCCCACTGACATAGCGATGGCAGGACTTGGTTTCTATAATGCATCGGTGCTATTGGGGAATGGTAATGGTGGCTTCAGTACCCTGACCACTTTCGCGACGGGAAATCGTCCGGTCGGACTGGCGGCGGGTGACTTTAATGGCGATGGTAAGCCCGATCTAGCGACGGCGAACTCTTTTGCCAATAACGTGTCGGTGCTGCTCAATAATACGGTGTCCACTCTCCCCATCGTTACGATCGCCGCCCCCGACCCCAACGCCGCCGAAGCAGGTCTTAACCCCGGCACGTTCAGGATTAACCGCACGGGCAACACCAGCACGGCGTTGAATGTCTCCTATACGATCGCAGGGACGGCTACCAACGGCACCGACTACACCCCCACGCTCGCAGGTACGGCCACGATCCCGGTCGGTTCCAGCACGGTCGATGTCACGATTACCCCAGTTGACGATGCGATTACTGAAGTTAGCGAAACGGTCGTTCTCACGCTTACCGATACCGCTACCTATAACCTCGGTGCCGCTGGTACGGAAACCGCCACCGTTGCGATCGCAGATAACGATGCCCTATCAACTGTCACGCTCGGTCTGAGCGGATCGCCATTTGCCGAGAATGGAGGGGTGGCAACGGTAACGGCGACGCTTTCCAATCCCGCCGCGCAGGATGTCACGGTCAACCTCGGCTTTAGCGGCACTGGCACCAGAGGTACCGACTACAATCCATCTGCCAGCACGATTACAATTCCGGCTGGTAGCACGACAGGTTCCATCTCTCTCACTGGCCTTAACGATGCCACATTTGAAGGGAATGAGACGGCGATTGTCGATATCGCTAGCGTCACGAATGGGACAGAAAACGGCACGCAACAAGTTACCGCCACAATTGCAGATGACGACAGCGCTCCCACGGTTACGCTCGGTCTGAGCGGATCGCCATTTTCCGAGAATGGAGGGGTGGCGACGGTGACGGCAACGCTCTCCAATCCCTCCACGCAGATTGTCACGGTCAATCTCAGCTTTAGCGGCTCTGCCACCGGAAATACCGACTTCAGAATCCCAGTCGACACCAGGATTATAATCCCGGCTGGGAGGACGACGGGTTCTATCTCGCTCGTTGGCATTAACGATGCCACATTTGAAGGGAATGAGACGGCAATCGTCGCGATCGCTAGCGTTACGAATGGGACAGAAAGCGGCACGCAACAAGTCACTGCCACGATCGCCGACGATGAAAGCACTCCCACGGTTACGCTCGGTCTGAGCGGATCGCCATTCCCCGAGAACGGAGGGACGGCAACGGTGACGGCGACGCTCTCCAACCCCTCCACGCAGAACGTCACGGTCAATCTTGGCTTTAGCGGCACTGCCACCAAAGATATCGACTACAATTCATCCGCCAACACGATTACAATCCCGGCTGGTAGCACGACGGGTTCGATAACGATCGCTGGCATTAACGATATCATTGCAGAAGGGAATGAGACGGCGATTGTCGATATTACTAGCGTCGCGAATGGGATAGAAAACGGCACGCAGCAAGTCACTGCCACAATAATTGATGGTACTGGTAGTAATAGTGCCCTCATCGTCACGCAACCTACCGATAATGGGTTGGGGGATACGCTTAACACGCTGAGTTGGGCGATCGCGCAAGCCAATGCCAGAAGTGGCGACGATACGGTGACGTTCCAAACCAACGTGAGATTTACCGCCGTGCCGAAAGTCACGATCGATAGCAATATCAGATTCATCGGTGGCAATTTTACTGTCAGTGGAGATGTCAACAATAATTCCATTAACGACAATGGAGACGTGCGTCCGTTCTTTGTCCAATCTGGAACAGTAACCTTGTCTGACCTCACAATTTCAGGCAGTCGGGCTAGAGGCGGCAACGGCGGCTCTGGAGTTCCTGGTGGCGGCGGTGGTGCTGGTATGGGCGGGGGATTGTTTATTAATGGTGGTAATGTCACGCTCGATAACGTCACATTTGCTGGCAATGCTGCGATCGGTGGTAACGGTGGCACTTATAATTTTGGTGGGGATGGGTTAATTGGTGGCGGCGGCGGCGGCGGTGCCGGTGGTAATGGTGGAAGCGGTGGTAGAACTGGTAACTTCGGTGGTGGTGGCGGTGGTTTGGTAGGTAATGGGGGTAACGGGGGCGGCAGCAATCCAGGCCAGTCAGGTGGTGGTGGGGGCGGCACAATTGGCAACGGTGGTAATGCGGCTACTGGAGCTGGAGGAACTGGCGGCGTAACTGGCGGTGGCGCTGGCGCTACTGGAGCTTTTAGAGGCGGTCAGAGTGATATCCCCGCTCAGGCCGGGGGTTTTGGTGGCGGTGGTGGTGGAAGCGGTGGTGTTTTTATTGCTGCTGGTGCTGCTGGTGGCGACTTCGGTGGCGGTGGCGGTGGCAGTGGTGCTGGTGGTTTTGGTGGTTTTGGTGGTGGCGGTGGCGGTGGTGATGGTGGTGCTGGTGGTTTTGGTGGTGGTGGTGGCGCGGGCATTGGTAGGCTTGGTGCTGGTGGTTTTGGTGGTGGCGGTGGCGGTCGCGATCTTGCTGCTAATCTTATTGGTGGTGGTGGTGCAGGCTTTGGTGGTGCCGTGTTCGTCAGAGCCGGTAGCCTTACCCTTACCAATACCAACTTGTTTAATAGCGGCGCTACTGGTGGTACTGGAGCTAATAGCGGACAGGGTAAGGGCGGTGCCATCTTTAACCTCGGCGGTACGGTTACGGCCAATGGTCTATTCTCCATCGCAGGCAGCAATGCCGCCAATAATGCCAATACCAATCCCACGGTTGGTGACGGCACCACAGTCAATGATAACGATGACATCTATGGCACGATCGTCTTCGATAGCATCATTCCGGCCGTCAATCTCTCCGTTTCACCCATTACGGGCACGGAAGCAGGTACAACGGCAATTACTGTAACTGCGACGGCTTCGCAACCAGTGGCAGGTAACCAAACTGTGAACTTGGCTCTCAGCGGTACGGGTGACGCTAGCGATTTCACGGGCACTATTCCCACCCAAATTACGATTCTCGACGGAGAAACATCCGTCTCCTTCACGGTCAACGTCAACAACGATGCCCTAGTGGAAGGATTGGAGACAGCTACCTTTGCGATTTCCAATCCTTCCTCAGGAATTGTCCTCGGCACCACAACGACCGGCAATGTGGCGATTACCGACAACGATTCCCGTACCGTTAATCTCTCTGTTTCACCCAGTACGAGCACGGAAGCAGACCGAACCGCAATTACTGTGACTGCCACTGCTTCACAACCAGTAGTAGGAGATCAAACTGTGAACGTAGCTCTCAGCGGTACGGGGATTGCCCCTAGCGATTTCACGAGAGCGGGGTTTGTTATCACCAATTTTCCCGCCCAAATTACCATTCCCAACGGACAAATATCCGGCTCCTTCACGATCAACGTCAACGACGATGCTCTAGTGGAAGGATTGGAGACAGCTACCTTTACGATTTCCAATCCCTCATCGGGAATAGTGCTCGGTGCCACAACTACAGGCAGTGTGGCGATCGCCGACAACGATTCCCCTGCCGTTAATCTCTCTGTTTCACCCAGCACGGGCACGGAAGCAGGCAGAACCACAATTACTGTGACTGCGACGGCTGCGCGAGCAGTGGCAGGAGATCAAACTGTAAACGTGGCTCTCAGCGGTACGGGGATTTCTGCTAGTGATTTCACGGGCACCATTCCCACCCAAATTACCATTCCCGACGGAAAAACATTTGGATCCTTTACGGTCAATATCAACGATGATGCCGCGACTGAAGGACTGGAAACGGCTACCTTTACGATCTCCAATCCCTCATTGGGAATAGTGCTCGGTGCTACAACGACCGGCAATGTGGCGATTACCGACAACGATGTCCCTGTCAACCTCTCCGTTTCGCCCAGTATAGGTACAGAAACAGGCAAAACCGCAATTACTGTGACTGCTACAGCTTCGCAAGCAGTGGTAGGAAATCAAACCGTGAACGTGGCACTCAACGGTACAGGGGTCACCGCTAGCGATTTCACGGGCACCATTCCCACCCAAATTACGATTCCCAACGGACTAACATCCGACTCCTTTACGGTCAACGTCAACGACGATACCACGATCGAAGGATTAGAGACAGCTACCTTTACGATTTCCAATCCCTCATCGGGAATTGTCCTCGGTACCACAACTACACGCAATGTGGCGATTATCGACAACGACATCGAGCTAGCGATCGCGGCGGCAAATGCCATCCAAACGGAAGGGAACAGCGGCACCAAAGCGTTTACGTTCGCGGTCACCCGCACTGGCGATAGAAGTGGAACCACCACAGCCACCTGGACAGTAGCAGGAACGGGAACCAATCCCGCCGATGCCGCTGATTTTAGCAGCACGACGGGTACGGTCAACTTCGCCGCCAATGAGACGAGCAAAACCATTACCGTCGCTGTCAACGGCGACACGGTAATAGAACCCGATGAGGACTTTACCATCACGCTCTCCAATCCATCCAGTCCTGCCACGATTACTACCGCTACGGCGACAGGTACTATTCAAAATGATGATGCGAATTTGGCGATCGCTGCTACAAATACCATCCAAGCTGAAGGCAATAGCGGCACAAAAGCCTTTACCTTCACAGTGACGCGATCGGGCGATACTAGCGGTGCCACTACCGCCGATTGGGAAGTTACGGGCACAGGTGCTAATCCTGCCAATGCTGGTGATTTTGGTGGCTCACTTCCCACTGGCACGGTTAACTTTGCTGCCAGAGAAACCAGCAAGGTCATCACCATTAATGTCAGCGGCGACACAGTGGTAGAACCAAATGAGAACTTCACCGTCACGCTCTCCAATCCATCCGGTGCAGCTACGATTACTACAGCTACGGCATCGGGCACGATTCAAAATGATGATATTGCACTAGCGATCGCCGCTACAAATGCCAACCAAACCGAAGGCAATAGCGGTACCAAACCATTCACCTTCACGGTCACGCGATCGGGCGACACAGGCGTTACGACTATGGCAAACTGGGCGGTAACAGGTGGTGCCACCAATCCTGCCAACGCTGCCGATTTTGGTGGCACACTTCCCACTGGTACGGTTAACTTTGCTGCCAACGAAACCAGCAAGGTCATCACCATTAATGTCAGTGGCGATACCGTTGGCGAACTAGATGAGAACTTCAATGTTACGCTTTCCAATCCATCCACTCCCGCTATCATCACCACCGCTACGGCAGGGGGCACCATTCGCAACGATGACGGGGGGTTGCTCATCACTCCGATCAATGCCGAACAAACAGAGGGCAATAGCGGCATTAAAGCTTTCACCTTCAGGATCGATCGCCTGGGAGACACTAGCGGCACCACCGATTTGAAGTGGACAGTCACAGGTAGCAGCACAAACCCTGCCAGTGCCGCAGACTTTGAGGCTGGCATCTTGCCCATCGGCAAAGTGAGATTTTTACCCGGTGAAACTAGCAAACAGATTTCTGTAAATGTCAGAGGCGATATCACTCAGGAACTAGACGAGACTTTTTCTGTCGCAATCACAGCTGTAAACGATGGCTCAACAGCAATTAATACAGGTACTGGCACAATTGTGAATGATGATGGTGTGACTGCGAACCGTACAGCTGCGATTCGCAATGATGCGATTCTCGGTACAGCAGAGCATGATATCTTAATTGGAGTCAATCCTCTCAATGGTGCAGATACTGACAAAGCTGATAGATTGAGTAATGCAGGTAGCGATTCCCTTCAGAATGCGTACCGCCGCTTTGTGTTGGCAGATGCTAATAACACCTATTACTTGGGTAATGGGATATCTAACCATACTCCGATCACAGACTTCGGTGCAGGTGATGCAATTCAAACTCATGCAAGTAGTGCATTATCCATTGGAGGTGCCTTACCTGCTAGCATTTTCAGTACAGCGCTTTATCTGGATACCGATCTGGTGGCGGTGGTGCAGAGTGCTATCCCATCTTCTACATCTTTTGTATCGGTATGATTGCGATCGCGTTATGAGAATAAAGGGGTGATCGCATCACTAGTCTATAGCAATTTTCAGATGAGAATGGTACAGGCATCACACTCAGCAAACCAACCAGAGATATCAGAACTAGAGACAGCATTTAAAGCATCAGTAATCGCAGCATGAAGCTCATCTTTAGTCCTGGGAGCTATGGAACGTAGGATAGCTTTGACCTTAAAAAGTTAAGGCTGCAATGATGCCAGACATTGCCAGTGCCGCAATCATCGTCAAGTTTTTACCTCGGCGATCAGGTTTGCTACCATGGGCACGTTGTCCTTTCTGTGAACGCGCATAGGTACGTGTCATACTCTGGTTTACCCCTGCTTCATCGATAAAGATCAAATTATCGGTTTCAATCGCCCAGAACAGCAGTTGATATAACTACCCGCTGACGCAAGTCTTGAGAGATTGTTATTCCTTTTGGCATTTTTCTCTTGATTTTATCATGCTTTTCTCATTTGAAAACCGCTATAGCCTTTATCCAAAATGGGGCTGGGGAACCGTAGATTGGCCAAATGCACTTCCGTCGTTGTCGCGCTTCTCTGCTGTGACTGTACTGAATGGTCACATTCATCAAGCTATTCACCATACAGAGGGAAATATTCATTATTCTACTGCTGTATCAACAGCATATCCACTACCGTCGCCAGGGGATGGAGAGAAACCAGCACCAGTTAAGTTGCCAAAGGATAAATTGCTGACCGCACTTGGATATCGCACAGTTGAAGTTGTCCCTGGACAAAATACAAAACTCAGCGATCGCTCGCTAGCTTAGCAGCATTAAATCCTGGTAATGCATATAGAATCCACAGTGGCTGTGTTATTAAGTGTAAATACCCGCTTTTTTTACTGCTAAAGGTAAAATGTGGAACTGGAAACCTCATTTTTTTATACCTAATTTTTGCTAAAAGTGGGGTTTCTTACATGCTCAAACAGACCCTAAAGGTTAGTTGCAATAAAAGAACCTCATACTCACTACAGTAATTATTAAATTAAAATAAAAACAACAGAATAATTGTTTTTATTTTGTATCAAAAATAGCAATTCTTAAATAGGAGTAATAATTTTTATTAAAGCCTTAGTTTCCTATTTAATACTCATTTAAACTATAAAAAATATCAAGATTAAGTATAGATTATCAATAGCACTAAGCTATTTGTAGCAAGGCTTTTAAGTCACTATATTGTTTTAGTATTGCTTGATACATTTAACTCGATCTCTAGATAAACTCCTGGCAATTGGAGAGGAATTTGCATTGAAGGTTCAAAACTTTCATAAATTAGAGTTACTAATTCCACAAATTCAGTTCCACAAATTCAGCTAGCACAGGACAAATACACTGTCTACATTAACAAACAGATCGTTATTAGCATTTACGGTTATAACTTAACTGGCTATCTGTGTAGGTAGTGAAATTATCTGCTCTCTCCTCCGTCCAACCAGGAACCGCCAAATTGTCCCCTCCTCTGAACCCTAGCCCTCAAACTGGCTAGTTTTTCTGGATGGGAGAAGGTACGAAATAATCCTAATTAAGTTGGAGAACTTGAAATGGCAACCAGTGTAAATAATAACCTAAAGGCCGATGGCTATGCAGCGATTCCCAAGCATGCCTTATTTCCCCAAGATCGGAGTCGAGGGAACTCCACAAATCGGGGCGCAGGTCATGCTGAATTGCGGTGCGGCGATCGCACCTATGGACTGGAAGATCTGGGCTTAAAAAATCTGGGTGAGGTATATCGCAATCTCTCTGTCCCTCTGCTGATCGAACATGCCCTGGCAAGGCAAGAAGGTTATTTAGCCAGCAACGGTGCTTTTTGTGTTGAAACTGGCAAATATACTGGTCGCTCTCCTAAGGATAAATTTATCGTTGACGAACCGACTAGTCGAACTGAGATCGATTGGAATAAATTTAATGTTCCCATCTCTGAGGAGAGTTTTCAACGGTTATACCACCGCGTCCTTGCCTACGTGCAGGGTCGCAATCTTTATATTTTTGATGGATATGTAGGAGCCGATCCCAAGTATCAGTTTGGCGTGCGCATTGTCAACGAATTTGCGTGGCAAAATCTCTTTGTTCATCAACTATTTCTACGGCCTACGCCCTCAGATCTGGAAAATCATCAGGCAGACTTTACAGTCATTGCTGTACCGGGCTTACAAGGCGATCCTGAAGAAGACGGCATCAACAGCGAGGCTTTTGTCGTCCTGAATCTCGCCAAAAAGTTGGTGTTAATTGGCGGCACACATTACGCAGGAGAAATGAAGAAATCTGTCTTCTCTCTGATGAACTATTTCATGACTAAGCAAGATGTATTGCCCATGCACGGAGCTGCTAATGTTGATAAACACGGCCATACTGCTTTATTCTTCGGCCTCTCTGGGACGGGCAAAACTACACTTTCTGCCGACAGCGATCGCAGCTTGATCGGCGACGACGAACACGGTTGGTCTGAAGAAGGCATCTTTAACTTTGAGGGCGGCTGTTATGCCAAAACTATTCGACTCTCTCAAGAACACGAACCCCAAATCTGGTCGGCAATCCGGTTTGGTTCTCTCCTAGAGAATGTCGTGCTTGATGAAGAGAGCCGTATCCTGGACTACGACAGCAGCCACCTGACGGAAAACACGCGAGCTGCCTATCCCTTACCCTATATCTCCAACTGCTCCATTTCTGGAGTTGGCAGTCACCCCAAAACAGTTATTTTTCTAACAGCTGATGCTTTTGGCGTACTTCCTCCCATTGCCAAGCTGACGCGAGAGCAGGCGATGTATCATTTCCTGTCCGGTTACACCAGCAAACTGGCAGGCACGGAAAGAGATATTACCGCACCGCAGGTTACTTTTTCGGCTTGCTTCGGTCAATGTTTCTTCCCATTACCACCTACAGTTTATGCTGAAATGCTCGGCCAGCGTTTGCAACAGCATCATGAGACACAGGTGTACCTCGTGAATACGGGTTGGTCGGGTGGCTCCTACGGCATCGGCCATCGGATCGCGATCGCACACACGCGCGCCATGGTTTCTGCTGCTCTCAATGGCGATTTAGATCGCGTCAACTATAAACCGCATCCTATCTTTAAAATCGCCATCCCCGAATCCGTACCTGGCGTACCCAGTGAAATTCTCGACCCCAGAAATGCTTGGGACGATCCAGAAGCCTACGACGAACAGGCACGGGAACTAGCCCGCCAATTTGCGGAGAACTTCAAGCAGTTTATTGCCGCACGCCAGGAAATTCTGGAAGCAGGCCCCCATATTGAAGCGGTGCCTGTGGAACGCTAGTTTTAACTAATTTAGCTTTAATTGAAGTTTGGGATACGGCAGGAGCTTATGATGAACGCTCCTGCTGAGACTCATAATACAGTAACCGCTCTACCGTAAAATGTATTTGCCTTCATTATTTGGGCCAGGCACAAAGCCGCTGCTCATTTCTTGTGCTGCAAGATAACCAGCCCCAAAACCAACTCCAGCAGCTGTAACTAAGCTTGTCCCAGTTGCAAGACCCGCAAAAAAAGCAGCAACATAAATTAGGAAACCACCGCTTACCTGGTCGAGCTGATCGCTACTCAGCTCTTCTAAAAACTCGGTATTGGTATTGGACAAAACAGTTTGCAAGTCCTGAATTGCGATTGTCATATATAAACCCTCCATTCGATATTTTGTAATGGAAATCTGAATTCTTTAGCAGTCAGAAATCTATTCCTATTAACGCAGGATGGGATACCCTGTAGAGCCTTCACCATTTGGGTTGGGGACAAAACCGCTAGTTGCATAGTAAACCGCTGCACCCACTACAACAGCACCAGCACCCACAGCAACGGTAGCTGTTGCACCAGCGGCTACACCAAGGAAAAACCCAAGAGCGAATGGATTGCCACCCTGGATCTGGGCGAGTTGCTGACCGTTCAGCTCTTGCCAAATCTCACTATTGGTTTCAGATTGGATGGGTTGCAAGTTTTGAATTGCAATAGCCATAAATACATCCTCCATCGATATATGTAAAAGGGACATCTAAATTCTTTAGCTGTCCGTAGGCTATTGCAGTGACCTCAGCAGGCGATGTTTGTGTTTTCGATCGCTCTGTGGCATGCCATTTTTAGCTGCAATAATCCTCTAAAGATCTTGCGCAGCTTAGTTTCTAATCACCAGATCTAGAATTGGTTGGTTGGTGAGACAGAGCCAATGGCAGGTAAATAAGTTTGGTTCCTGGACGCCGATGCTGGCGATCGCAGGTTCGGATGGGAACGGAATGAGGCGATCGAATAATATTTCGATGGTTGCGGACGGAGATTCCCTACCCTTGAACGCAATCTGCATTAAATAAACGCTAGGAGGAGCTTGTAGCGAACTTAATAGGTTATAGGCTAAATAATAAAGTGGCTGCTTGGTGCGATCGTCAAGGTGAAATGGTTGATGATAGCGACCATCATCTTTCCGTACGATAACCTCTGCGTATAAGGGGCCTCTTACTGTCCAGACTACAGGCAGCCAGAAATTGCCCGCATCTGTTGCAGCGATACCATGCTGCTGATTCACCCAATTACGCATTCCTTCTAGATCGGCACAAGCAGCGGCAATCTCAAGCATTACGGAAGACTGGCAAATCGGGACTACTATGCATCATTTTCGGTAGCTCTACCCTTTGAGGTTTGCTGCGTACCGCCAAACGATAGCTGAGGCTTTGCAGTTCCATGTGCAGTTGGCGATTTTCCTTTTGCAGCATTTCCACCTTGGCTTTGATCGGCACCATGCGCTCGGCAAACTTGCCACGATAGACATTCGGTAACTCCTGCACCACTTGCTCTAACATGCGCGTGCGATCGCTTAATTCCTCAAAGGATTTACGCAACTCGACTGCCTCCATTTCGCGTTCTTCCAAGAGATTTTGTGATCGCGCTAGTTTCTCCTCGGTGGCGGCTAGCTTGTGAGAGAGCGCGAGTAGCTCTTCTTGATGCTGATGTGAAACTTCCTGGGTAGGCACAAAGACATTATTGCCCTTGATCAGCCTGAACAGTTCCTCAGACAGTTGTTGAACTAGCAGGTCTTTTTGCTGTACCTCCTGCTGTAGGTGACTGATTTCCTCGCGCAATTCTTCAACAGTTAGCATAATCACACCTATTAAGACTTAAGTTTGCGATCGAACAAGATTTGGTTCTAGATTGGGCTCTAGATTGGACTTAACCTGCTGGACATTTTCCGTCCAAAGTCTTGGTGGTGAACTCCGACGAATTTCCCGCCAAATTGCAGTTGCGGCTAATGTACCATCTGCGACGGCAATTGACACCTGGTTTAACCCTTGTTTTAGATCTCCCAGGGCGAAAATGCGTGGATGCGATGTCCGACACATATCATCCGTGACTAAATTATTGCCATCACGCTTCAGGTCAAAATCCTTGAGGTATTCGCTGAAATAGTGAGATCCCATGGCAATTAGACCAGTTTCTAGCTCCAATACCGAACCGTCGGTAAATTCTACACCAGTCATCTCGTGATCGTGACCTAAAAATTTAGCGATCGGCTGTTCGTAAAGTGGATAACCATGGGCGGCTAGTTTGGCACGCATTTCTTCGCCTACGGTGCATAAACCTTGCGTAACAACGCTGATATAGGGTGTAAACCAATTCAGCACAAAAGCAGTATTAATCTGTCCTTCGGAATTAACGAATAAACCGCAGCGCTTATCACGGATTTCGTGACCATCACAAATTAGGCAGACATGGAGATTATAGCCAGCGTAATCGTAGACATTTTGCATATCATCGAGTTTGGGCAGGTTGTCGATAATACCGCTGGCGGCAACTAGATACTTGCAGCGAAATACGGGATAAATACTATCTTTCTTGCCCACTTTCACCTTTACGGCAAAAGTATCGCCCTCGTCGGCTACATGCTCGACATAACCATTCAGGTAATCTGCACCGACGGAAAGAGCGTGCTCCTGTCCTTGCTTTAACATATCTCTGCCTGGGGTATCGTGAGGCAGCCCCAAGTAGTTGGTGAGGTTTTGCATCCAGAGCGATCGCCCTCTGCCTTTTTCAATGACCAGACAAGAGAGCTGATAACGCGCTAGATAAATAGCGGCTGATAAACCACCGGCACCACCACCGACGATTATGGCATCATAGGTATGTTCGAGTCGCTGATCCAGGTTCTTCTTTGCCAGTTTCATAACGCTTTTTACTCACTACTCTTAAAAAAAGTTGTTTCAGCCTGGACGGCAAGCAGCCATCTCAAACTTTTTCACGATCCTTCAATATGTAATTTAGGCTTTAACTCTGCGCTTGTCATCGACCTTAGGTAGTTTTTGATTGTGATTGAACTATTCTCATTGAGCTTGACATGCGGTGCGATCCTGATTGCTCAGGTGCGATCGCATGTGCCTGGACAACTATCTGAACAACTAACAAGGCAGATCGAGATGCCGCTGCAAACAGTAATTAGCGATCGCCCACCCAAACAGTTACCCACACTAGTATCCAAACAGGTATCTAAACAAGCAGCCAGACGAGGTATCACCTTTCTAGCCTTTGGGGGCGGTGGTGCGCCTAGTTACAACGAAATCGCCCTAGAGAAAAATCTGCTCTATTTTCAACGTACGTTAAAGGTTTTAGGCTTTAATGCGGCTGACGCATCCATATTTTTTGCCAATGGTAACGATCTCCAACCCACAATCCGATATCTCGATCCTAGCGATAAGGAAAAATTCAAACCACCGGAAATTCCCAATCTCAAGGGAGCCTCGACACTCACGAACTTGCAAGCATGGCTAGACAAATATCCCCAGCAGAATTCCCAGAATGACAAGATTTTTTTCTATTTTACGGGTCACGGACATTTGAACGAGCACAATGCCAACGATAACTCGCTGGTTCTGTGGCAAGAACAGGAACTTACCGTGAAGCAGTTTTCGGCTTTGCTCGATCGCCTGCCAACCAAGACACCGATCGCAATGATGATGGCGCAGTGCTACTCCGGCTCGTTTGCCAACATCATCTACGCAGGTGGCGATCCGCAAAAGCCACTAGCCAAACAAAATCGCTGCGGCTTTTATGCCACAATTCGGACTTTACCATCAGTGGGTTGCACGGCTGAGGTAAATGAGTCAGACTACCGCGACTACAGCTCCAGTTTCTTTGCGGGACTCAGTGGGCGCAGTCGCACGGGCCAGAGCGTTCCGTCAGCCGACTACAACAAAGATGGCAGGGTTACCTATAATGAAGCCCACGCCTTTGCCAAAATTGACGAGAAAACCACCGATCTACCCGTTTCCACATCAGAAATATGGCTGCAAACTCAATCATCTCGGCAGTTGCGCGATCGCATCTTTAATCAACCAATTGCCACGATCTTGCAAACGGCACGCCCCGAACAACGTTATGTGGTTGAGTCCCTAGTGAGATCGCTAAAGATGAAAGTGGGATATTCTTTAAAGAAAAACAGAGAGACTTTTAGCTTTCGCGAAATCGGTCTGGATTCTGGTGAGAGCAAGGCATACTTCACACGGCTACAGATGGAATTGATTAATATTGGGATGGAAAGTCAGATCCGTAGTTCTAACAATTCTCCCCAAACAGCTACGCTCGAGCGCCTGCTGACCTGCGAAAGCGATTCGTGGCATAGATAAAGAGAACCAAGAATATAGTGAACATCTCATCCCCTGATATCAAGCAAAAGGCACTAGAGCTAGGCTTTAGTCGCGTGGGGATCGCTGCGGTTACACCCGATCCCGCGATCGATCTCGCTAATACCAGATTGCAATCATGGCTGGCGCAGGGTTATCACGCTGATATGACCTGGATGGATAATCCCAAACGCCAGGATATTACTCAGGTGATGCCAAGCGTGCGATCGCTGATTTCCGTAGCGCTCAACTATTACACCCCTCATCAACATAGTATCGATCCCCAGATCGCCAAAATTTCCCGCTACGGCTGGGGACGAGATTATCACCGCGTCCTGGGTAAAAAACTGAAAGCCTTGAGTATGTGGCTGGAGTCTCAAGCCCACAACGAACCGATTCAAACGCGCTTTTATGTCGATACTGGCCCGATCGCGGAAAAGACATGGGCGGAACGGGCGGGGATTGGTTGGATTGGCAAACACGGTAACCTGATTACCCGTGATTATGGCTCCTGGGTATTTCTGGGCGAAATCCTCACCAATCTGGACTTAGAGCCAGACCGTCACCATGCCGAACATTGCGGCACCTGTACTCGTTGTATTCAGGCTTGTCCGACGGGGGCGATCGCGCAACCATTTGTGGTAGATGCGAATCGCTGCATTGCCTACCACACGATTGAAAATAAGGCGGATGCTTTACCAGAGGCGATCGCTACTAATCTAAATAATTGGGTCGCAGGCTGCGATATTTGTCAGGACGTTTGCCCCTGGAATCAGCGCTTTGCCCAGTCAACCCATGTCGAAGATTTTCAGCCCTATCCGCATAACCTGAATCCGCAACTATCTGACCTGGCTGATATTTCGGAGGAAGAATGGGATCGAGCATTTACAGGGTCGGCACTGCGGAGAATTAAGCCCGAACGTTGGCAGCGCAACGCCAGAGAAGCAAGTAATAAAGACTACCGATCGCACTGAAAGGTTGCAAATTCTAAACGGAGAGGAACTTATGGATGGAAAACGCTTTCAATAAGGAGGATGACGTCGCAGCATAAACACAATAATGCTCATCGATGTCAGGAAGAAAATTGATACACGATTGCTGATAAGGATAACTAATATCTGACTACAATAGGTCATGGTGCAATTAGCCCACTCCAAATATTTAATCGTATAGAAACTAGCAAATAATGACCACGGTTCTGCCCCATCCACCGATCTCAACTACCTCAACTACTCTGGACAAGCGATCGCCTAATCAGCAACTGTTACCCCTCACTGCCAAAATTAACGATGCCGATCGCCTGGAAATCGGTGGCTGTGATGTGGTGGAACTAGTCAAGCAGTATGGTTCACCTCTATACATTGTCGATGAAGTAACGCTGCGCACCGCCTGCCAGCAGTATCGCGATGCTTTTAAGCGCTACTACCAGGGTACGTCACAGGTACTGTATGCCTCTAAAGCCTGGAATTGTTTAGCCATCTGCGCGATCGTCGCCTCCGAGGGCGTGGGGATCGATGTTGTCTCTGGAGGGGAATTATTTACGGCGATCGAAGCAGGAGTCAATCCTCACCTGATCTATCTACACGGAAATAATAAATCCTCTGATGAATTGCAGTACGCGCTCGATGTTGACTGCACGGTGGTGGTGGATAACTGGCTGGAATTGCAAACCCTCGATCGCCTCGCTGCCGACACGGGTAAAACCCCACGCATCATGCTGCGCCTCACGCCTGGAATTGAATGCCATACCCACGAATACATCCGCACGGGACACCTCGACAGCAAGTTTGGCTTCGATCCTAACGATGTCGATGCCGTGCTGGAGTTTGTTGCTAAATCCCACCTCAACTGTATTGGTCTGCACGCACATATTGGTTCGCAAATTTTTGAATTGCAGCCCCATCAGGATATTGGTGAGGTCATGGTGCAGTGGTTTAAGCTAGCGAATACCCAGTATGGCCTGAATCTGTCGGAATTAAACATCGGCGGTGGTCTCGGAATCCGCTATACTGAATCCGACGATCCCCCAACGATTGAATCATGGGTGCAAACCGTCTGTGATGGTGTAACCATAGCCTTTGAGAGTCTTGCATTGCCTCTACCTAAGCTTTTATGCGAACCTGGGCGATCGCTAGTAGGTACATCAGGTGTGACAGCATATACAATTGGCAGTAGTAAGACAGTACCCAACGTACGCACGTACATCTCTGTAGATGGTGGTATGTCTGATAACCCCAGACCAATTACCTACCAAGCCCAGTATCGCGCTGTCGTCGCCAATCGCATGACGGTGGAGGCCAATCAAGTGGTTACCATTGCTGGTAAGCACTGTGAATCGGGTGATATCTTGCTTAAGGATATATCTCTACCTCAAACCGAACCAGGTGATGTGCTTGTGGTATTGGCAACAGGAGCTTATAACTACAGTATGGCTTCCAACTACAACCGATTACCTAAGATTGCTGCTGTGCTAGTGCAGGATCGAGAAGCTAACCTGATCCTCAAACGCGAGACATTCCAAGATCTAATTCGTCAGGATTGCTTGCCCGCAAGGTTGAAGGTTTAGCTAGATGAAATGAATGTGAGGGCTATGGATGCAGTGGTTAATCAACATCAACTTAGGTGCATTCATCTGGTGGCTAGATGTACTGTTTGTGCTGGCTCTGGTTTACCTAATGCTAGCAATGAGCAGCGATCGCCGTACCCTCCTGATGGTGCGTGGTTTTGTCATATTGTTGATTGTGAATGTGATCAGCACCCGTCTGGAGTTCAAGTTACTTAGCTTTGTCCTGGATAAACTACTGGTGGGGGCTGCCCTAGCGATGGCTGTGATTTTTCAGTCAGAGTTACGGCGCTTTCTCGAACAGCTAGGACGTGGAGATATCCTGGTGCTTCTGCGCCCTAGGGGCACCCGCCGTCCCTACTCAATTTCTTCGAAGATCATCGATGAGCTGATTGATGCGGTAGTCGAACTTTCGCAAAACCGTACGGGAGCGCTAATGATTTTAGAAACTAGCGAACCGATCGAAGAGCGTGACTTCCCCGTTCCAGGTGTGCGTATCAATGCCGAATTATCTAAGGAACTGCTCCAAACTATATTTCAAACCTCAACTTTGTTGCATGATGGCGCTGTATGGTTGCGGGAAGACCGAGTAATCGCTGCCGGAGTAATCTTGCCACTGTCCGATCGCGCTGCCTCACGCGAGATCGGCACCAGACATCGCGCCGCCATGGGGATCACGGAACGAATTAGTGCCTGTTTTTGTATCGTTGTCTCCGAAGAGACAGGCTCGATCGCGATCGCTGAAAATGGTATTTTAGATCGACCAATTACTAGTGCAAGGTTACGGGAAATTCTTGAAGATAAGTTTGCTTCTTCGGCACCAACCACCTTAGTGGGGACAGTAACACGTTTTGATTGGTTATGGAAATTGACTGGCCTGGGGAAAATATTTAAACGGAAATCGCCACTAAAGAAATGACTGCTAAGCTGCTGCAAACTCTACCTGCCGATCTAGATCGTCAACGTCTACCTAAGCATGTAGCTGTAATTATGGACGGTAACGGTCGCTGGGCAAAAAGACAGGGACTACCGCGCGTGGTGGGACATCGGCAAGGTGTCGATGCACTCAAGGACTTGCTGCGCTGCTGCAAAGATTGGGGCATTGAGTCGCTAACTGCCTATGCTTTTTCGACTGAGAACTGGGGTAGACCAGTTGAAGAGGTGGATTTCCTAATGATCTTATTTGAGCGAATGCTACGTCAGGAACTGGCACAAATGCATCTGGAGGGTGTACGAATTCGCTTTGTGGGAGATCTAGCACCTTTACCTAAATCATTACAGGCAGAGATGCAGCGCTCCATGGTCGAAACGGCTGATAATCATGCGATCCAGTTCACCGTTGCAATTAACTATGGCAGTCGCCATGAGATTGTGAAAGTATGCCGTCAACTAGCGGAAATGGTCGAGCACGAGCATCTCAAGCCCGAAGAAATCACTGAAAAGTTATTTGCGGAACATCTCTACACCGACGGAGCTAGCGATCCAGATCTGCTCATACGTACTAGCGGAGAAATGCGAATTAGTAACTTTTTGTTGTGGCAAATTGCCTATTCAGAGATTTACTTTACGGATATCCTCTGGCCAGAATTCAATCGAGTCGAATTCCATCGCGCTTTAATTTCCTATCAAGAACGCGATCGCCGCTTCGGTAAGATTTGAGTGAGAAACAGCAGGGTAATGCTCCAGCTCTGTGGACAACACCTCTGCAAAGCAAACAGCACAATTTTTTTCGAAAACTTGACCTACAGATCTGGGACACCACCAAAGAGTCCAAATGAGAGTGTTGTTGCGCCATATTTATGGCCTGATTTTCATTCTTGTTCTTTTGCTTCCAGGGCAGATAAAGCTGTCTGGCTAAGTTCGCACAGGTCGGCGTGGCAGCGACGGTTGCTAGCAATAATGCCGCCCCACTGAAATACATCAGCATTGTTATAAGTGAGTAAGCTCAAGTCAAAGTGCGTTAGTTTCCCACCCGCCTCGGTGAGAATAATTTCGGGGGCGCAGTAGTCCCAATCTTTGGGCGCTGACTTACCGGAAATCGAAACGTAGTAATCCGCCGTACCCTCAGCGATCGCCGCTAACTTGCCACCAATACTGCCTAAGGCAATTTCTCCTTCTTTAGGCAAATGCTTGAGCACATAATCTAACTTGGCACTGCGATGACTGCGACTCGCGATCGCGATCATATTCTCCATCTCAATTTTTTTGGAAACCTGCAAGCGCGTTTTTGCCCCATTCAGTAGTTCTAGATAGGCTCCACCACCAGCAGTAGCCGTAAATAGTTTTCCCGCAACAGGCGAAGCTACTAATCCCAAAACTGGACGCTGTTGATATGTCAACCCAATATGAACGGCAAATTCTCCTGTACGTTTAATAAAATCACTGGTGCCGTCCATGGGGTCGATCATCCATACCCAGTCATGGTCTAGCCTGGCGATGTCGTCTTCCGTTTCTTCGCTGAGATAGGCGAAATCCTTGGTACCTAGCTTTTGCTGGAGGTTTTGTAAAATATACTCATTGGCGGCCAGATCTGCCGAAGTCACATCGCCCTCTTCATTCCCCTTATCCGTAATTTGCAAATCCTGGGGTGCTTGATAGTACTTCAGTAAAATTTCCGCTGCTCCCCAGGCAATTGGGCGGGCGATCGCTAACAATTCGGCCAAATCTTGCATTGCATTTACCGCTTTCAGTTCGATTGAAATTATAGCGCTAAGGTATGCTGCTGACTTAACCCCCAACATCGACCCCAATCAATTCCCCCAACCTTAAGTCATACCGATTTCATCGGAAACGGGTATTAGAATATTGGCAATGGATAAATTGTCTAAACCTTTAAACTCGCTCTTAACGCGCCAGTGGTTTAAGCTGATTTGTGGTGCTAGCTATCAGCATTTGCCTGCTATTCGCAACTTGGCTTTGGTCTACACCTTAGCTGGGGTTGACTGCATTGATATGGCTGCCGATCCTGCTGTGATCAATGCTGCAAGAGCAGGTATGGCGATCGCACTTAATTTGAGCAACGAGCAATCGCGCCAACTTGTAACTTCGCCCTGGGTGATGGTGAGTATTAATAACGGCGAAGATCCGCACTTTCGCAAAGCAGAATTTGATGCCGCCCATTGCCCCACTAGTTGCGATCGCCCCTGCGTCACTGCCTGCCCCACCCATGCCATTAGGTTTGATAAGCTAAGAGAGGGGTTTAGTCATATCGGTGGTGTGCAAGATGAACTTTGCTATGGCTGCGGGCGTTGTTTACCACTTTGCCCCGTACAGATTATTCATACTCGCGAACAGGCATATGCTCTGGAAGATATTACATTCACAGCCATAGATGCGATCGAAATTCACACTCAATCCTGGCGAGTTTCAGAGTTTCGTAGTCTCTGGCAGCGTTTAGCTCCCCGCATGGGTAGCCTCAAATTAGTTGCCGTCAGTTTTCCTGATTGTGACAACCTTAAAGAGTACCTGCTAGAGCTACTCAATTGTATGCAGCCATTACCACCCCAGCTAATTTGGCAAACAGACGGTAGACCCATGAGTGGCGATATCGGCAATGGTACTACTCGTGCCGCTGTGCAACTGTGCCAAAAGGTATTGAATATGCAGTTGCCGATGGGCTTCGTGCAATTAGCAGGTGGCACAAATGCCAGTACTGTTGCTAAACTACGGGCAGCTAACATAAAAGCCTCTGGCATAGCTTACGGTAGCTATGCACGCAAGTTGGTAGCAGAGTTTTTAGAAGCAGGAGGCGATCGCTTAGAGGAACATCCGCAGCTACTCTCTCTGGCAGTGAAACAGGCACAATCCCTTGTTTCTCAAATCAAACCCAGTCAAAATCAATCGCTTATTACTAACCTATGTCCGACGTTATCCGCAGACAGGTAACTGATAATTTAGACCAATTGCTGGCGATCTTGCCAACTGAAATTAAACAAAATATCGAAACCTACGGGAAACTAGATAGCCTCGTAGAAGTTGTGCTGGATTTAGGTAGACCGCCAGAGGCTAGATATTTTGAGCAGACTCGGTATTTATCTGAAACACCAATTACCCAAGCAGATCTAGACCTATGCGTGCAGCGTGTCGGGGAATTTAGCGGTGACAATCGCGCTGGCATCGAACGTACCCTGCATCGGATTAGCGCGATTCGCAATCGTAAGGGGTCAATTATTGGCTTGACCTGTCGTGTCGGCCGCGCCATTTTTGGCACAATTGAGATGATCCGCGACCTCGTGGAAACGGGTAAGTCTATCCTGCTGCTGGGCAGACCAGGCATGGGTAAAACCACAGCACTAAGGGAGATTGCCAGAGTGCTGGCGGACGAAACCCAGAAGCGCGTGGTGATTATCGATACTTCCAATGAGATCGCTGGTGATGGGGATATTCCGCATCAAGCGATCGGACGAGCGCGGCGCATGCAGGTAGCCAAGCCGGAACTACAGCATCAAGTCATGATCGAGGCTGTGGAAAACCATATGCCCGAGGTGATCGTGATTGATGAAATTGGCACTGAACTAGAAGCACTAGCAGCGAGAACGATCGCCGAACGTGGCGTGCAATTAGTGGGGACGGCACACGGTAATCAATTAGCAAATTTAATTAAAAACCCCACCCTCTCCGATCTTGTCGGAGGCATCCAGTCAGTCACACTGGGGGACGAGGAAGCACGGCGGCGCGGCACCCAAAAAAGTATTCTGGAACGTAAGGCTCCACCCACCTTTGACATTGCCGTAGAGATGCTGGAACGCTATCGCTGGATCGTGCATCAGGACGTTTCAGAAACAATCGATGGCTTACTACGCGGGCGGGAGCCCGCTTATCAGATCAGAGCCGTTAATGAAGAGGGGCAAGTCAAGATCGCCGAAGAACAGCCGCGCCAACCTGAAATTGTGCGGAATCCCGGCGCTAGGGGATGGCGAGTCTCTGGACGCATGGAACCCTTACCAATCGATCGCAGCTTAGTCCGAAATGGCGCAGACCTATCGACTGGCAATTATGGATCGAGTGGATCGATTAGTGAATCCTCTATATCTAGATCGGAATCTAGAGCAGATCGAGGAGATCGGTTGGAGGAAAAGCCGGTACCTAGAGCCATCATCAATGCCGGGGCAATTGCCGATAAAGATACTGATGTTGTCTACGTCTATCTCTATGCCGTCAGCCGCCAACAGTCAGAGCAGGTGATCGATATGCTGCGTCTACCTGTGATTCTGACCAAAGATCTTGATAGTGCGGATATGGTATTAGCCTTGCGATCGCAGGTACGCAGCCACTCTAAACTTCGCCACCTGGCAGAGACGCACTCCCTGCCCATTCACATGATCAAAAGCAGCACGATCCCCCAAATTACGCGCGCGCTCAGACGCATGCTGCAAATTGACGAACCAGCGGACATTTCTGCGATTAACGATCTGAACCTGTTTGCCTACGGTGACTCTGAGGATGAAATGGAAGCGCTCGAAGAAGCACGTCTAGCTGTCGAGCAAATCGTCATTCCCAAGAGTCAACCCGTAGAACTTTTACCCCGTTCCTCCACAATCAGGAGAATGCAACACGAATTAGTTGAGCACTATCACCTCAAATCCACTAGTTTTGGCACAGAGCCAAATCGACGTCTGCGCATATTCCCAGACTAGGGATTCAATTACTGTAGGGGCAAGTTTTGCCCGAGCATTTTTGTCCTTAACAAGAATAGTTGCTAAACTTGCCCCTACCCCTGATTATTTTCTGTCCCCTATTCCCTATACATCTTGTACACCCGTCCCCTAGCCCATCTGATCGAACAACTGCAACGCCTGCCTGGTGTCGGCTCCAAAACTGCCCAACGCCTAGCCTTACATCTGCTTAAGCGGCCAGAAGCAGAAGTTGAAGCTTTAGCAAAAGCCTTACTTACCGCTAAACAGCAGGTGGGGTTTTGCTCTGTCTGCTTTCATCTGTCTGCGGATCCTGTATGTGAGATCTGTAGCAATACCAGCCGTGACGATACGACTATATGTGTGGTATCTGATTCGCGAGATCTGATTGCTTTAGAGAAAACACGCGAATATAGAGGGAAATATCATGTTTTGGGCGGACTGATTTCCCCGATGGATGGCATTGGTCCCGATCAACTAAATATTCAAGGCTTGGTAAGGCGCGCTAGCTCAGGCAAGGTCAGCGAGGTGATTATGGCCATTAGTCCCAGTGTTGAGGGCGAGACCACAACTCTTTACATTGGTGGACTACTGAAGCCATTTACCAAAGTTACCCGTATTGCCTTTGGTATCCCCATGGGAGGCGATCTCGAATATGCCGATGAGGTAACACTTGCTAAGGCGATCGAAGGTCGTCGAGAATTAGATTAAATATAACAAGAGGGCGAATTAATCGACATTACTGTGCTATAAAAGCCAAGCAGTCTTCAAACAATTGCCGCTGAATGATTGGTCCACTCAAGAAAGCCAAGTCGATATTAGCTCTGTCTGGGTTGTTTGCTTTTAGTTGGTTTATCGCGGGTAGTGTTCTGCCTGCCGCCAAACAATCACCGCAGGCAATCTTAGTGTTGGGCGGAGCACCATCAAGAGAAAAATTTGCGGCCAAGTTTGCCTTGCAACACCCAGATTTACCAATATGGGTATCGTCTGGTAGTCCCGTAGAATATGCCAACTATGTATTTGGTGAAGTTGGTATCCCGCGCAGCCGTATTCATCTTGACTATCGTGCTGTTGATACGGTGACTAACTTCACTACGCTGGTAGATGAGTTACAAAAGCGAAAAATTACTGATATTTACGTGATTACTGCCGATTATCATATGCCACGGGCGCAGATTATTGGCAGCATCGTTTTTGGCAGCCGGGGCATCAGGATGTACCCCATTGCCGTCCCCTCTAAAAGTACACCTGAAGGCACAGTCAAACTCGTGCGCGATGGCCTGCGATCGGTGTTCTGGTTAGCAACAGGTTCTGCTTTGAGCAGATAAATCTAAGGAGGGCAGACCTATGTGTCTGCCCGTACGGCTAAAGTGGGCTAATTGGATTTGCCTGATTTACTCTAAATTTCCGCTATTTCCGGTATTTTCAGCCGCAAAACGGAGCTTATCAACAAAAGTAGTCAAATTGCTGGCATTAACGCGGTAGCTGAGTGGATGGGCAATCAGTCTCGCTGTGCTCTCAAATAACACTTCAATTTCCTGCAAGCCATTCTCGCGCAATGTCTTTCCTGTAGACACAAGATCGACGATCGCCTCTGACATACCAGTGATTGGAGCTAATTCCACAGAACCATAGAGGGGAATTATTTCTACGGGCAAATCTATACTCTGAAAGTACGCGCGGGCACAGTGCACTGACTTCGACGCAATGCGGCTATGAGGCGGCAAGTCTAGCACAGATTTATAAGGGCTGCTTTGGGGTACAGCAATTGACATGCGACACCCACCAAACCGCAAATCCAGTAAACGGGCAACGTTTGGCTGCTTCTCGCGGAGTACATCTTCGCCCACAATACCTAGCTGCGCTTGCCCATACTCCACATAGACGGATACATCCTGTGCCCGCACTAACAAAGCCTGAGCAGTCCCCGTAGGATCGGTAATTTGGAGCTGACGATTAGAACTGTCTAGAAAGGCGCTAAAGTCCAGTCCGATCGCTTGTAAAAGATTAATTGAGTCCTTAAGCAGCGATCCTTTGGGTAGGGCAAAGACAATCATGGATGGTTAATTACCTAGTGGTGAGTATTGCAACGAATTGGTTTACTCCAGCATAAGACTTTTTGTTTGTGACAAATCTTAAAGACTTTTTAGAAAAACTTTTCTTAAGCAAAAACCTGATGCTCAGAGCCATCCAAGGCAAGAAGTGCGATCGCTACAATTATCGCCAAAACACTGAAATCCTTACCGGGCAATGGTTCTAACCCTTGACGCTTGTATGGGTGGGGAAATTTGCCTTGCCCTCAAAATTAAAAAAATAAGAATTGTTTGCCAAACGCTATTAAAAAAGGGCTGAAGTCCACATAACTTAAAGTTTTCATCTATGCACAAATGGCAAGTTACTATTAGAATAAATCCTTGAAAGTCAGATGCTATAGGAGTTTCACAACTATAGATTTGATTTTCCACTAACTAGTCTCTGGCAGCCCAATAATCAGGTGTTGCATCTAGGTCGTTTTTAGCTTCTTTTTGCGAAAAATCAAGCTAGAACGGGTATTTTGACAATAAACTCTTGAATCACTATTACGGAAGGCAATATGAATAAAGGTGAATTAGTTGATGCGATCGCCAAAAAGGCTGGCGTGAATAAGAAGCAGGCAGATGAAGTGCTGACTGCTACTTTGGAAGTAATTGTTGACACTGTTTCCACAGGTAATAAGGTAACTTTGGTTGGCTTTGGTTCTTTTGAACCCAGAGATCGCAAGGCACGGGAGGGTCGCAATCCTAAAACTGGTGACAAAATGGACATCCCTGCCACTACGGTGCCTGCATTTTCGGCTGGCAAGTCATTTAAAGAAAGGGTCAGCCCCCCAAACGATTAGTCGTTTAATTTGATTCTTATTGACTCTTAGCTTAGTCAAGAGAAGAGGGGGTAGGTAACCTACCCCCTCTTTGCGATCTCAGATGCGTATAATACAAGTTGGGTAGCCAGGACGCTTTTACAGCCTACTGATAACGAACAACAGCTACAATAGTAAGGATTCGTTGTTCTGGCGCAGCCTATGACTTCACAGCAGCTTCTAGACACTGAAGAAATCATCACTGAGCTTGACATTAGCCATCTTGTCATTGAGGACGACACCCCAGTGGATAATTTCCAATCGGCACAGCAACAACGCTTGCTTGTCGATCAGCTTTACAGTTCTAAGACATTACCCTTGCCGTTTATTGCAGATGCAAATGTTGGGTTGTTCTATAAACTTAAGGGAGATCCCATTGTTCCAGATGTCCTGCTGAGTTTAGGCGTACAGCGTCCTGAAGACCTGTCTCAAAGGCGCAATCGTTCTTACTTTGTGTGGGAGTTTGGGAAGGTTCCGGAGGTGTGTATTGAAATCGTCTCCAATGCAGAAGGCGACGAGTTAACACTAAGTAAAAAATCACAACAGAAAGGCAAAACAGTTTGTAAGAAGGATATCTACGCTCAAATTGGTGTCCCTTACTACATAGTGTTTGACCCACTGCAGCAGATTCAGGGTCAACATGAGATGAATGGATCTCTGATGCGCGTGTGGGCGATCTCCTCCCTTGGCCATGTAGAACTTACCCCACCCCAAGGAATTGTTACATTGGGACAATCCGTCTGGTTAGAGAGAATTGGACTAGGACTAACCCTATGGGAAGGGCAGTTTGAAGAAGAAGTGACAAGGTTATGGTTGCGCTGGTGCGATCGCGATGGCCAGGTTATTCCCACGGGTGCAGAGGGTCAGGATATGGCGCAACAGCGGGCAGATGCTGAACGACAACGGGCAGACGCTGAAAAACAGCGGGCAGAGCGGCTTGCTGAACGGCTGCGGGCAATGGGCATCAATCCTGATGCAGAACCGTCCGGTGCCCCTTAGGTGATACTAAAAGCATTATGACTGGGGAATCCTGCACGCTAAGCCCGCATCAATCAGTAACAGTCAGACGAGGCGCAAAGACAGGTGGAGTTGTTATTGGCACAGTTGAGAACGCTTGGTATTTCTGAAGCAGAATAGCTTAGCGAATCTTTTCTGGAATCCGTTCTAAAACGCCAGCACCGAACACTTCATATAATCCCAGTTCAGGCATGTGGACATAGCCAATGTGACAGCGGCAAGTCTGATTGGTGCAGGGAGATGGAATCAAATTTTGCTCGAAATCTGGTGCATAGATATTGCCGATCGCATTAGGGATAAAATGACAGCGCCTCATCGTACCATCGCCATCAACTGTGATCGCTGAATCACCAGCACGGCAGGATTTACCTAGACTGAGATAGATCTGGTTATTGATTGGGAACAGTGGATCGATCGCCTCGAAGTGTTCTATTTCTGACGACGAATAGTAATTGGGTTGGCGTTTATAGGCATTCACCCACAAATAGATATGAGGAGGCAGCTCCTGGCGTAGGACTTGGGCTTCTGCTAGATGCTCTTTTAATCCCACAATTCCAACGCTAAAGCGCACGCCACGCCGATCTAGTTCCCAACACTGATTCACAAAGCGATCGCGATCGACCTCTTTGGGGTGATAAGTAGTCCATAAACCCAACTTCTGTTTATCACATCGTTCTACCCAATCCAAATGACAGGAGAGATTGGTTTGAATTGCCACCTTCATAACTTGGGGCAGATGAGAAAGTTGAGCTATTGCTTGCTGGTACCAGGAATGAATTAAAGCTTCACCCCAGGGGGTAAACAAAATACCGATCTGGTCAGCGTGACGGGTGGCAACCCAATTGACAAAGCGTTCCAGCGCCTTGCGATCCGCAACTAGTTGGGCCGCAGTTTCAGAGCGTTTGGCAAAGGGACAATACTCGCAGCCATAGTTGCAACTGGAGAGGGGGCCGCGATAGAGAATGGAAAGGTTTAATGCCACGAATACGTCTCCATCAGATGCTTGACTTTATCCGAGTATAGCCAGGGTCCAATGGTATCGGAGTGCTCCATGCCCGTCGCGGTTAATTGCAACACTTGCGACACTTGTAATCCTGAGCGATCGCGCACTGCCAATTCCAACATTTCCAATTCAGATAGTTCGGGAAAGTCTATAAATACATCGCGGCCAAAGCGCTGATTATAGTTTTGAAGCGATAATCCTGTGTGTTGAAGTAGAGATTGCAGTACATAGCGTCGCCGTTGCTCTGACGCATTCAAATGGAACCCGTAATCAGCAAAATCAAAGGCATCAGTCGGTCGGCGCACATAATCAGACAGAATATCTTGGATACCTTTAGCTCCCACTGCATATTCACTGGCATAGTGCAAAGCTTGGGTGTAGGATCTAGCACCACATCCCAAGCCCACCATGCCATCCTCTTGACAGCAATATATGGAGCCTGTTTCAGCTTGAGCATGACTAGCGCGAAACATGCGCATCGAGATCTGGCTATAGCCATGGGCGAGCAGCAGATCGCGTGCCTGGCGATAGAAGATGGGGCGATCATCGTTCCACTGTCTCTGGGAGCGTCCCAAGCCAGTTAGAGGTCTCACGTATAAGGGATATAAGTAAAGTTCTTCGGGTGCAAATCTGAGGGCAGCTTCTAGCGATCGCAGCCAGCTAGTCAGAGTTTGGTCTGGCAACCCGTAAATCAGATCTATATTTAGGGTGGGGAAACCAGCTTGACGGATGCGCTCTAGAGCTTTCTCTACATCAGCCACTTTTTGGGGTCTGCCAGCAGCAGATGACTCGGCTTCTACAAAGCTTTGCACGCCGATGCTAATTCTGTCTGTACCGCGCGATCGCAGTAGGTTTAGTTTTGCTGCTGTCGCAGTTTGGGGCGATATTTCAACGGAAACGGGAATCTGATGCGGCTCAGCACCCATCGTCTGCTCGATTGTGTTGAACAAGGCATCTAGTTCTGTCTCATTTAGAAACGTGGGAGTACCACCGCCGATCGCCAATCGCACAAATTGCACCTGACCTAAACTTTCCCGTACTCCGATCGACTGACGTTGCAGAGCTGCTAAATACAGTTCGACAAAATTATTTTGAGGATGAGTCTGGGTAAATAGGTTGCAGAATCCACAGCGCATTTCACAAAAAGGTATATGCACGTATAAAAATAGGGCATCGCGACGCTCGGTAGACCATACATCCTTGAGGGCGATCGCTTGCTCTAGTGGTCGATAAGCAGTTTTATGGGGATAGGCGTAGGTATAGGCTTGATAGGCAGAATCTGCCAGCATTGCCTGTAGATAACTCATGCGCAAGACCTCTGGCAACACAAACTCAGGATCGTCGTGGCGATCAACTATCTAATCAACAGGATAGCTTACGAGAAGTTTAACAAAGCTCTATGATTTAGGATTGCTATATCTCAATAGTGGAGTAGTTCATGCTTGAGGATTTGGAAACTCTAAAAACCCTATTGCCTGTAGCTGGCTCTTTAATGGGTGTTTTGTTAACCGGGGTGATCGGTGTAGCAACGTATTCTTGGCAAGAAAATATCAAACGGGAAACGGAGTTGGTAGAACGCCGCCAAAAACTCTATGAAGACTTGAATGGTGCTTTGTTTGGTCTAATTCTCGCTAGAACCAATGCAGACCGCCGTCGCATACTGGCTGAGATCGAGAAGGGATGGCTATTTGCTTCAGATGAAGTGCTAGCTGCGCTTTTTCAATATATGCAGTCTTATGATAATTTTTGGATAGAAGCTGAAGGCGATATCCAGCGATTAATTCAAGAAAATGAAAAGGCTAGACAGAAAATTGAAACTGGATTGGCTAATATCTTTCTAGCAATGCGGAGAGATCTCAGATCGACAAACATCTCAGAAACCTTAGCAAAAGACTATATGCACTTTTACAAGTGTGGAATGCTCGATCACGAGTAATCACTACGATCAACCTACAAAAAAGCCTGCGATCGCAGGCTTAAAGTTTTAGTTGCATCAAAAAGAAAATTAACGCTTCGAGTATTGAGGAGCCTTACGGGCTTTGCGCAACCCATACTTCTTACGTTCCTTCGCACGAGGATCGCGGGTAAGATATCCTTCAGTTTTGAGGGGCTTGCGATTTTCTGGTGCTAACTCGCAAAGGGCGCGCGCAACGCCTAATTTAATTGCATCGGCTTGGCCGGTGACACCACCGCCATGGGCATTGACTAAAACGTCATATTCGTTTTCTAGTCCCAAAGTCTCTAGGGGAGCTTTAACACCAGAGATATGGTCGGGGTTGAACTGAAGATAAAGATCGCCAGGCTTGCCATTGATGACAACATTACCGCTACCAGGAACTAGGCGCACTCTGGCAACAGCAGTTTTACGACGACCCGTGCCCCAGTAAACGGCGCGATTAGATTGATCGGTGGCTTGCATGTTCTATTTTTCTCCAGGAATAGTGTTGATTTTAAGTACTTGTGGCTGTTGAGCCTCATGGGGATGGATTTCGCCAGCATATACCTTCAGCTTTGTGAATAACTGGCGACCCAGGGTATTCTTGGGCAGCATTCCTTTCACAGCATGTTCGATGATGCGTTCGGGTACGCGCTTGATCAGCTTGTCGAAGGTTTCTTCTTTCATGCCACCTGGGCGACCAGAATGGCGGCGATATAATTTCTGCGTGCTTTTCTTGCCGGTGACCGCTACCTTTTCGGCATTGATCACAATCACAAAGTCACCTGTATCGAGGTGAGGAGTGTAGGTGGGCTTGTTCTTGCCACGTAAAATTCTGGCAATTTCGACAGATAGTCTGCCAAGGCGCTGATCGGCGGCATCGATGAGATACCACTGGCGATCGCTCTCATTAGGTAAGAAGGTACGGTTGTGATTGAAGGTTGTTGTAGTCATGATCTAGATCGGGTTTCAGATATTTAGATAGTAGTTCTTATGATTATTAAGCTGCGGAGCGCCGATGATATTCAAGTTATATTCAAGATATTCAAATCTGCATGGCTATCTCCCCAGGCAATCTCGCCACTGGCCTCTGTATAGATACAACCGAACTAGCCGAATTAGTTAAGCTAGCAAAAGGATTGTGCGGATAGCCGATGCTCAGCAAGCATAACCCCTGCGGTGGTGCAGCATACCTGACATCGCTACGGCGTTGTTGTTGCCAGATCTGCGTGAACTCACTAACGCTGAGACGCGATCGCCCCACTTCCACCAGCATGCCCACCAACAAACGCATCATGCCGTAGAGAAAGCCGCTTGCCTGCATTTCGATGTAGACAAAGTCCTCCTCACGCCAGCACTGGGCCTCCTGTACAGTCAACCAAGCATGGGGTCGCTTCGATCCCGCCCGCTGAAATGCCGCCAAGTGTTGATGACCCAACATCGGTGCGATCGCTGCTTGCATCAGATCTCGATCCAGGGGATCGAGGTAATAATGCCAACTATAGTCGCGCACAAATAGGTTGGGAGTGGCATTAGTAAATATGGTGTAGCGATAGCGCCGCCAGCTAGCTGAGAATCTCGCATGCCAATCTAAAGGCACTGCTGCCGAAGCTTTGATCGAAATATCATCTGGCAAATAAGCATTTAGTACTTTCGCCCAGCGATCACTCGGCACAGGGCTGTTAGTATCGAAGTGAGCTACCTGTGCGGCAGCATGAACGCCAGTGTCAGTCCGCCCCGCCCCATGCAAAATCACCTTGTGCTTGCAGATGCCAGTCAAAATATCTTCAATCGTCTGCTGAACAGATACGCCGTTTGACTGTCTTTGCCAACCATGAAAACGAGTGCCCAAGTACTGAATGACCAGGGCAACTCGATGCATAGACGGATTGACGACAGCAATCATGAGGCTTCTAAATGGAAGATAACGGAAGAGAACAAATATTAAACGAGCTGAATCACTGCCATTTCGGCATTATCACCGCGACGACGGATCGTACGGACGATGCGGGTATAACCACCTTCGCGATCGCCATAGCGAGTCGGCACGTTCTCAAATAGAGCATGCACGAGATCCTTATCGAAGATATAACCAAGTGCTTGGCGACGAGCATGGAGAGAGCCATCTTTAGCAAGGGTGATCATCTTGTCAGCAGTAGTTTGAACTGCTTGGGCTCTAGCTTTGGTGGTTTTGATCTCACCTCTACGGATCAGCTCAGTGGTAAGGGAACGCAAAAGTGCCTTACGCTGATCGGCGGGTTTACTAAGTTGCGGGGTACGACAACCGTGACGCATATGTTTTACTTACTTTTTTACTAATTGTGAATCTTTTACAATCGAGTCTAGGAATGAATTCCTCAAACTACCTTTGCGGCTTTTTCCTGCGGTAGGGTCAAACCAAGGTGACGCTTTAACGCTTCCACTACCTCTTCAGCAGACTTTTGCCCAAAATTTTTGATTTCCAGCAGATCATCCTGGGTATAGTCCAACAGATCGGCAACAGTATTGATCTGAGCTCGTTTCAGACAGTTGTAGGCTCTAACCGAAAGCTGTAGCTCTTCAATATGGATTTGCTTGGTTTCATCTCCATCATCCTCTAGTAGTTCCTTCGGCGGGGCTAGAGTGATTTCCTGGAGAGGAGTAAACAGACTGACTAAAACATCAGCCGCCTGGGAGAGCGATTCTTGAGGGGTCAAGCTGCCATTGGTGGTGATTTCAATTACCAGGCGATCTCTAGCGGAGGCGTTACCAACACGGGCATCCTCAACCATGTACTTAACTTTGCGCACCGGCATGAAAATCGCATCAATTTGCAAAAAGTCAATTGCAGAAACCTCTTCCTTGGTGCGCTCAACCGAACGATAGCCTTTGCCCATTTCAACTCTGAACTCCATTTCTAGAGTTGCACCGTCGCAGAGCGTGGCAACGTACTGATCGGGGTTGATTACTTCAATATCTGATGGCAAATTAAAATCGCCAGCCGTAACTGTACCAGGGCCTCTGGCCACAAGTCGGCAGATCTGGGGATCGGAGCTGTACGACTTCAGTACAATCTCCTTCATATTGAGAATCAGATCCAGAACGTCTTCGCGCACACCAGGAATCGTTGCAAACTCATGGTTTACGCCAGCAATGCGCACGGCGGTTACTGCTGCACCTTCCAGGTTGGATAGCAATACACGCCTGAGAGAATTACCAACGGTAGTAGCCTGACCTCGCTCTAAAGGTTCCAGTACAAACCGACTGTACTGGCTCTTGTTTTTGGGGTCTTCATAAGACTCAATACACTCAACCGTGAAATTTGCCATTTTTGTACCGATGCGATCTCAGAAGGATTTGACTAGGATTAAAGATTTACAAGTAAAAACGAAATTAGACCCGACGACGCTTGGGTGGCCGACAACCATTGTGGGGAATGGGGGTAATATCTCGAATAAGCGTAATTTCTAGCCCTGCCGCTTGTAGCGCTCTTACTGCGGTCTCGCGACCCGAGCCTGGCCCTGAGACCATAACTTCGACTTGACGCATTCCCTGCTCCATCGCACGTCTTGCTGCGCCTTCGGCTGCGGTTTGTGCTGCAAATGGAGTACCTTTCTTGGCACCTTTGAAGCCACTGGAACCTGCAGAGGCCCAAGAAATAACATCACCGGCAGTATCGGCGATCGTGATTATTGTGTTGTTAAAAGTAGACTGCACGAAGGCAATTCCATTCGGTACATTGCGCTTTTGCTTGCGCACACCAGTGCGACGAGTTGCGGGGCGAGCCATAGTTTGGTGATTTCTGTTGCTTTAGTTGTTTTTAATTTTTGTTGGATGGCAATTGGTACTTGGCAGTCATCAGCATCTGGTTACTTGCCATGTGCTTGTTTGCATACATGGCTGATTTCCAATCTGATTGCTAACTAAATAGCTGATGACCAATAGCCAATGCCTAACATCTCTATTTCTTCGAAGGAGCCTTCTTCTTACCAGCTACAGTGCGACGGCCACCTCGACGAGTACGCGCGTTGGTGCGCGTGCGCTGTCCGCGAACGGGCAAGCCTAGACGGTGTCGTCTTCCTCTGTATGTGCCAATATCAACGAGGCGCTTTATGTTCAAGCCTTCAAGGCGACGTAAGTCTCCTTCAACTTGATAGTTACTTTCAACCTCTTGGCGTAAGGTTGTTACATCTGCGTCGCTAAGATCTTTTACCCTGGTGTCGGGGTTGACTTTTGTAGCTGCCAAGATTTTTCTGGCGCTAGATACCCCAATGCCAAAAATATAAGTCAAGCCAATCTCGACGCGCTTTTCACGAGGAAGGTCTACCCCTGCAATGCGAGCCACTCTTTATCTCCCTAATACTCCTTGTGTTACCGTGTGATGCCAGATGGCAAACGGTTTTTTGCAGCCGTATATTATGCTTCTTGTCAAAGCAAAATTTTGGGCAAATTCTATAATATACCGATTGTGCCTGTATGTGTCAAACTTATTTTTCTGGGCTGGGTAAAAGCATTTTCTCGCGAATTAAATAATGAATCAAAACCTGGCACCCTTGCTGGAATTCATGCGTAATTATTTGCACGACGATCGCGCTCCATTTTATATGCCTGGGCATAAACGCGGTCAAGGCATCGATCCTGAGTTTGCCGCCCTGATGGGTGAGAATCTATTCCGCTTAGATTTGCCAGAATTGCCGGGGGTGGAAGAGGCGATCGCCACCGCTCAGGAATTAGCGGCTGATGCCTACGGTGCTGATCGCACCTGGTTTCTGGTGAATGGCTCTACTTGTGGTATCGAGGCGATGTTACTGGCAACCTGCGCGCCAGGTGACAAGGTGTTGTTGGGGCGCAATTGTCATAAGGCGGCGATCGCTGCCCTGATTCTCTGTGGAGCGGAGCCAGTGTACTTAGAGACGGCATACGATGCGGAATTCGATCTCGATCTTGGTATTACGACCGCAACACTGAAGGCGGCTCTGAGATTACACCCCGATACTAAGGCCGTCATGGTAGTCAGTCCAAATTACTTCGGTGTTTGCGGCGAGATCGCGGAATTAGTGGCGATCGCCCATGCCCACAATATTCCTTTGCTGGTAGATGAGGCCCACGGTGCCCATTTGCATTTTCACCCTGACCTGCCCATGTCATCAGTGGCGGCAGGTGCAGATTTAGTCGTGCAGTCTACACACAAAGTTAACGCTGGTTTAACTCAAACGTCGATGCTGCATTTATGCAGTCGTCTAGTGTCACCAGATCGGGTCAGTCAGTCTTTACAGCTAGTCCAATCCACCAGTCCCAATTTACTGCTGCTGACTTCGCTGGATGTGGCAAGGCGACAAATGGCAATTCACGGCAAGCAGCTACTCTCTCAAACTTTGGCATTAGCAGAGGTGGCGCGATCGCATATTAATGCTTTATCGAACCTCATTGCTCTGGATCGAAATCGTTTACCCAATCTCGATTTAACGCGCCTGACGGTGATGGTAGATCGCTTGGGCATGACAGGTTTTGATGCCGATGCCATACTTTACGAACAATTGGGGGTCATGGCAGAAATGCCCACCCTGCGTCAGCTTGTATTTATTCTGACTTTCGGCAATACCACCGCCGATCTGGAGAGATTAACTAACGCATTTACTAAACTTGCCACCGCCAACGAGCGAAGCTTGAAGCATTACCCCTTAGCGCATCTGGGACAACCACCGCAATTAACGCAACAACTCTCACCACGATCTGCTTTCTTCGCCAAGAGCGATCGCATTACCTTTAAATCCTCAGTTGGACGTGTGAGTGCCGAACTAATCTGTCCTTATCCCCCAGGTATTCCAGTTATTTGTCCTGGAGAAATAGTTAGTCTTGAGGCGATCGAATATATTCTGGCGATTAAAACAGCAGGTGGCACGCTCAACGGTAGTTCCGATCCAACCTTAGAGACTATTAGAGTTGTTATTTGAATTTGTAATGCGATCGCCATCACTCATCCCCACGATCGCGATCGCAATCTGTTGATAGCTCAGATCACAGATAGACCCATGGAAAATACCTACACTGAATTACATGAAATTAATGTGGCCGGTAGCAAGCCTGCATCACTGTTAGGTAATGGTTGAGTTGAGGTAATAGTTATGGTAATTCGTAAGTTATGGCAGCAGATTGTCCTGACTGGGATTGTAGCAATACCAATCGTGGCAATGGGTGCATCAGCGACATCTGCCCAAAATTTGTATGGTGCGATCGCCCGTTCGCGCACCACAGGAGATAAGGGATATTCATGGAACTATCGCAATCGCTATGACGCTGAAAGTCGTGCGATCGCAGAGTGTAATGGTCGATCTGGGGCTGGTGATTGCCGCGCTCTGCTGTGGTTTAGAAATGCCTGCGGCAGCATCGCCGAATCTAATGATGGTGGCGCTGGTACGGGGTGGGGTACGACTACCGCATTATCCCAACGCTACGCTTTAGAGTCCTGTAGAGATGTAGGCAGAGGTTGCCAAGTCACAAGAACGATTTGTACGGATCGCTAGTCACTTTTATCTAGTTACCAGGGAAGAATCGTCTTAAGTACAACTTACGTTAATCAGCATAAGGAATAATTTTCATGATGATGCGTCAATTATGCCGGCACCTAGTCCTGGCTGGAATGATGGCGGTGCCGATGGTATCAGTGGGAGCAGTGGCTGCTTCTGCCCAGGATTCGTATGGGTCAATAGCCTGGTCTCGGTCTACCCAAAGTAAAGGATATGCTTGGAACTATAGCAACCGTGCGCAAGCCGAACAAAGAGCTATAGCTGAATGTAGCAGTGTTGCTGGATCTGGCGATTGCCGTGCTTTGATCTGGTTTAAGAATGCTTGTGGTAGCATAGCCGAGTCTTCTGATAATGCGGCTGGTACAGGCTGGGGTACAACAGAAGCCTTAGCAGAACGTTATGCTTTAGAGTCTTGCAGCAGCGTAGGGCATGGATGTAGCATAACCAGAACCATTTGCTCTGGTAATTAATCGCACTGATTAATACCAATTCTTTAAAATCGAACTAGACATGAATCTATGTACGGGCGAACAGCCGTTCGCCCCTCCAGCAAACTGAACGTGATAAATCGATTAGTCAAAGATCTGGGCGAGCAAGGACTTTTACAGTTGTTTCGCCCCTTTTGTTCTGACTTGGTAGGCGATGATGCCGCTGTGATGGGTGCATTACCAGAGGGTCACGAACTAGTAGTTACGACTGACATGCTGATCGATGGGGTGCATTTTAGCGATGCGACAACTAGTGCCGAGGATGTAGGATGGCGAGCGGCGGCAGTAAATCTATCTGACTTGGCCGCCATGGGTGCTACGCCGTGGGGGATGACGATCGCTGTTGGACTACCACCAACTACGCCTGTAGATTGGATTACTGGAGTATATCGTGGCTTCGATCAATGCTTGCGGCAGTATGGTTCGCAATTGGTGGGTGGAGACACCGTGCGATCGCCCCATATTTGCCTATCCGTAACTGCATTTGGCACGGTTGCCACAGGTCGAGCCATCCAGCGCCACACAGCTCAGGTTGGCGATCTAATCGTAATTACCGGAAATCACGGTTTATCCAAAGCCGGACTGGAACTTTTGTTAAATCCCAAATTAGCTGAGAAACTAGCGGATTTCTCACTGCGAGATGAGATAATTTTCTCATTAAAGCGATCGCATCAAAGACCAACACCCCGGTTGGATGTTCCGCCTTTGATCTGGAAAATTCTCGACGAGCAATTAGAATCACCAGCAGTCAAGATTACAGGTATGGATAGCAGTGATGGTCTTGCAGATGCAATCATCCAAATATGCAAAGCTAGTGGTGTAGGTGCGCGCTTATATTGGCCGGAAATTGCGATCGCGGAAGTCATTCATATCATTGCAGGGGAGAAAGCAATGGACTGGGTGCTATATGGTGGGGAGGACTTTGAGCTAGTTTTATGCTTGCCCCCTTTTGTCGCTAAAGCTTTAGTAGCTCGCTTACCTGAAACTGCGATTATTGGCGAAATTATCAGTGGGGATAGAGGCGATCGCATTGAAGGTTTAACAATGCAAAGCGCGTTTCAACACTTCCAAACCTAGATTAATGTGAATCTTAAGGGAGTACCATTAATCTAAATCTTCCTCACTAAGTTCAGCATCCTTGAATAGCCCTTGCAGAGTAACTATTGGAAGATCGCGGTAACCGCGAACTGGAATGGAGAGGATAACATTGATACCTTTCTTCGCATAAATGTGATGGCTTCCTGTAACCAGCATAACGTTCAACAATTTTGCATAGGATTTTGCCGGAAACAGATTTCATAAGGAAAGTTCAATTAACTGTTTATCAGGTGTAATTTCTTCCTGATGTCGTATGTCTATCTACGGATGTTACGACTCCACCAGAATTAGGAACCAATACATATCAATATAGGCTTACATTCACTCTTTGTTGCTTTAATACCTGAGCGTATAGCTGTTCCACCTGGTCGATATTTTTATTCAGGGTATACCGGTCTAAAACCCTTCGTCTTGCCTTTTGCCCCAGCATACTCGCCATCTCAGGATGCGAAACAAACAGCGGCAGCAGGGTGCATAATTGCGAGATCAACTTTCTCGTATCTAGAATAATACCTGCGCCATCTGAAAGCACCTCTCCATCAGCACCCACATCAGTCGCCAGACAAGCCACTCCGCAGGACATCGCTTCTAGTAGAGATAAAGAAAGTCCTTCTACTAGGGAAGGCAGAATAAATACGTCTGCCCCCCTGAGGATTTCGATCCGACGTTGTTCGTCTGCAATAAAACCCAACCACTCTATAGTCGGATCTAAACCATAAAAGGCTTTCAGGCTAGGAGCTAAGGGACCGTCACCCACGATCGCCAGTTTGCAGGTGCGCGGCAATTTGAGTTTAGTCCAAGCTTTCAGTAATGCCTCCACATTTTTCTCCGGTGCGAGTCTGCCCTGATAGACAAACAAATGCTCGGCATTCAGTTCAGCTTTGATGTTGGAATAACCGGGGGAGAATTTTTCAGGATCGACACCATTAGGCACGATCGCAATCCGGCTGCGGGGCACGCCTAGTTTTTTGAGCAGATCGCGTTGCACTCCCGAAAAAACGATCACCTGGTCGTAATCTGCGAGCGAAGGCGCATAAATCTGATATGTAAGTTGTTGCGTGCTGGAAGTAAGATTGCGGCGCTTAATATCAAACGGCAGGTGAAAGGTCGCAACCAGCGGTACGCCAATCTCAGCGCAGATTTCTGGTAGGCGAAAGTCTAGGGGGGATAATGCTAACGATGCATGTACTAAGTCTGGTTTGAGGCTATGGAGAGCATCCACCAACAGTTTGTTAGTGCGCAGGGTCGGCACGGTATAAATGGTGGATTTATATAAGAAGGGTAAAGTAACCTCATGACATTCCTGAAAGCTATCAATGGCAGATTCTTCTGACTCAGTTTCCCCTTCGCTCTCGGACGCAAAGTGAAGAAAGCTAACCTCGTGTCCTCGATCCAGCAAAGCATTTGTGATCTCGCGACCGTAGGTGACATTACCACATACGGGTGTTTTCTTACCTAGCCAAGCTATGTGCATTAATTACGCGATTCTAAATTGCTAACCAATAATCAATTTACTCACACATTGTCGCTTCTTTAAGTTAAATAGTCCACTAGGCACATAATCAAGGAATTATGGTATTATTTCGTACCCTTAAAAGTTTAATTGATCAGTTTCCCTACGATCGCGATCACCGAACCCACTAATAAAGCGAGCGTAGCGAGGGATGCGATCGCAAAACCTGGGCCTCTTTTCTCCGCAGCGGTATAGTAACCCCAGGCATAACCAATTCTGCCCAACACCCAAACGCCACCGATCGCTGCGCCCCAAACTGGATTGTTGAAAATGCTGAATAGCCACAGGCTAGGCAGAAATATGACTAATTGCTCCAACGTATTTTGATGGGTACGAAAAGCCCGCTCAAAATTCTCATCTCCGGTAATGGTGGGTGCGGGGACTTTATATTTCCGTCGGGCAACGCCAACACCTATACTGAGACTAAAATAGAGCAGTAAAGCAGCAATTGTAATTAAACCAGGCCAAGCAAGTAATTTAATATCCATTTGTTAATCTCAATATAGTGAAAATTTTATTCTAAGCAGGCGTTTCTTGTGATATTGGATATCCGGCACCGTAGGGGTAGCGCCTCTGTGCCCACCCCTAAACATCTAGGCAATGACAGATAATTTTATCGCCATCCAGAAGCGCTTTCTGTTTAACCAACGGCGGAACGCATACTGGAGGTAATCGCCGTACGCAAATAATCAGTCACAGCGTCTACATCCAGGTTAATGGTTTCTTTAGTTGCTCGGTTGACTAGTTCCACTTTGCCTTCAGCGATACTGCGTCCAGTGACGATGCGGAAAGGAATCCCAACCAGGTCAGCATCCTTAAATTTCACGCCAGCCCTTTCATCGCGATCGTCGAGCAGAGTCTCAATTCCTGCCTGATTAAGAACTGTATAAAGTTGCTCCGCTACTGCCATCTGCGCCTCATCCTTAACATTAGGCACGGAAATAATCACATGGTAGGGTGCGATCGCTACCGGCCAGATTATGCCATCTTTGTCGTGGGACTGTTCGATCGCTGATTGGGCTAGTCGCGATACACCCAAACCATAGCAACCCATTACTAGCGGTAGATCTTCACCTTGTTCGTTCGTATAGGTCGCACCCATCGCCGCTGAGTACTTCGTACCCAATTGAAAAATGTGTCCCACTTCAATGCCTCTAGCTGTTTGCAGCAGTTGGCTGGGGTCGTGGGTGGCGCGATCGCCTGGTCTTGCTTTTCTAATATCAACAGTTTTGGCAGGTAGGGGAAATTGCTCGCCCCAGTTGGCCCCGACAACGTGATAGTCGGTTTCGTTGCTACCCGTGACAAAGTTTTTGAGATCGACAGCGGTGCGATCGACCAGACGCAGGAATTTAGGTGCCAACTGCTTAGATTTCTGAATGTAATTGTCCTCTAGGTCAGGCGCAATATATCCCAGTGGCAGAGGTTTAGCTGCCCACTGCTTTTGCATATCAGGATCGGGGATTTGCAGAGCTAAGATCGTCTTGGCTTGATAATCCGCTGCCAGCTTTACCAGTTCATTTTGCAGCTTCACCTCATTCACTTCCTGATCGGCGCGGATGCTCACTAATACTAGTGCGATCGCGCCGTTGTCATAGGTGGCTTGATACAAAACCTGCTTGAGTGCCTGAGTAGGTTCACACTCAAGTACCTGACAAAGCTGCTCAATTGTTTCTGTGTTGGGCGTATGGCGTTTCTCGTAGGCGCTAAATGGTGATGCGACGGCATCAGGTGGCAGAGATTCTGCTTTCTCGACGTTGGCGGCATACTTACCATCCGGTGTGTAAAGTACTTCGTCCTCGCCAGCTTCCGCCAAAACCATGAATTCCTGGGAGCCCGAACCACCGATCGCACCAGAGTCAGCATCTACAGCTCTAAACTCTAGTCCGCAGCGCGTAAATATATGGCGATAGGCACGATCCATGTCGCGGTAAGTCTCTTTCAAGGACTCTTCGGAAGTATGAAACGAGTAGCCATCTTTCATGATGAACTCCCGTCCGCGCATTAAGCCAAATCGAGGCCGAATTTCATCGCGGAACTTGGTTTGCATTTGATACAGATGCAGCGGGAGTTGGCGATAGGAGCGAATCATCTCACGGGCGATCGCCGTAATAATTTCCTCATGGGTGGGGCCTAAACCCAACTCGCGATCGAGGCGATCGGTGAGCGCAAACATAATCCCTTCGGCTTGGGTATAAGTATCCCAGCGACCAGATTCTTGCCATAGCTCCGCAGGTTGTAGCTGTGGCAGCAAGCATTCCTGTGCGCCTGTGGCATTCATTTCTTCTCTCACAATGCCAGAGATTTTTTGGAGTACGCGCCACATTAAGGGTAAGTAGGCATACACGCCACTGGTGATGCGACGAATATATCCCGCTCTTAGCAGTAGTTTGTGACTTTTAATTTCCGCCTCTGCCGGATCTTCGCGCAGAGTTACCCAGAGCATTTGAGATAGACGCATTGACTCTTAATAATTAATAGAATTACTGTGTTGATTGATGGGCATTTGATTTAAACTGAGGTCGGCAGCTTAGCTCCCATGGGACGATAGACTTTGTAGTCGATCGCAGGAAAGATATTATCCATATATTCGACTTTTCCTAGCCAACCGGAATCGATTTGGTGGTTGTTAATATCCTCAAATAGTTTATTGAACCGTAAAAGATGCGATCGCGTCCGGCGCACGGCATAGGGAACCATCGTGCCTGTGCTCATAATAAACGTCCAGTCAGAGGATTGGGCGAGCAAGATCTCGCGTGCTGCCTGATTTAAGGCTTTGCGCTCTAATTCATCGGCTGGTTCGCGACGTGCCAGCTCGATCATGCGTTCTGTAGCTTTATGTAAATGCGGATATACCCAGGAATTGGTCTCATTCAGCCAATATTCGTGGAAGCCCTTAAAACCCCAGCTCGATTGGGCGGGTCGTGCTACCTGCTGTGTGGGATTTTCCTGTAAATAATCGGCAAGATGCGTGAGGCGAAATACCTTTTGGTCGTAGTAGGCTTTGCGGATCGTGTAATCGATAAACCACGGCCCCTCATACCACCAGTGACCGAACAGTTCGGCATCGTAGGGCGACATCACAATCGGTGGACGCCCCATTGAGTGATTCAGATGTTCGATCTGTTTTTCACGGTTAAAGCAAAAGCTGCCAGCATGTTCGGCGGCTTTTTCCCTAGCCCAGTGGGGATCGTAAAGTTGCTTAGCCCCAAGGTCTAAATTCTGACCTGTGATCTTGTGATACTTAATCCCCGTATTTTTGCGCTGACCATTCGGCATGATAAAGGGCTTAATGTAGTCGTAATCAGCTTCCCAGCCTAAATCTTTATAGAACTCCCGATACACAGGGTTGCTGGGATAGCCTAGCCGTGCCGACCATACCTGCTGAGAGGATTCCTGATCTCTAGCAAATACAGCTACGCCTGATTCAGTATAAATTGGGGCATAGGTACTGAAGCGGGGACGGGGCTGCGCGTACATAATGCCATGCCCATCGGAGATGAAATAGCGTAAGCCCGCATCGGCGATCGCGCGATCTAAGCCATCGAAGTAGGCGCATTCAGGTAACCAGATGCCATTGGGCGCTTTGCCAAATTCCTGTTCGTGGTACTCCACTGCCACCTGGAGCTGCGCCCATACTGCCTCTGGGTACATTTTGATCATGGGCAAGTAGGCGTGGGTAGCACCGCAGGTGATGATTTCCAGGTTATTGCTAGACAGGAATTGCTTAAATGCACCGATCAGATCGCCGTCGTACTGATGCCAGAGCGATCGCACCTCAGCTAATTCTTTTTCATAAAATTCGGCCAGGTACTTGAGATGACTGTTATTTTTATTGCGTTCTACCTCACACGCTACTAGCTTTTGCAGTTGCGTGAGATGGGCATCATAACGCTCCTGTAGCAACGGATCGCGCAGCATCGAGACCAACGGAGGGGTCAGGGTCATCGTGATTTTAAAGTCAATACCGTCCGCCCGCAGTCCCTCAAATACTTTAAGGAGGGGGATGTAGGTTTCTGTAATTGCCTCATAAAGCCACTCTTCCTCTAGAACATAATCGCTCTCAGGGTGGCGTACAAATGGCAGGTGAGCGTGTAGAACTAGCGCAAGATATCCGAGGGTCATATACTAGGGGTCCTTGTTGGCAATGGATGAACTGGATGCCAAATGCCTGTATCTAAGCCATTTTAGGATATTCGGGTAGCAGTTGATTTTTTTGTTCGAGACAACGTATTTAGAAGCTCATACCCAACACGCAAGACAAATAATTTTAATGCGATCTCCATACCGTAACTGTTGCCACTGAGACCGCGCCAAAACTGATGGCATGCCATAAAATAACTGACTCAATCTTGGTTTCAGTTTAAGTTAAAATTAGCTCAACTAAGATAAAAACCAACAACTTTATAAGCTTTATGTCTTTGCTTCTATCTGGTCCTGTAGTTTATGCCTTGGTTGCAGGTGCTTATCTTTTCGTCATACCCCTAGCGCTATTGTTCTACTTCAAAGCGCGTTGGTATGTGACTAGCTCATTCGAGCGAGTATTCCTGTGCTTTACCGCGTTCTTCTTTTTCCCAGGACTACTGCTGTTCGCACCTTTGCTTAATTTCCGCCCTCAGCCCCGCAAAATCTAGATGCGTCGTATTGATGCTATTGCTATTGTTCTGGCGTTTTTCCTATTTGGTGGAGGTGCGTATTTTGGTCTGCAATTTTTTGGAATTGACGAACTAAACGCAGGGATCTGGAGCCAGGTTGTACTTGTAGGTGCTTTGCTAGTATGGCTCAGCACCTACCTCCTCCGCGTAGTAACCAAAAATATGACCTACGATCGACAGCTAGAGGAATACAAAACTGCTGTGCTCAAAAAGCGTCTAGAAGAAATGTCGCCAGAAGAGCTGGCACAGCTACAGGCTGAGGTGGCAGCGGAGTCCCAGCAGCAGGAGTCGATTAATCGCGAACAGTAAACCAACTTGGGCACTATCCAGTAAATAACCGATAATAGAATAATTAATTGCCAGCTCAGAGGTTCATGAGCCAGCTCTCCCCATACCAGCTATTTCCCCTCAAAACGCTAGCTAAGCGGATGAGTAGTTTTGGCTTCCCTGCCAATCTAGATAGTCGTACCGCAAAAATTCAAAAGTGGTTAGATTTCATTACCAGTAGCGATCGCTCAAATGACGCCACCGATGCTGAGTTTTTGCATGAAATATTTGTTGATGTTTTAGGTTATCGCTCGCCATTTTATCCAGACAATAAGGGATGGGAACTGGAATTTCGCCCTACTCCCTGCCTTGGCTTTTTTACGGAAGAAACCTCCCATGTGGTAGCGGAGATTTTCCCAGGTGAGATCGATCTCAAACCAGAATCAATTCATGATACGACAGAGTGGCTAATTGTCACTAATTATCATGAGATTCGCCTCTATCACAAGTTGAGTTCCTCATTGTTTTACCAACAGTTCTATCTTGATGGATTAACCGACCCCGAAAATTTGAAGCAGTTTTACTTCATTCTATGCCGCCGCACGCTTTTGACTGGTGCGGCGAAAACACAAGAGGCTTCACGCACTTCACAGTTATTAGAAGAGTCTCAACAAGTTGAGGCAGATATTGCCAAAGATTTCTACAGTCAATTGCATAAAATTCGCTTACAGTTGGTTAAAGACTTTCAATATCGGTTGCAGCAACTACCGCGATCGCTGGAACTCCAAAATGGAGTAGATGACATCAAATTAGTGGCGATCGCTCAAGCACAAAAACTATTAAACCGGATTTTATTTATTGCTGTTTGTGAAGATAGACAACTGCTGACTAATGGTCTGCTTAATAATGCCTATGAATTTTACAATCCATATACCAATCAGCCAATTTGGGTGAATTACAAAGCGATTTTCAACTGGATCGACCAAGGTAATTTGAGACCGAATTGGCAGGTTAATGCCTATGGAGGTAGTTTATTTGCCCAAGATGACATCCTAGATCGATTCTTATTTGTAGGTGATGAATTGTGTCGTCAGATCAAGGAACTCACGCGGTTTAACTTCGATGAAGAAATATCGAATACTGTCCTGGCGTTTGTGCTAGAAGAATCAACTAAAGATTTGGCTCTACTGAGAATGGAACCCGAGAAGTCACCGAAGCGACGCAAATACAATTATCCACCCAAGTCATTACTAAACAGTACCTCTATTAGTAGTGCGATTAAATACTATCTTGCCAATAAACTACCCTTATCTAGTGCTAATAGTGATTCTAGCGATCTAGATGCTTTGGCATATCTGCGCTTGCGGCTGAATAGCTTACTCGATCTTAAAATCGTAAATATTAACTGTAGCTCTGGCATTGGGCTAATTACAGCGCTCAACTGTTTACTAAGTGAGTATCGCAAAATCGAACAGGAGCTACAACAATTAGATGTCGTACTAGAACCAGAAATATGCGAAGGATTTCCAGGCTTTAATCAGCTTGATTTAATGGCGATGATTTGCCAGCGCAATCTATTTGGTTGCGATCCGTCTGCGGAGAATATCGAGATCGCGAAACTGGGTCTGTGGTTAAGAACAGCACAAAGCTATCGCCCCTTGCTCCCACTGGATACTAACATTAAGTTAGGAGATCTATCGAGTCGCAATCTAGCCGCAAAATTCACTGAATTTTTTGGCAGAGATACTACTGCGGAATGTCTCTTAATTATTTAAGTTCTCACCTTACATCGACTAAGTATGACATCTTATCCCAAGAATAGTTTATAGGCTAAATTCTGGCTTTCATCCCAATAGCGATAGCCGAGTGTGTCCAGAAATGCTTGCCATTCTTGCATCTCTTGCGGGGGAACCTGTATTCCTACGACAATGCGGCCATAATCTGCACCGTTGTTACGGTAGTGGAACATACTGATATTCCAGTTGGGACTCATAGAACTGACAAATTTCATCAGTGCGCCGGGTCGTTCTGGAAACTCAAATCGGTAAAGCAATTCATGATCGGCGAGGGGAGAGTGGCCACCCACCATGTGTCGCAGGTGTAGCTTCGTCAGTTCGTCATCGGTGAGGTCGATCGTTTTGAATCCACCAGCTTCAAAATTCTCCGCCAATTCGATCGCATCGGCACGATTTTGGATTTGCAAGCCTATAAAAATATGGGCTCCCTTGACATCGGCAATGCGATAGCTAAATTCCGTGAGATTACGTCTGCCAATCCGTTCGCAAAATTTGCAAAGACTACCAGGCTGTTCGGGAATTTCCACGGCAAAGATCGCTTCGCGGCGTTCGCCAAACTCTGCCCGTTCCGCTACAAAGCGGAGGCGATCAAAGTTCATGTTGGCACCACAGGCTACCGCAATTAATGTTTGTCCCTGGATTTGCTCCCGCTCGACGTAGGCTTTAGCGCCGGCGATCGCCAGTGCTCCCGCTGGCTCTAAAATCGATCGCGTATCTTCAAACACATCTTTAATTGCCGCACAGGTATCGTCCGTATCGACCAGAATAATTTCATCGACGTATTGTTGGCAAAGGCGAAAGGTTTCTTCTCCCACTTCGCGCACCGCCACACCATCAGCAAATAAACCCACATTGGCTAGACGTACCCGCTGCCCAGCCTGGAGCGATTGGGACATAGCATCGGCATCCACGGGTTCCACCCCAATAATCTTAATTTCAGGACGCAAGCGCTTGACATAGGCGGCAATCCCTGAGATTAATCCACCGCCACCGATCGCCACGAAAATCGCATGAATAGGTTGCTGGCACTGCCGCAGAATTTCCATGCCGATCGTGCCCTGTCCGGCAATCACATCAGGATCGTCGAAGGGGTGAATGAATGTTAAACCTTTCTCTGCTTCCAGTTGACGGGCGTAGGTATAGGCATCATCGTAGGTGTCGCCATGCAGCACTACCTCACCACCACGGGCTTTCACCGCATCCACTTTCACCTGCGGCGTGGTCACGGGCATAACGATAATTGCGCGGGTTCCCAGTCGAGATGCCCCCAGGGCAACACCTTGGGCGTGATTTCCTGCCGAAGCGGCAATTACCCCCTTGGCCAACAATTCTGGCGACAGGTTCACCATCTTGTTGTAGGCACCACGCAGTTTAAACGAAAAAACCGACTGCATGTCTTCCCGTTTCAGCAACAGCTTATTATTTAGCCTTGCTGAAAGGTTGGGCGCATACTCCAGTGGTGATTCTTGCGCAACATCGTAGACACGGGCGGTGAGGATCTGTACCAGGTAGTCGCAATACATGGGGTCAAAAGGCAGAGCAAATGCCGTAGGAGGGATAATTTTACTCTACCTTGGAGTGCGCCCTCAATCGGGTGCGATCTTGCTATGGGCTAAGCACTTTTAAATATGAACTTGGTTAGTAGCCATAGTTTCTGCCAGGTGCGATCGCTGCGAAAGCAAGATAGATAGTGTTTTTACGATTTAATACTGGTATGTTTTCTTACTTTGTATATTCAAACTAAATCATGAAACGTTATTTAGCTGAGTTTATTGGCACATTCCTGCTCGTGTTCTTTGGAACTGGCGCGATTTTGGTGAATGAGGTGAGTAAAGGGGCAATCGCGCATATTGGTATTTGCCTTGCCTTTAGTATGACGTTGGCTGCTGTAATCTATATGCTCGGCGATATCTCCGGCGCACACGTCAATCCCGCTGTATCTCTAGGTTTTTGGCTCACTGGGCGCTTTCCTCGTAAAGAATTTATCTATTATGCTGTTTCCCAAACCGGTGGTGCTTTATTAGCGAGTCTCGTACTTAAGGGACTCTTTCCTACCGATCCTACTTTGGCATCGAATGCTCCTCCATTTCTCCCTCCTCTACAGGCTTTTCTGCTGGAAGCGCTGCTTACCTGTGTTTTGATGTTTACGATCCTCAATGTAGCAACGACCGATTGCAAGCTATGTCCCAAAACGGGTAGCCCAACTGTGGGGGTTACTATAGGATTCATCTTGTTCGTGATCGCGTTAGTCGGCGGCCCGCTCACTGGCGCTTCCTTGAATCCAGCTCGCTCGATCGCACCCGCTTTGATTACTGGTAGCAATTTGAACTATCTGTGGCTTTACATCTTCGCACCTTGTTTGGGAGCACTAGTGGCGGTGCCGCTCTTTAATCTGCAACGATTAAGCGGGTCAGAGATTGTGGCAGAAGAAATTTAGAGAAGTCTTAAAACTAAAGATAGGAGATGCATTAGGGACATCCTCTATCTTTAGGATCTGCTATCTTCAGATTGACAAGCTCGCAACAAAAATGGCATGGAATCATCTCGTGCGATCATGTTAGCTGGGGTAAACGCGATCGCTACGAGTCATAGAGCCAAAGCAAGATGCGATTGTCGATTAGATCGGCAAGCTACTGACTGAGACAAAATCGTCGGCAGTAATCGTACCTGCTTGGATAAAGGCCAGTGAGGCTAGAAGTTCACCTGTAGCTCTGACAGTGATTAGGGTATTGTTCTGACTATCTAAAGCCAACCCTAGAGAAGGCGGTTGTGGGAAAAAGAAGGAGGGATTGACGATACTATTAGTCGCAGTACTTGGATTTCCACCTTGCGTAATAATTAGATCGTTGAATGTTAGCCCTGAAAGCAAACCGATTTTATCTCTACCCTTCTCAAAGTCTAAGATCGCATCAGAACCTTCCCCAGAACCAAGCACAAACGTATCGCTACCAGAAGCACCTGATAGCACGTCATTACCAAAACCACCGTATAAGGTATCATTACCAGAGCCCGCTGCGATCGCATCATTACCTTCTCCACCAGACATAAAGTCACTACCCACTAGAGGAGTAAAGCTCAGTCCAAGCTGTCCGCGCAATTCTCCATTTGGGAAATTGCGCGTTCCCAAATCTATGTAGAAAGCACCGCCAGTCAGAGCAATCAAGTCTTGCACGGAAAACTGTATGTTTGCGTCGAACGTGCCCGAACCATCACCATTATCGGTAACTTGAAGATTGCGAATGAGGTGGCCATCGTAGCCGGGGCGACCAAAATGAATCTGTAAAGCACTGGCAGGAGATCCCAGAACATCAGCATTGCCCGATGCTAATAAGGGACTTGATAGACCGCTGTAGGAGCCTGAGATGTTGTAGAAGTTAAAGGCTGTTTGATTCAAAGTCACGGTACCTGTCGCACCAGTATTGCCCGTCAATCCCACAACTAAAGTGGGAGAAAAAGGACTAACAGTGGGAGTCGAGAATGTCGCACCTCCTAATGCGAGAAAATCATCACCCTTATCCCCTAACATCAGGTCGTTGCCGGGGCCACCTGCCACCACATCATTGCCCTGTCCACCTCTTAGGGTGTCATTCCCTCTGCCACCTGCCACAATATCATTGCCAATCCGACCATTGAAGAAGACATCACCGGGAAGTGGGAAAGCCGCTGCCCCTGTCACGCCTCCCGCTTTATTGATATTCTCATTAGCAACGCCTCCTAAATAGGTTTGCGGTACTGGAGCGACTGGTGGGGTTAAGGTAAAGACATTGTCTTGGACTAGTTGAGCATCTGTATTGCGGCGAATGATATCGGAGAGCCGGGTTCGATCGATTTCAGCAATTTCAGCAGGAGTGAATAGCCCCCCATTACCGATCGGATTCTTGTAGAAAAGGCGATCGCCATCTCGCAAGCGTTGAAATGTGAGATTAATGATCGCTCCAGCGGTTGGCCCAACACTGGAGGCCACTTGTCCAAATTGATTTAGCGGTAAGTCTTCCGATAGCATGCCCACTAACATGTCGATGTTATTGACATCGCCGTTGTAGAGATCGGATAAAGTTGCTTGCACCTGCGGATCGGAAGAGATCTGGGCAAAACTTGTGTAAGCTGGAAAAGGTTGCCCAGTAGAATTTAGCCGATCCAATACTTCTCTGACGGAGTTGAAGTTTGGTAAACCCTGATCTCGTCCACGTTGGATATCCTCAGCCTGTAGGTCAGAGAAAGCATTACGCAGACCATCAACTACCTTCGGATCGGTTCTCTTTTCCGTTTGGACACTAGCTCCTAAGAGCACCTTGCCAACTAGATCGGGGATCTGCGCGTAAAGTGTGGGATTGAAACTACCTGTAAATAGAGGTAGAGGGTTGTTTGAGTCTGGCTGACCGTTACTATTCAATAGCAGAAATTGATCGTTGACAGCACTGTGTGGTGTGCGAAAGGCAGCCGTGGCAAATGTCAAACTGGTTTGCCCAACAGCTGATGGATCGTAACCATGGTATGCAGGCAAACTATTCGAGCCTAGCAGTGCTGGTAGATATTCATTGTAAGAAACCGCCTGAAATTCAGCGATCGAGATCGCGCGGGCACGCTGATATAATTGCTCGTCTGTCCATGTGGGGTGATTTGCCGCTAACTCTTCGGCTAAGCGATTATGCTCCCGTATCCACAGCGTCTGCATGGCAGACAATCCAACCTGCTGGTTGCCTCGAACATCTCCAAACAGAAAAAATTCACTCTTAGTGAACAGAGGGGTAGTAGCATTAGGCAGGTTTGTAGTGTCAAAGGGAGGTAAGTCCCCTGCACTGGTTTTGAGTTTTCCCCCTGAAAGTGTGCGAATAGCTTGTTCTCGAATTGTGTCTGTGCCATAGATAACTGAACCATCAACCCAAGAGGTCGCTGTATTAATTTGGGCGGCAGGTACGACATTAAATGGCGCACCCGTATCGGGGTCAGTGGCGTTGCGGGTAAACCGAGAAAGCTGCCCTACAAACTGAGGATCGTTGGCTTTTGGATCGCCAGGAGGTAGCACAATTGGAAATGGTTGCGTCCCTGATTTAGCATTGTCGATATCGTGGTTGAGGAACTGTCCAAATATCCAAGTTAGATCGGTTAGCGTTCTCGGATCAGGAATTGAAGGAGCTTGGGCGGATAGACGATTGCTGATTTCTCTGGCTCCTGGTCGGTCTGCTCCAGCGGGAGTGGAGATGCCATCGCCATAGTCTGTAGGGTTAAGCTGTCGATATCTCGTACCCACTCCCCCTAGCGAAGGCTCAGCCAAGTTATGCCCTGTGCCATCGAGTCTTGGAGCATCTTCCACTCTAAAACCATTAACGTACGGATCGTTTTGAATTAGGTTATCCATTTTACTCTTTTCTCTGGGTAATTTATGTGTACAAAAAATACTCTTTTGAGATGTTTAACTAAACAGAAACATCAAGAGAAATAGCGATCGCAGTTACACGATCGCTATTCTCAAATGCAATTGATTTATCAAGATTTACTTTAGAGCATTACTAGCTACTTCAGTACCTTCTCTATAAACTAAATCGTCAAGCGAGATATCGAATTCTTTGCGATCTTGGTCATACTTGATGCTGTAGGTCATGGGATAGTAACCACTCTTGGGATATGCAGCCGGCTGCGCGATCGCCTCAGAGTAATTAGTTGGCTTTTGCTGCAAAAATCTATGCGTAATCATCGGTTCCCAAAATAGCATCCTGCCATTAAAAGAACCAAACAAGAAAATTTTATTGAATTTACCTGGCTGCAATTCAGGAGAGCTAAAGTTTGCCCAGTGGATGCCCATACGCGGCTCTAGGGTGCCGTAAGCAATTTCGTATCCTTTAGGTGTCAATTCAGGTGGTAATTTTTTGTGCCCTTTCAAGATGTCCTTGTAGTTACCTTTGGCAATTTCATGCCGATACTCTGGTGTCTCCATATAAAAGTGGACATCATAATGAGGCTCTGTAAACACCTGCTGTGGCCAGTGACCATAGGGGTTCCAATTATATCCCATATGCATATAGGGAGCTGCTTCCCGTGGGAACTTTAACTCGTTCTCAAAGGTATAGTGGCCGATTTGATCGAGTAGTTTGAGTTTGGTTGATTCCTGGCCCTTTTCCTTGCCTGTGTCGACATCGTCAGGTAATCCAGTCAAACCGCCCTCAGTCATAGTCACGCCAATGCTAACGGGTTTATTATCCTTGCCTAATTTCACCCAAGTGCGAACAGTACCGTCACCGATCTTTTTTTCCTCTCCCTTAACTAATTTTTCTCCTGCTTGGAGGGCTTGCGCGACATAGGTTCTGTCTCCAGTTATGGGGGAGGCGATCGCACTGCCAGCTCCAGCCAATAATCCTAGCCAAACAATGGTTGTTATGGCTAGGAATAGGGATAGAAAAGCTCTCTTTATACTTTTCATGTTTCTTTCCTTAAATTACCTTAAACTTGATGGAGAAGCGTCAATTGAATTTAACTGCCAATGGATTCAATTTCTTTGATGAAGGCTTCCATGAATTGCTGAGTTACACCTGGATGTTTAGCTGAGACAATATTGCCATCAATTACCAGATCGGCAGTGGCATCGCCTTCGTAAATCACCTCTGCTCCAGCATTCTCGACATCGCAAATGATATTGTGAGCGCAGGTGACTTTCCGTCCCTTAATTAAATCTGAGTCTGCACAAAATAGCCACATGCTATGACAGATCGTGCCAAGTCGGAGATTTTGATTATCAATTACCTTTCTTAAAAAGGCGACAGCAGGAGCCTGGTTCTTTTGACCTTTTTTGACATTGGTCTGATATCGCAAACGATCCATGGCGTAGGCTCCAATGCAGATAAATCCCTTATAATCATCAGGATTGACATCATTGATTTCTTTTGTCACCGTTACTTTTTCGACGTTGACGTAGTCGCCATCATCAGGATTAGCGCCAAAGTGTAGTTCCGGTTGACCCCATAGATGTGAAATATATTCGACTTCATAACCCTGTTTAGGGAAATAATCATTGAACATGCGGAATTCTGTTTGGTCGAAGTGATCTTCAATGATTACTCCAATCTTGCCTTTGTTTTCAGTCATGAACTTTATCCTTTAGTAATTTGGGAATCAAAGCATGTAGCTATTAGCAGTTAGCTAGGAGCCTAATAGCTAGATAAATCTTCTGGTGTTAGATGTGCGATCGCTGCGGATATGTAGGGGCAGACCTATGTGTCTGCCCTCTATCCCGACCTTTAGGTGTGTGACAAATGTGCTTAAGTTGTAATCAATGTGAGTAATTCTGGCTCAGCAAAGACATCACGATAGAAGGTTAACTGCTCGCTCTTGTAATAGCAAGCCCCACGATGACCGCGACGCACCCACGAAACAGTTCCCTTGGCGATCGTTTCATTGGTTTCATCATCCATACAGTGCCACTCAAAATGCACAAATTCTGACCAAAACATGACGATCGGCCAGCACATTGTGACATTAGGCTGAGCGATTAGCGCCCACCAATGCTTTTCGCGCTCTCTTTGCTCAGTTAGGCCGTAGTAAGGACCATCTTGACAGAAGTAAACTAGGTCTTCTCTATATTCTCCCGTCAGCAGATCGCCTCTACCTTGCCTGAGCGCCTCGCAGTGCGTCGGCCACCATTCCTTGTTTTCTTTCTCGATCTGTTCAGCCGTGTAATCTGCTCCAATTTGGGGCAGAGTTGCTTCTTTCATGGCAATGAATCTAGCCGCATCTTCCAGCAGAGTTGCCTTCATCTGATCGGATACCAGACCTGGTTTTGAATAGTCGGCGGATAAATCTTTATAGTAGCTAGTTCTTTTTTTCATTTTTCCCTCGTGAATTTGCAAAATCGATGATTAGTATGCGATCGCTCAATCAAATCAATCAACTTAATCAAATCAAATTGATTACTACCAACTCTATTACCACAATGACCAAAATATGGTCTAATTTCATCCTTAATTTAAGAATTAGTAATACTAAACCTAACTACCGATCTCTTCCGGCTTGACATCACTAGATTTAAAATGAGCCAGCACGACCTGTGAGACACAGATAGCAGCAAGCAGCGAGATTAATGCTAGTGGTGGTAGATCTCCTCCTAGTAAAGCGATTAAGAATATTAATAAGGCAGCACCAAATCTTTCCAATGCTTGAATCTGACTGCGCCGCAAGCTACCAGAATCAGTACTGAGATGGATAAATCCTAAAGCGATGTAGCAGATTGCCAGTGAAAGACAAATTAGCAAACGCTTCTCAGTTGGTAATGCCAGTGACATATCGCTCGATAGTAACTTCTGCACCCCCACCCCTGCAGCAGTCAAACTCGCCACTAGTGGCAAATGTGAGTACAACCAGATTTGATATGTACCGACTTGCCCTAAACGTGCGGAGCGAATCGCTGAGTCATTGAGGTTGTCGAAATAAACCCACCACAAGCTAGCGGCAATGCAAAGCCCTAGTATGCCTGCTGCGATCGAAACTATTTCCCATTTTTGTTCGGCAATGCCACCAACCACGGCAACAATTGATTCACCTAAAACGATCAGTGTGAATAGGCCAAATCGTTCTGGCAGATGAGAGGGATGGGGAGCGATCTGCCTATGCAGTTTGCCTGCGGTCATAGGAGTTGCAAAATCTATAATCAACCCCACCACCCATATACCAAATCGCCAGGGTATAGATATCAGAGTTGATATTGCCCAGATCGCAGCGGCCAGACCAAAGCCTTTAGCAAATCTATTGGTAAGAGGGCGGGCGATATGGACGTGATATCCTGCCACAATGTACTGGATCACAAGGATGACCCGCACGATCACATAGGATAAGGCAAAGCCAATTGAGGCATTATCCATTCCTTTATGAATATTCACGGCCATGGCCGCGATCGCCGCCATTTGAATGACTGTAAACACGCGGTGCAACGTGTCATCGGTATCAAAGCGCGTTGCATAAAAGGTAGTACCAACCCAAGACCACCATACGGGAATAAACACAAGCGCAAACTCGGCAATCCCCGGCAATGAAAGATGATCTTTGAGGCGATGGGCGAGCTGAGCAACAACGACAACAAAAACTAGATCGTAGAATAGTTCTAGCCATGTGGCGTGTCTTTCTTCGCTATCTTCCTCACTAACGCGCAGGCGTGGCGGTTGCCATAGGTGTTTCACTGCTACATTTCCCTGGTTATTCTATATTTGTGTGGGATTCCCAAGTCTGTGCTTATTGCCAGCCATCAACATCTTGGAGCGCGGCAAAGAAACTAACCCCTTTATTGAAACCTGCATAGACGCAAGTGAATGTGATTAGCTCCTCGATTTCAGCACGGGTAGCTCCATGCTTAGCCGCTATTTCCATATGTTTAACAAACGGATTGACTGAGCCTGTCGATTTATCTTGATTGGCAATGTCGATCGCGATCGCGATAAAGGCTTTTTCTTTAATGCTGATGATTGGTAATCCCCACACCTCGGAGGCTAACCGATAGAACAGATCGCCAAATTGGGGATGAAGCTGCGCTAAGCTTTCTTTTAAACCAGTATCAACCAGGGCATTCTGATTGTAAACAATGCCATTCTCCAGTTTTTCCGTAGAAGGTCCCAGTACATCATTTAGTGTTCCAAAGCACCCTGCTGCTTTATTAAAACCCGCATAGATACAGGTAAACAACAACACCTCTTCGACTTCGTCGCGGGTAGCCCCTTGCTTGATTGCCATCGTCACATGGGCTCCAAAAGGATTGCCGGAACCAACATGATCCTGGTTGACGACATCGATCGCGATCGTAATCAGCGCTTTACATTTCTGAGCAATCAGAGGTAAGCCCCAAGCTTCGCCTGCAGCACGTATGCACAAGTCACCAAACTTAGGGTTAATGCCAATTAGAGCTGCTTTCAAATCCTCATCATCTAAAACTGCGTTTTTGTATGCCATTGCATCCCTCCGGTAAAGGCTAAGTATTGTTTACGACTGTTTACGACAATTTACGACAACTTTTGATTCAGCATTAGTTGCGTAATATCGTCTTGCAGTTGATTTACCGCTCCTAAACGTGTGATTAGTTGGGCAACAATAGAACTGCGCTGTCCTGCTAGCGTCATTTGCCCACCGTAAACAAATGTGTAGGCATCTTTATTTGGGAATGTGCAAAGCTGCTTGATATATTTAGGCTGGTCTGCAAGTGTGGATGTGTATTCAGGCGAAGCAAAGAAACGCTCCATATCTAGACGATCAGCAAAGGCAACTTCTAGCGCCGCTTGATAATTCTTCTCAGGTGGCTCACCATGATCTACACCTGCGGCAGGTGGTCGGGAATTATCTACTTCATCGAACTGGTGCACACGCAGTTTGAGTAGGTTTTTACACGGCACGACGGTAGGCGCAAACTTATCGAATAAATAATTGCGAAATTCCTCAATACTTGCGCTGTCCTGCTTTTTGAGCATGACAAACAGTCTTACCTGCTCGCTCGTATCTCGTCCATTGGGATCGCCTGCGGCTATGCCATCCACAAAAGTTTTAGAGTTGCCAACGCTGGTGTTATAGCCGATCGCTTTACTAAAAATATTGTGCTCGTCATCCATTAAAATCGCAGCGGCCTTGAACCAGGTGTTGCGATCGTCGACGGATTTAAACGTCAGTTCGGCAATGCCAGCAAAATTATCTTCGGGATCGCACCCGTACTCAATCCCGTCAGTGTTCGGCCAGATGCCACCTTCATTGCCATCGACATGAAATTGCCAGTACTGAAACTGACCGGGCAATCTAGCACAAACTGGTCCATGCACATTTCTCCAGTAGTCATCAAATAACTCCTGGCTAATCCCCTTCCGCTTCCACAGAGGCACATAGAATGTGACTTTACCTTCTGCGTCTCGTGCTGAAAAATCTGCTGTTCTCAAAGTTTCCCTCGCTTTTTCAGGCTAGATTTGGCTAAAACTGCAATTCCCCTAACTGTCTCAAGAAAAAATATGGCTCTCGATATCTAAGATGTCATATTTTTGGAATGCTAGGGCGAAAATACAGGATTATTATTGAATGTACCTAGCCAGAGCGATCGCTTAGCTTAAAAACTTGTAAAGATTTGCCTAATGCCAGCCGCATAACTCGTCAATAATGACTAGGAGATTGCTTCAGGGACGATTTCTTGCAGGATACCTACCACCAAGTGGGTGGTTAGGCTGCATTTTTGGTAATTCTAAGCATTTCGTTGCCGCCACGTTGCAACTCATACCCAACCTTTTGGATTTCGCATTTATACCCTTTCTCCTCAAGGCACTCAACGATCGCCTGAAGATGTGGCGATCGCTGCAACATCAAAGTCAATAGCGGAAAAATCCTCACCTCTTGACACACTCTCAGCATTTCCAAGATGGAGTCAAGATGAAATTTTTGATCGAGATGGTCAGAATACAAGAACAGGAAATGGGAACTCAAACCTAGTTCATATTCGTAGTTTCGATACTTTAATTGAGGCAATTCACCAATCTCATATCGGCCCTGATTTTTACCATCCTCGTAATCTGCACAGAAAAGCTCTGTAGCTTTTTCTCGGCGTTTCCTCAAACCATTGGGTGAACCGTGATATGTCCATACCCAATCCCCTGGTGTGCGTTCTACCTGTTCGATAATATTGTCGACAACTTGATAGAAGCGATTTCTAATTTGATCGGCAGTGAAGATATAAAGTGGGTCAATTGACTTGATGTAATACCCAAGCTTTGTACCTTCGGCATTGAAGCTAGCGGGGCCATCACCAACACTGAGCATCGACTTTTGCAGATCGCCCTCAGTGAGGTTGAACATTTTGATATATTCATCCAGCGATCGCCCAAAGGGAACAACCGAATCTAACTGCATCGCCATAAACGCCTCTCCTTATGCTGTGGGATATGGGGATAGTGTTTAGATCTGGTTTCAAAAAAGGTTCTGAAATGGTTGCTTGTTCTTCCAGCGATAGGTATTAAAATCTCGATAATCAACTGATAAAACGCGCCCGTGGCCTAATTCTTCAGCAAGGATAACAAGGGAGGCATCAGCTAAGTCCATTGGGAGATTGGCGTATTGTTGCATAAGTTGAGCAATCCTTGGAGCGTGATGAGCTTGAAGGTCAAACAACTCAAATGCTCCGCTTGAGATCGAGGTCATGAAAGCAACCTGAGCCGTTACGCCTTTTCGTGTCAGCAACATATAGCAGGTTTCTGTAACTACACACCAAGTTGTAATCAGTGGCTCATCAATCAGTTGTAGCGTTCGTTTAGCTGACTTGTGAAAAGCGTCTTGTTGATCTGCTAAGGCTAGCCAGAAGCCTGTATCAACGATCACCATATTTTGCTTCAAGTTCAGTTGCCAGAACTTCTTTGTAGTTGATAGATAAATCGCTTTCTACAGAACAACAACCAATAAACCCTGATTCTTCTAAAAGTTCAAAGGGTGTTTTTTTTTGCTTCAGCTTTTGATAGTAATCATCAATGGCAGCACGAAGAATTGCAGGCAGATCTTGATTCGTTTGTTGCTGGATATATGTGAGTTTGTCAGTGGTTTCGAGATCGATCTGGGTGTTGATTTGTGACATTTGAGGTTGTCCTAAAGCGATCGGGACTTATCGGATAGAAATATCTGCTTTTTGTTGAATTTCTTGTATAAAAGTACTGCAATGTAAGATTTTCAGTATATTTTAGCCAACTAGCTAATTTCTTGCTCCCTGGAAACCTGTTATATTAGCCAACTCATCTAAGGTTTTCTGTCCTTCGACTAACTTATTATCGACTTCCCAAGTGGGGAAACTTTTGATTTTCTTGTCTTGACATAACTTTGTCTGAGGATTTTCACCCTTGGGATCGCACTCTATATAGGGAATTTGCTTTGCGACATCACCAAATAGAGTCTTTTGATCGCGGCAATGGGGACACCAGTATGCCCCATACATTTTGACATTTGATGATTTCAGGTGCTGAACTAATCTACCCGCAAAGGTTTGATTCTGGGCTGATAGCTTGCTTTGAGTTGAGTAAAGACCAGCCGCGCCAACAATAACTATGGCTCCCACAATTAAGCCTGTAAAAATTAGCTGTCCGCTATCTTCCCAGTCGTGCCCAAACAGGTTAAGTAGCCAAATGGTCGTCATCGTAGTGGCGGAAGTAACACAGTAGAGGCAAAAAGTGGTTTGTCCACCTGCGTCTTTAATCACAAAAGCCAGCAGGTACATCAAATAGCCGCTAAACACGAACGTAGCGGTAGAAACCATGAACAGGAGAAAAGCGGTCTGTTTCTTCAAACGCTCCCTAGCTTTAACCTCCTCTGGTTTCACTAGGAGAGGAACAGCAGCTAAGCCAGCTAGTGTTAGATAGCCTAACGCCCCAAAAATCGTCAGCGGTATACCAAACACTTTGGCGTATTCACTATTTAAAACTAGGTCACAACCAGTTCCCTGGGTAGTACAGAAAGCTGGCCCACTTCCCGCAAAGTGCGTAATGGTGAGATAGGTAGTTAAAGATGCGCCAAATAAGGCAAGTGCAATAATAATTGGCCTTGCCAAGCGGAAAATTGTAGGCTCAGAACGTTGTCGCATAGGATTTGAAATAAATGGTCAGGTTCAAATCAGAAATAATTATAAGCTACCCAATCGGTAAAGAGGTGTGACTCATTTTTTCGGCAAGTTTGGCATTATTGGTCGATGAATTAGAGTTATGTATGCCATCTAAGGCCAGACGCATCGATTCAACAAAACGACTCACCCTAATAGGATCTACGGGTTGCTTTAGTTTGCCATGTCGCTTCAGTGAGCTAGACACAATTACCCCGTCAGCATGCTCGATCAGTTGCGGGATATTTTCCCAGGTTGCCCCCGAACCAATTAGCATGGGCGTGCCTCTACAAGCAGCGATCGCTTCTTCTAGTGCTTCTATTTGTGGTGGATCGCCTGTAGACCAGCCAGATAGGATCACCGCATCAGCAAGACCACGATCGATCGTATCCTGGATTGCCAGGGTGAGGTTAGGCTGAGATATGGGCTGGGCGTGTTTGACTAAAACATCGGCAAAAATCTTGACATTGCATCCCAGTTCGCGACGGTAGCGCAGCAGGTTATGGGCATCGCCTTCAATAATGCCCTGATCGGTGGCCATTACGCCTGTCAAAACATTAACGCGAATAAATTGTGCGCCCACACAGGCAGCGATCGCCATGGCGCTACGCCCATCATTACGCAGTACATTAATGCCTACGGGCAAGTCTACTATTTGGATAACCCGCTGCACGACCAGGCTCATCACACTGACTACAGCAGGATCGACGCTACCTTTAGTAAAAGGAGCATCAAAGAAGTTTTCGATCAATATGCCTTGGACGCCACCTGCCGCTAGGGCGGTTGCTTCTTGCTCGGCACGATCGATCACTTCCTTGAAACTACCTGCCCAACGGGGTGACGTTGGTAGCGGTAGCAGGTGGATTACACCGATAATAGGTTTTGGTTTATCGAATAGTTGACTCAGAACCACATGCTTGATTTCTTAGTGTTAAGAAAGGGGCGATTGCTTGCTTTACTTTACCTTGAATCAGGTACGCAAAGTTAGATTTAGACTGCATTTATGCTCAACTCCGCTGATATTGTCATTCTTTCCAACGGCCCTGGAGAACTCACAACGTGGGTATATCCGGTCTTGCGCGAACTGAGTAAAAGTCTCGATCGCATTCAAGAGCTGAACGTGCGGATTTCAATTGTCCTGTCACCCGATACCAATGCCAGCGGTCAAGAGGCGGCGATCGCGCATACCTATCCAGGTGTAGATCGCGTGCTGGCAGCAGAGCATTTTTGGCAATTCTTACTGTGGAGTAGAACACCCGATCCTGCTTGGGATTGGTATGACAAAGGGGTTGTGATTTTTCTGGGGGGCGATCAAATATTTCCTGTGGTGCTTGGCAAGCGCCTCGGTTATCAAACTATTGTTTATGCTGAATGGGAGGCCCGATGGCCTGGTTGGATCGATCGTTTTGCTGTGCGCAACGAGAGCGTATCAGCCAGGATTCCCACCAGGTTTCAGTATAAAAGCCAGGTTGTGGGGGATTTGATGGTCGATCGGCAATTTGCTTTGACAACTTTGACAACTCTGATAAATGCACCCAATACCGATCAATTGGTCGTGTTTATGCCCGGCTCTAAGGCAATGAAACTGCGACAGGGAGTCCCGTTATGTCTAGCCATCTGCGATCTGCTGCGGCAAAAAACACCTGACGTAAAAATAGCGATCGCCCTTGCTCCCACCATTACACCTCAGTATTTAGCCCAATTTGCACAACCAAACCCAATCGTTGCCCTGGTGGAGGGGACAACCGCCGAACTGGTGGAGTCAGGATCGGGTTTTATCCTGCGCACACCTGCTGGTACTGATGTGGAAATCTATACTCAGTTTCCAGCCCATAACTTACTCCAACAATGTCAACTTTGCGTGACCACCGTGGGGGCGAATACGGCGGAATTGGCAGGTTTAGGCGTACCGATGATCGTTTTATTGCCGACTAATCAGTTGGATGCCATGCGGAGTTGGGACGGCATCCTCGGTATTTTGGCCAATTTACCCCTGGTTGGTGATGGTTTAGCAAAGGCCATCAATCACTGGATGCTAAGTCGCATTAAGTTAGTGGCATGGCCGAATATTTGGGCTGATGAAGAAATTGTGCCAGAACTACTGGGACATTTAACCCCAGCCAGCGTTACCGAACGAATATGCGATTTGTTAGACCATCCCGAAAAATTGCAGCTCATGCGCGATCGCCTGCGTGAGGTCTGTGGGAGATCGGGTGCGGCAGCTAAAATCGCGACTATGGTAATTAATGCTTTGGCAGATAGTGCAGTGCCAGGTAAAAGCCAGTAATCGACTTGGCATCAAGACTGGTAGCAGCATTACCAGAAACGATTAGATCCTTAATCTCGTCTGCACTTAAACAAACTAGTTCAATTTCCTCGTCATCGTCTTGGGCGGGCGGGTGCTCCAACAGTTCTAAATCCTGGGCTAGATAAGCATGAATAATTTCATCGGAATAGCCAGGGCAAAGGAAGAAAGAGCCGAGATTTTGCCAGCGATGGGCGCGATAACCGGTTTCCTCCTCCAGTTCGCGATAAATTGCCTCATCTGGGTTCTCGCCTGGCTCCAGCGTACCCGCAGGAAACTCTAGCAGATAGCGCTGCACGGCAAACCGATATTGTTTGACCAATAAAAATTTGCCATCGGCATTGACAGGAATCGCCAAGCCTGCTCCAGGATGGCAAATATACTCGTATTCACCTTCCGCACCGTTAGGTAGCTTGAGGCGATCGACGCGATATGTATATTTGCGACCTTGATAATGGAGACGATTTTGTAGCAATGTACTGGGAACGATCTCTTCTGATGGTCTTGTATCTCTATTCATCCGCCACTTCCTCCGCACCTTCCTCTACATCTTCTTCGAGGGCTGGTGGTACGAGCGTCACTGCGGCGATCGCATCATCAGCATCTAGTCTTTGCAAGCGCACGCCTTTAGCAGAACGGGAATAGCAGGAGATCGCATCGGTGGTTTGCCGCATCACAATGCCCCGAGAGGTGACAATCATGAGCTGATCGTCAACATCGACTAAACGCAATGCCGAGAGACGATCCTGACCCGTTTTGAACTTGGTGACTCGTAACCCCTTGCCCGCCCGCCGTTGAATGCGGAATTGATTGACGGGGACGCGCTTGCCATAGCCACGTTCGGTAACGACCAGTACCCATGGCCCTTGTGCCTTTTCATCGCCACAGGCTTCTAAGGTTTCATCTTCCCCTTCGGTAGTGCTAGTTACATCTACGACGCTCTCGGTCTCTTCCTCATTTTCATCAGCTTCGATTTCAGCTAGACCCGCTGGCAGAATATCCATGCTCACAAGACTATCGCCTGCGGCTAGTTTCATGGCGCGCACGCCACGGGTATCGCGCCCCATCGGACGCAATTGCTCGTTATCGGTACGGAAGCGGATTGACATGCCATTTTGGGAGCCAATCATAATTGTGTTGTCTGCCCTGGTGCGGCGCACCCAACGTAATTGATCGCCCTCTTCTAGGGAAATTGCAATCAGGCCATTGGTGCGAATATTGGCAAAAGCTGAGATTTTTGTCTTCTTGATATAGCCACCCGCCGTCAGCATAACGAGATACTCATCTTCGACAAATTCGCTAACCGCAATTACCGACGTAATTTTTTCACCACTGGAGATCGCCAGCATTTGCACGATCGCCGTCCCGCGAGCTGTGCGACTGCCTTCTGGGATTTCGTACCCTTTAAGGCTATATACCTTGCCGCGATCGGTAAAGAAAAGCACGCTGTCATGGCTGCGGCAGGCAAAGAAATGATCGACCGCATCATCGCCTTTCATATTGGTGCCAGCTTTACCGCGCGTTGCCCGACTTTGAGCCACAAACGTATCGAGCGGCAAGCGCTTGATATATCCCTGTTCCGTCACCAATACCAGGGTTTCGCGGTTAGCAATTAGATCGGCGGTATCAATATCGCCTTCTGCTTGGAGGATCGTCGTGCGTCTGGGTGTGGCAAAGTTTTCTTTGATTATCTCCAGTTCTTCTCTCGTAATTGTCAGGACGCGATCGCGATTGGCCAGAATATCTCGAAAGTCGGCAATTTTGGCGACTAACTCATCGTGTTCCGCTTCAATTTTGTCCGATTCCAGTGCGGTTAAGCGCCGGAGCTGCATTTGCAGAATGGCATCAGCCTGGGGTTCAGATAAGCCAAAGTTCTCAATCAGCCCGACTTTAGCACTGGCACTATCATCAGCAGCGCGAATCAGGGCAATCACGCTATCCAAATTTTCTAACGCCGTCAGCAAACCTTGCAACAGATGATCGCGTTCCTCCGCTTTACGCAATTCAAACTGCGTGCGGCGCGTAATCACCTCAGAGCGGAAATCCAGAAACACTTGCAGGGCTTCTCTCAGCCTGAGTAGGCGGGGTTCACCATCCACTAGCGCTAGCATGTTGCAACCAAAGTTAGATTGCAGCGCCGTACCCTTGTAAAGGTTATTCAGTACGACTTTGGGGTAGGCATCGCGCTTGAGTTCGATCACAATCCGCATACCATCGCGATCGCTTTCATCCCGTATATCTGAGATGCCATCGATGCGCTTATCGTTGACCAACTCAGCAATTTTCTCGATCAGCGTTGCCTTGTTAGTTTGGTAGGGTAACTCTGTGATAATAATTGCTTCGCGGTCTTGTCTACCTGGAGCCGTAATCGTCTCAAAGTCAGCCACAGCGCGCATTGTGATCGAAGCGCGACCAGTGGTATAGGTGTCACGGATGCCTTCTTTACCAAGGATCAGCGCCCCCGTAGGAAAGTCGGGACCGTGGATATACTGCATTAAATCGATATCCGTCAGTTGCGGATCGGCGATCAGCGCGATCAACCCATCGACAAGCTCGCCTAAATTATGCGGCGGAATATTAGTCGCCATCCCAACCGCAATACCGGAGGAGCCATTCAACAATAGTTGCGGCACGCGCGCCGGCATAACTAGCGGTTCCCGTTGCGAACCGTCATAGTTATCGCCAAAGTCAACCGTCTCCAGCTCAATATCCTGTAATAGCCCCTGTTGGGAGACGCGGGTGAGGCGACACTCGGTATACCTCATCGCGGCGGGAGGATCGTTGTCGACGCTGCCAAAGTTACCATGCCCATCCACGAGGCGATCGCGCATGGAAAAGTCCTGCGCCATCCGCACCAGAGCGTCATACACCGACGTATCACCGTGGGGGTGATATTTACCGATCACGTCACCCACAACACGAGCGCACTTACGAAATGGGCGATCGGGGCTTAAGCTCAACTCGTGCATGGCAAAGAGAATGCGGCGATGCACTGGCTTGAGACCATCCCTAGCGTCAGGCAGAGCGCGACCGACGATCACGCTCATGGCATATTCAAGATAAGACCTTGACATCTCTCCTCGAAGATCTGTAGGAATGATGCGATCTTCTGGGGATTGAGTTGAATTGGTCATAAAAACTTCCTGGCTCCTTCTAGCGCTCTAAAATATGGGGAGAGTGCTTATTGGTGTAATTCTTTAATTATATTCGATGGGGCGCGATCGCTTGTCAGGTAGCCTCTACAATCGGATAAAAGCCCCTATCCAGGCTATAACTTTCCTAATAATCCCTGCATTGGGCAAACAAACAAATGCTTAAGCGTATTTACATCGACAATTTTCGTTGCCTCGTAAATTTCGAGCTTACTGTTGACTCACTTAACCTATTCCTTGGAGAAAATGGTTCTGGCAAATCAACAGTCTTTGACGTTCTACACCGAATTCGGGCATTTGCGACTATAGGCAGCAAAGCAAGTGAAATGTTTCCTGCATCTGATTGTACGCGCTGGCAAACATCGAATATTCAAAGTTTTGAACTAGAAATAGACGGTAATGGGGGAGTTTACAAATATGAGCTTGCCATAGAGCATGACATGAAGTCCCTGAGAGCTAATGTGCGCTATGAGCGACTGTGGTTCGATAGCCAACCACTACTAAAATTTGAGCTGGGGAAAGTTGAAATTTATGATGATAAACACTCAAAGGTGTCTGAACACGTTTTTGAGCAGTCCCAATCAATCATGCCAATATTGTCCGCAGACTCTACCCTGAAGCTTGGTTGGTTCAGATGGCACTTGGGACGATTTATAATCGTTCAAATTAATCCAAGAGGGATGAGTGGCGTAAGCGATCAAGAACATACGCATCCAAACCCCACAATGGATAACTACTTCTCTTGGTATCGCTATCTATCGCAAGATCAAAGCAAGATTTTTGCTCTTGCTAATGTCCTAAAAGAAGTTTTGCCTGGATTCACTAATTTCAGGTTTGATAAGGCAGGTGAGCAAAGGAGCATTCTTAAGTGTTTATTTGTGAAAGAGGCTGTTACTCAAAGCTCATTCGAATATGGTTTCTGGGAGTTGTCTGATGGTCAGCGGATGCTAATTGCTCTATATACATTGATCTGCTGCATTCAGTCCGAAGGCTATACCCTTTTTATAGATGAGCCTGAAAACTTTTTAGCTTTACCCGAAATACAACCCTGGTTAATGCAGCTTTACGATCTCTGTGCTGAGAAAAAATTACAAGCGTTGCTAATTTCGCATCATCCTGAGCTAATTGATTATTTGGCATCATCTAATGGCTATTGGTTTGAGCGTCAAAGTAATACTCCCGTCCGAGTAAAAAGGATTAGTAGTAGTGATGACAGTGGATTGCCTATCTCAGAATTGGTGGCACGGGGCTGGCTAAATGTCTAATCGCGAGGTAACAGTTACAATCCTATGTGAAGGTAGGCAGGATGAGCTTTTTGTTCGATATTTTCTGGTTAAGCGTGGGTTTAACCCCAGAAAAATCCGAGTAGTGGTTTCACCTCAAGGTGAAGGTGCTGGAGAGCAATTTGTACGAGAAAACTATCCTAAAGAAGTTAAGGAGTATCGCAGACAAGCTAACTATCGTTCAGTTTGTCTAGTGGCAATTACTGATGCAGATATTCTGACTGTGCAGGAGCGAATAAGGTGGCTAGAAGAAAGCCTTGAAGCAAGTTTGTTGTCTAAGCGACAAAAAAATGAAAAAATTGCGATATTTGTGCCAAAGCGTAATATTGAGACTTGGATACATTACCTTCAAAAAGAAAGCGTGGACGAAAATCACCCAAAACCATACTCAAAACTAGAATGCGAGAGTGATTGCAAGCCATTCGTAGATGCTTTGGCAAGTCAATGTCAACAAGTAGGATTAGCTGATGATGCCCCACACTCTATGCAACTAGCTTGTGCAGAGCTACAAAGAATTTTGCCTCCAAGTTGATGATTCTTCAGGATTTTTGCTCCCAGGCAAGGGTAACTAGAGCATTAATAATTGCGGCAGCGACGGGTGAGCCGCCTTTGCGTCCTTCAATCCGGATATGCGGATAGGACGACTCAGCTAAAGCCGCTTTAGACTCCAACACAGACACAAATCCTACGGGTGCGCCAATAATTAATTTGGGGGCAAAAATAAAATCTGTAGGCTGGCATAAAGCCAGTAAAGCAGTTGGGGCATTACCCACGACAAATATTGCTTCGGGATATTGTTGCATACATGCACGCATCCCGATCTCGGATCTGGTGCGGTCGCCTGCATCTGCCAAATCAGAACTAGAAGCCAACTCTAAGGCATTAATTACGGGATTCCCGAAGGTTTTAGCCAACAGACCAGTAATTCCCTGTTTCACCATACCCACATCAACAACAATGGGTGTGCGAGCAGAAATTGCGGTAATACCTGAAGCGATCGGCGATCGCTCAAATTTAACTAACTGTTTAAACTCAAAGTCGGCTGTGGTGTGAATGATGCGGCGGACAACCCCATATTCAGACAACGTAAAACTGTGCTCGCCGATCTCGCGATCGATGATGGCAAAGCTTTGCGCTGTAATTGGGTGGGTCAAGCCATCTGACATGAACGGGAAAATGCCTCTAACTCAAGACTACAAGTTAAGGGCTAAAAAGGAAGCTAAGGCTAATACGCGCCATTACCTTTGGGAAATACTACAACGCCAATCGTTCTGATCACGATGTAGAGATCTAACAAAAAGCAATGATACTTGACGTAATGCAGGTCAATTTGAACTCTACGCGGATAGGGAATATCATTTCGACCAGATACTTGCCATAGCCCCGTAATACCAGGCCTAATTGTCTGAACTCGATCAATCGCACTGCCGTATTTGGGCAACTCTTCTTTTACTAATGGCCGTGGCCCAACTACGCTCATATCACCCATGAGCACATTTAAGAATTGGGGAAACTCATCCAGGCTAGTCATGCGCAACCATCTGCCAATGGGGGTAATGCGCGGATCGTCCTTGAGCTTAAAACTATTCTCAAATTCGGCACGGCTGACCGGGCAAGAATTCAGCACTTCTTGCAGCATATTATCGGCATCAACCACCATCGTCCTGAACTTAATGCAACCAAAGGAACGACCATTGCGCCCTACACGTTTCTGCACGTATAGAATTGGACCAGGTGAGCTCATAAAAATCAACAGCCCAATCACCAGGTAAACTGGCGAAAATAAAACTAGTACGCTCAAGGAAAATAAAATGTCAAATAGCCTTTTACCTCCAATAGAGTAGGCATCCGCTCTCTCCCTCACATGCTTGGCTGTTGCCGCGATCACGCTTTCGGTTGCCCGAATCTGCGTTCGACCTGCCCTAGCCTTTCCATAACGGCTTTTAGTAATCATTTAACCTCTTGCATTCACACCACATGCTTCAATCATACAATGCCAACCTATTTCTACTGGGGTGAAGATGAGTATCAATTAGCACAGGCGGCTCAAAAACTGCGCACCGACTTACTCGACCCCATGTGGCTAGATTTTAACTACGTTAAGATCGCTGCTACTAACGATCTGCAAATTATAGATGGACTTAATCAAGCTGCAACTCCTCCTTTGGGTATGGGTAATCGTTTAACCTGGGTATCTGAAGCCTATATTGCCCAGCATTGTTCTGAAAGGGTTTTAACAGAACTGGAACGTACTTTAGAGCACTTACCACCTAATTCATACCTTTTACTGACCACACCCAATAAACCCGATAATCGGCTGAAGTCTACCAAGCTTTTGCAAAAATATGCCACCATTCTTGAATTTTCGCCTATACCGGCCTGGAATAGCAATGCGATCGCACAATTAATTAGACAAACAGCCACAGGCATTGGTTTAAAGCTCACGGATGATGGGGTAGACCTGATGGTTGAGTCTGTTGGTAGTGACTCACGTCGTTTGGTCATGGAGTTGGAAAAGCTCAAGCTTTGGCATCAGGGGCGATCGGAACCTTTAAATGCGGAAGACATCGCACCATTGGTGATGGCTAGCGCCCATAACAGCTTGCAACTGGCTGGTGCTATTCGTACGGGGGATACCAGTCGTGCTTTATCTTTACTGGCAGAGCTATTACGCAACAATGAAGCTGAGCTGCGCATCTGCGCCACTTTGACGGGGCAATTTCGTACCTGGCTATGGATCAAGCTTCTATTAGAGTCTGGAGAGAGAGATGACAAAGCGATCGCAGAAGCAGCCGAAATTGGCAACCCTAAACGCTTATATTTCCTCAAGCAAGAAGTGCGATCTTTGAATAGCAATAAACTCGTGCGATCGCTATCAATTTTGTTAAGACTAGAAACTGGCTTAAAGCGGGGCATGGATGAAACTGCCGCTCTGCAAACTGCGGTAATTGAGTTGTGTGGGCTTGTGAGGAATGTTGAATAATTCTGCGAATTTTGCTTATTACGCCTACCGAGGCACTAGCGCAAAATGCTAGCCTAGGTGCAATTGACTGTGAGGGGACTGTTCGCCAAATTATCTCACTACTTTTTTAAATAGGTATTATGAGGCTTAAATCGTTAACTGTCAGTGCATTTTCCGCAGGATTATTTTGTTTAGCCAGTGTTGCTAATCTGCCGGTTTTAGCAGCTCCAACCCAATTTTCTGGTGAAGAAAACGTTGGCATTGATGTCTATAGATCGGCCAATCCATCTGTAGTAACCATTAAAGCAGGTAGAGCTACAGGTTCGGGCAGTATAGTTAGTACCGATGGACTGGTATTAACTAACCATCACGTAATCCGCGACTCTAATGGTCAGGTGCAGATTATAACCAGTGCGGGGAAGCAATACACAGGATCAGTTGTGGCAGTCGATCACCGCAATGATTTAGCCTTAATTAGATTGCGGACTAGCGATCGCTTACCTGTAATTCGGATCGCTGGGTCTAGTGGCATTTTAGTAGGTCAGCGAGTATTTGCGCTTGGTAGTCCCTTTGGGCAATCTGGTACTTTAACTACAGGTATTCTCAATCGCGTTAGCCCCAAGAATGGAGATTTGCAAACCGATGCTACTCTGAATCCTGGCAACTCAGGTGGGCCCTTACTCAATTCTCGTGGTGAGATGATTGGGGTCAATAAAGCTGTATTTAGACCTGGCTCTGGTAGTACTAACTTTGGCATTGCGACAAGTGCGATCGTCGCGCAAGAATTTATTCAGAAAAACCGCAGCAATATCGTGCCAAACTTCAGGACGGCAACGCGCCCTGAGTTTAGCTCCCCTGAGTTTAGCCCCCCTGAGTATGAGTCCCCAGCACCTACACGTAGAGGCCAACGCTTAGGCGTGACGATCGATCCTGAGACTCTCGTAATTGCGGAAGTACAGCCTAGGTCGATCGCCAGTTCTTCGGGATTGCAGCGGGGAGATCGTCTGGTTGCCTTGAACGGCCAGCGCCTTGTTGATGTCGTCCAAATCATCAGTTTTTTAGAGCAGCGACCCTCATCAGCGGTAATTACCATAGCCCGCAATCGCCGTCTTGCTAATTTACAAATCAGATTTTAGTCTCTGAAGAACATACATCTGGCAAATCTTCCAGAAATTCTAGCGAACACCAATCCATTCCATTTTCGGGACAAAGCTAAAGAGATAGACTCTGCGATCGCTTTTGTTTTTTCTATACCGTTAGTTATGGCAATTTGTTGGGGCGATCATTTTTAACTTTGCCCTATAGAAACTGTCCAATTTGTTTTTTGCATGATTACTGATCTGACTACTCCATCGGTCTTGTAGCAACGGAGAGGTGGTATCTGTCACCAATTTCCTGCAATTGGAAATCCATGATTAATCGCTTGTCATCAGCGAAGTATTTCTTTTTTCGCGTAAGCAGTTCATTCAAGAGGCTTTTTATATCTTGTTGAGTGAGGGAATCTAATTTTATGACCTGCTGAATTGCTTTGTCGAAAAACTTCTGCTGTTTGTCTTCAGGAAGGATCGATATATTCCAAGCTAGAATAGCTATTCCAAGCAAACTCTCATATGCCTTTCGACTCATGGCAATGCGCTGGTAGGGACTGACAAATTCTGCCAAAACCTCAGACATTTTGGCAAATCCTTCTGGGTTAACTACTATATCTGTGATATGGCTAAAAGGTCCGCTCTGCAATTTCCGCTTTAGCTTTGCCATAGCTTGCTGGTCTATTTGAGAGTACTGTCGGTCGAGGGATTCACCGAAACCTTTAGATTTTTTCGCCATGATGATTCTGTTGTGTCGCAAGGTTTGATCGTAACATTTGGTAAGCGCCTCGGCTTGACCGCAAAACAGGTATGCTCCCTTGTCTGATTTTAAAAACAAACAATCCCCTGCGCCTTTTCTACATTGCCTCCCTTCTTTCCCTTCTCATTCACATTCTATGCGAATCCTTTAGAAGCATTGCTCTGTCTACTTCGTTTTTTTAGAGACACCCTTTTGTGACTTCAGCCCCTGTTGTAAATTCTGTAAGCTTTGGAGAATATCAAGCGTATCCTGATGATTATCTCCCAAAAGTCGTTGATATAATTCTAATACCCTCATCAGCAGAGGTTCTGCCTCAGCAGATCGCTCCATACTTGTATAAAGTAATGCCAGATTGTCGAGACTGGTTGCGACAGAGGGATGGAAGGCTCCCAATTGATATTCTAAGATGTTGAGAGATCGTACTAAGAGTGGTTCAGCCTTGTTGTAAAGTCCTTGCTCTCTGTATAGCTCTGCTAAATTATTGAGAGCGTTTGCAAAATCGGGATGGTCAGATCCCAGTTGTCGTTCGCTGATGTCTAGCAATCGTAGAAGGATCTGTTCCGCTTCGTTGTAGCGTCCTTGCAATTGATATAGTAATGCCAGATTGTTGAGACTTCGGATGAAATGAAGATGTTCTTCTCCCAGTTGATGTTTGCTGATGTCGAGTGATCTTAGATAGAAGGTTTCAGCTTCGGTGTAGCGTCCTTGCAACTGATATAGTGCTGCAAGATTGTTGAGACTTGACGCAACATCAGGATGGTTAGATCCTAGTTGGCGTTCGCTGATGTCGAGCGATCGTAGATAGAGTGGTTCGGCTTCGGTGTAGCGTCCTTGCAATTGGTATAGTAGTGCAAGATTGTTGAAACTGGATGCGACATCAGGATGGTTAGATCCTAGTTGGCGTTCGCTGATGTCGAGTGATCTTATATAGAGCGGTTCGGCTTCGCTGTAGCGCCCTTGATCTTGATAGAGCGTTGCAAGGCGGTTTAAACTGTTTGCTAACTCTGGGGAGTCCGTAAGTTTCAACTGTCCCAATAGCCCCTCAAACTGTAAGGTCAAATCCCTCAGATCTTTCTGTGCGCCTACGTCAGCAAGTGCTTCTAAGGCAGGTAATAGGTAAGTTTGAATTAGTTCGAGATCGGGAGTTCCAGCAGACTGTGCTTGTTGAAACCGTTGCAACAGGTTATGAACGCGGCGGCGGGCATCGTCGATATTGGCATAGGCTCCGTGGGTGTTGATTGGGCTTTTTTCGACCAACGCGGGTTCCATTAGCACCATTTCTGTCAACTGCAACCGCAGGCTAAACCAACTGTTGATGTCTGGCATGGCGTGAATTGAGGTTTGCAGGAATGCGGGTGTCAACCACCAAACCTGATTCAAAGCATTGGCAACTAGTCTTTCTCGGTTGAAGTTCAAAATTCGCATTGACTCTTCCAAGGGGATCTTGTTAGTAAATGCTGCCGAAAACCCTGTAATTGATACCACCCCTGACTTCACACGCTCCAACTCTTGTAATAAAGCCGCGACTAAAATTTCTGGGTCTTGTTGACTGGGTAGAGCGATTTCGTGAAATGGGATATTTTGCTCTGCTAGTGCCGATCGCACCTGCTGCACCACCCGCTGCCGCGAAAATTCGGAAGCAAATTCGACACGGGCTAAACCCTTGGGCGATCGCCTTGCCCACAGCACCAAACGCTTCTTAATATCGATAATGCTACCCGTTTCCGAGAGATTATGTGGTTCCACCTAACAACTCTCCTGTCTCAGTACGCTGCAATCGTTTTTGAGCCGCCAAAATGTCTACTACTAGAGGATGCACACCAAACCAGTGCTGTCCATTAAACTCCTGTACTGCTCGCGCATTCAACAGAGAATACAACACCGGATCGGTAATCTGTGCCGCTTTATCATTTGCATAGATTTGCAGCAGACGCTTGGCTTTATCCGAGAAGCTCACAGTTTCAGGATCGTAAGGACTTTGTCCCAAGCGTCTTTCGTAGTCACTGCGGAGATTGACGATCGCCTCCACTACATCATCGGCATTAATTCTTTGGGCATCCCGTAACGTGGCACTATCCGCTGCATAGTTAACCAAAGTAAATAGATCCCGCAGGTTTCCCCCAGATGCCACAATTAGCCGCATCATCTGGTTTGGCTCAAATAGCGTAGCTTCCATCCGTGCTTCTAATACCGTTTGCAATGCCGCCCTTCCTTTTTCATTGGGTGTATGGTCTTGGCGAAAAACAGGTGTATCTGGCAGGACAAAGCTGCAATCGTTCGCAAAAGGCAACTGCGGCGCTTTGCTGGAATAGTACAGACTAATAGGCAGATTGAAAATTAGATGAGTGCGTAGTTCTCGAAAAATATTCGCATAGGTAATGAACAGATCTTCAATTCGAGTACTAGTAATGCCAGCTCGGTCAAAATCTTCTCCCACAAATAACCACTCTTGCCCTGTAGCTTTTCGCAGCAAGTCATTACAGTCATCTAGCAGTCGATTCGCCACTTCAATCAGAGAAGTCAATCGATTGACCCGATGCTCAACTACTTCGCCTTTACGAGTTGAGGCAAACTTCATCTCACCCTTGAGTGTAGCAAACAAGCCCAGAATCTTCTCCCAAAGAGAATCTTCCTTTAAGCCAGCTCCAGCCTCTAGAGTGCCAGCAAATGTAGTTGCCTGCTCCAGCGTATCTTTTTCCGTCGCAAACCAGTCCCAAATTTCTCGCAATCTTGCATCTGGTGGTCTCTTCCCTGCTCCGCCTTTGTCTTTAGGCTGGGCAGTCCGCTCTGCTACATCCGCCATCATCATCAAGACGACATCCAATGGGCGAAAATTTCCAGGGTCAAGCGTACTAGAAGCGCTAAATCGAATTGTGCGGAATTGTCCTTGCACCTTTTCAATTAATCGGCTCAGTTCCGTAGACTTGCCCACGCCGCGATGCCCCATAAAGCAAGCTTTGAAGTAGCCGCGATCTGTATGGGCACGCTTTAATCCCAGTTCCAGCCGCTTCATTTTGTCGCCACCCCGCACTTGGTTAATTTCGTCCTTATAGAACGCCTTAATTTGCTCTGGAGTTTCCAATGGCCCAGGCTGAAGCGTCCGATAGACTTCCTCTAGGGATTGTGCGGGTGTGATTTGCAGCTTCGGGGTATTTGCGTCCATATTCAACTTGCTCAGATGCTACTTTACTTATACCAGTTCCAGCAAGTATCAGCGCTACCCATGAAGATCGCACCTCATATCCTCAAACTCAAGATTTCCCCAGCAGTCAGCATCAATTCTGGGAGAACAGGCGATCGCAAAAGTACCCTACCCGAACAGCAAACAGTAATGCCGATCGCTGCCAGATAGGGATAGAACGAGAGAAGCCTGAATCGATTAAACAGTTGCTGCTACTACCACTGAATCGCTAGCTTCAGGGCTATTCTCCTCCGAGGGCGGCACGATTTGCCAGAACATCGGTAGATAGCTCGACCAATTAGCCAGAATTGCCTTAGCCTTAGCACTCCCTGTGCGATCGCAACTAGATTGAATCAATTCCTTCAGTTGCTGTTCGCCCGCTTGAGTTGATACTCTTTGCACCTTCAATGTCTCCTGGCTCAGGCGCTCCTTAAATCTGCTGTCTTCATCAAGGAAGTAGGCAATACCACCCGTCATCCCTGCGCCGACATTGCGTCCGGTTTTACCCAATACAACGATGACACCGCCCGTCATATATTCGCAGCAGTGATCGCCTGCACCTTCCACCACCGCCTTAGCACCAGAGTTGCGCACGCCAAATCGCTCGCCAGCTTTGCCATTAGCCAGCAAATAGCCACCTGTTGCGCCGTAGAGGCAGGTATTACCGAGAATGATGTTTTCTGCCGGATCGTAGAGCGCTGTAGATAAAGGTTTGATGCTAATTTCGCCACCGCGCATCCCTTTGCCCACATAGTCATTGGCTTCACCGTTAATGCTGAGGTACATGCCAGGCAAATTAAAAGCGCCAAAGCTCTGTCCCGCACTACCCGTAAATTCCAAATTGAGCTGGCTAGCCAAACCAGAATTCCCATACAGCTTGGCGATCGCTCCCGCCACCCTTGCACCAACAGAGCGATCGGTATTCACAATCGGATAGGACTTGCTTAAATCGGTCTGATTGGAGATCGCAGCTTGAATTTCGGCATCTGCGAGCATCTCATCATCCAAGACAGCTCCATTACTATGGGCAGCTTCAGCATGGGTGAGCCAATCACGATTGGTTCTACTATCCGGTAATTGAATCAGACAATCGAGATTCACTGCCTGCGGTTTGGCAAGCTTCACGTCTTGTCTTTGCGCGAGGAGATCGGAACGCCCGATCGCCTCACTCAGCGATGTATAACCCAGTTTGGCGAGAATCATCCGCACTTCTTCGGCGACAAAATAGAGGAAGTTGACAACATGCTCCGGTGTGCCGGGGAAGCGCTTGCGCAGGTTTTCCATTTGTGACGTTACGCCGACGGGACACTTGTTCGTATGGCAGACGCGAGCCATAATGCAGCCTTCCGCAATCATCGCCGCTGTACCAAAGCCATACTCTTCGCCTCCCATCAGCGCTGCCATTACCACATCCCATCCTGTCTTGAAGCCACCATCAACCCGTAACAGGACGCGATCGCGCAAGTGATTCTGCATCAACACTGTATGCACTTCGGTTAAGCCCAGTTCCCACGGTGTACCCGCGTGCTTGATCGAACTCAATGGTGATGCACCCGTGCCGCCATCGTGCCCAGAAATCTGGATGATGTCTGCATTCGCTTTTGCTACTCCCGCCGCGATCGTGCCAATGCCAATCTCTGCCACTAATTTGACTGAAACTCTGGCACTGGGATTGATCTGGTGCAGATCGAAAATCAACTGCGCTAAATCTTCAATCGAGTAGATGTCATGGTGCGGTGGCGGAGAAATTAGCGGCACGCCTGGTTTGGAGTTCCGTAACATGGCAATGTAGGGACTGACCTTGGGCCCTGGCAACTGACCGCCTTCACCGGGTTTAGCTCCCTGCGCCATTTTGATTTCCAACTGATCGGAACTGACCAAATATGCGGGAGTGACCCCAAATCGACCTGAGGCAACCTGTTTGATCGCGGAGTTAGCAGTATCGCCATTCTTTAATCCCTTGAGGTGGGGGAATGTAGGCGATAATCCAGTTTCTGCATCGACATCATCAATTTTGAGATAACGGATCGGATCTTCGCCACCTTCACCACAATTAGATTTGCCACCCACACGATTCATGGCGATCGCCAATACTTCGTGAGCTTCGCGACTGAGCGCTCCCAGCGACATCGCACCCGTACAGAAACGCTTTAAAATCTCTGTAACTGGTTCCACCTCTTCAATGTCAATACTGGGGCGATCGCTCTTAAATTCCAACAAGTCACGCAGAGCCGTGGGAGGACGATTTTGCAATTGCTGCTTGTAGACTTCGTAGTGGTCGTAACCTTCTCCCGCCACCGCCTTATGCAGAGCTTTCGCCATTTCGGGGCTATTCATGTGATATTCACCACCGGGACGGTACTGCACGAAACCAAAGTTTTCCAGTTTCTTAGTTTGCAACTCTGGGAAAGCGCGCCCGTGGAAGCTAATCACTTCCGATGCAATATCGTGTAATTCCATACCGCCGATGCGGGAAGTCGTGCCTCGGAAGCACAGATCGATGACTTCGCCACTCATCCCAATCGCTTCAAAAATCTGAGCGCCGTTGTAACTTGACAGCAGAGAGATGCCCATCTTCGAGAGAATTTTCAACAAGCCACCTTCGACGGCCTGACGATATTTCTCCTGCACCTGTTCGATGGAGAGAGATTTAATTTTGCCCTGCTGCATTTGCATCTGCGTTTTGGGCTTACCCCACCACTGCCGCGCGGTTTCCAATGCCAGGTAAGGACAAATCGCACTAGCACCATAGCCAATCAGACAGGCGAAATGGTGAGTGCTCCAGCACTGGGCTGTTTCCACCACAATCGAAGCCTGCATGCGTAACCCTTCGGCAATCAGGCGATGATGCACTGCTCCCACAGCCAACATGGGAGGGACAAAGGCATGGATACGATCGAGGGCGAGATCGCTCAAGATCAAAATTTCCGTACCAGCTTTGACCGCTGCGACAGCGGCATTACAAATATCTTCAATTACTACTTTGAGCCCTTGAGGGCCGCGATCGAGCGGGAACACGATATCCAATTTGATCGATTTAAATCCCATCTGCTGAATTTGTGCAAATTCGCTTTCATTCAATACAGGACTATCGATCTTAATCTGTCTGGCAAACTCAGGCTTAGCTTCCAATAGGTTGCCCCGCTTGCCTAAATTCATCGCCAGAGACATCACCATACCCTCCCGCAATGGATCGATGGGAGGATTAGTCACTTGCGCAAAGCGCTGTTTGAAGTAGTCATAGAGTAAATGCGGACTATTCGAGAGGACAGCTAATGGTGCATCATCACCCATGCAGAACACTGGCTCTTTGCCATCCTGCGCCATCGCTTCTACTACCATATCCACATCTTCAAACGTATAGCCAAACGCAGTTTGGTAGGTGAGTAGCTTTTGCTCATCCAGAGCAGTCTGGGCAGAGAACGGCTGAGGACTAAGTTGCTGGCGATGCTCTTGCAGCCATTCACCGTAGGGATGAGCCTCTGCCACCCGCTGCTTGATATCCCAATTCCTCAAAATCTCATGATTCACCAGATCGACGGCCAGGACTTGACCGGGACCAAGTTTGCCTTTTTCGACAATATCCGATTCGGGAATATCTACCGTTCCCGCTTCAGATCCCACGATCACCAGGCCATCACGGGTAATCGTATAGCGAGCCGGGCGCAGACCATTGCGATCCAAACCAGCACCTACGATTTTGCCATCACAAAATGCCAACAGGGCAGGACCATCCCACGCTTCCTGGAGCCCGCTATGGTACTCGTAAAAATCCACAATACTGGGGCAATCTTTGAGATCAGGTTGGCGATCGTATGCCTCTGGCACCAGCATCATCAGGCTTTCTAAGGGACTGCGCCCAGTTTCAATCAGCAACTCAAAGATGTGATCGAGGGCAGCCGAGTCGCTTTCATTTGACTTGAGTACGGGCACGATATCCTTAATGCGATCGCCCCAATTAGGATGGGAGAGATCGCCTTCCCTTGCCATGAACCAGTTAATATTACCGAGCAGCGTATTGATTTCGCCGTTATGCCCCAAGAAGCGCATGGGCTGAGCCAACGGCCACTTGGGCATCGTATTTGTGCTAAATCGACGATGATAGAGAGCGAAAGGCGTAATGTAGGAGGGGTTGCGCAAATCTTCGTAAAACTCACCCAGTACAGCGGAGCGTACCAATCCCTTGTAAATCATCGTGCGATTTGAGAGGGAGGCGATATAAAATGCCGCATGCCAGTCGGGGTGTCGCCGCCTGATTTCGATCTTGATGCGACGGCGGGTAATATATATGGCTCTTTCAAGAGCTTCGTCGCGCAGGTTTTGAGCTTGAAACACGACCTGCGCCATGTGGGGTTGGGTTGTTTTTGCCTGTATACCTAAAACCTCAGGCTTGACAGGAACTTGTCGCCAACCAACTAAGGTTAAGCCTTCTTCCGCAGCACAGCGCTCGGTGATTTCGATACAGATCGCTCGACGATCTGGCTGTTGGGGTAAAAATATCATCCCCGCCGCACACATTGATGGCTCGATACCTGGTATTGATGCCTGTAACAACTGCCAGGGGATCGCCGTCATCAAACCCGCACCATCACCAGAGTCCCTGTCCGCACTACAGCCGCCACGATGCTCCATACAAGTAAGAGCCTTGAGCGCTTGCGCAACGAGATTATGGCTGGCACGTCCATCCTGGTCGGCAATGAAACCAACACCGCAGGCATCGCGCTCTTCTACAAGCCATGATGGCCCTGGGATATTTGTGGACTTCTGGTTAGGTTGTTGCATGTTTGAGCGACTTAAATTGCTGTCAAGTGTGTTTTTGGGGTCTATAAAATCGCGCTATGCCTTAACTGGTATCGACTACAAAACTGGAGTCAAGTCTGAGTAACCCGCGACAAGACCCACTAGTAAATTAAATAAATTGAGGCATAGTTTGAGGAGTAATTGCTCGATCGAGCCTTATTGCGTGTAGAAGCTATTCAGACTACAAGGGTTGGTGTATTAATCATTTGCCACCAACTTTTGGGAAATTATAACTGCAGGCTGTGAACTACACACATTGCGATTGATCGAGATTTATATACATTTATTTAACAATTATATGTGATGGTCACTACAGGAATGTAGTTGTGGTAACATTCGTAACCCAATTGTACTTGCCCTTAATTACAGCCATATACGGTTAGTTCGTAGGTCGTGCCAGTCGCATTTTCTACGCCTCCAATTAAAGCATTTACCTGATATGGTTCCGAACTAGAACGCGGGGTAGCAGAGATTCGGTAAATTAGCTGCGGCGATTCCTTTCAGGATGCGTCCCGCCGCACCAAGCAAAACAGCAGATATCAATATAACTACCAGTTTGATTGCGTTGTTTTTTATAGCCATTGATTGTGTGATCGCCAAGCTTTACTAAATGCTCTACTAATAACAACCGGATACCGTCAGGGAATATTCCGTACCGATCGCCTCTAGTCCCCCCACTAATACGTTGATCTGATATGGGGATTCTCTCGCCCTTGGTTCGCCAGAGATCAGCAGTAGTTTGCCCTTTTTGAGTGGTGAAGTCTGATCGTAGAACTTATCAACCGTATTGTTGCTGTATTTGAGGAAAAGTTTGACGCTGTAATTAGCATTATCTTTGGGAGTAATTGCCGCCACATAGCGATTAAAGTTGACACCGCTCGGCACGGCAAAATCAGTATTCCAATTATCGTTGGTCAGCAGAGTGCCCCCAGGCGTAATTTTTTTCTCCACCTGCGTACCAGATCCGCCGACAACTTGCAATGGCGTACAGGTTCTAGCGTCAGCGGCAGAAATCGTACTCAAGCATATGCCTAATGTAACAATCGGTGCGATCGCTTTAAAGAGTTTGTTATCCTGCAACAACATAAGCATTCCTTAGATTTGAAAACCAGCCCTACTATGAACAGTATAGAATTTTCAGCCTGGCGATCGCGATCTTCATTTTGCAATGGCATACTAAAAACATTGGTAATGAGGTATCACCATGAACCAAACCCCACTACGCACAGCTCTACCTATCGAGCAAGATCGAGATCAACGCTTTGTCTATTCAGGCATAACTTGGCAGCAGTTTAAGCTAATTCAGGAAGGTTTTGCTGAATCTAGAGGTATACGGCTTTTCTATTACAACGACACCATCGAAATTCTCATACCTGGACGCGCTCACGAAACTTTTAGCCGCTTTATTGGTTTTCTAATTGGGCTGTTTTGTCTAGAACAAAATATTGAATTCGAGCCAACAGGCTCTATGACCCAAGAGCGCGAAGGCGAAGTTTCGGTTGAGCCAGATGAATCATACTGTTTTGGCGTATCTAAACCAACCCCCGATCTAGTGATTGAAGTTGTGTTTACGAGTGGTGGCCCTAAAAAACTACAACGTTATCAGGTGTTAAGCATCCCTGAGGTCTGGTTTTGGCAAGATGGTGTATTCAGCCTCTACCGCCTACGCAATAATAACTATGAGGCAATTTCCCATAGCGAAATCCCCGAGATTGCCAACCTAGATATAGAGTTACTCACGCGCTGTGTCGCGATCGCACAAACGTCGCGCTTAGAAGCCGCAAATACCTTCCGTAATGCACTCAAATCCAACTAAACTTTTCTCCACCAATTAAACTATCCAGCATTCAAGCTGGGGAATCCCTGCGGTGGTTGAGTCTGAGTCTCCTGACGTGCATCGGTAATCAGCCAGTCTAATGCTGCAGCTTGTAAATCGATTGTAGCGCCAGTTTTATCAACACAGTAGCGACCGAATACCAACTTATCTACTAGGCGCACATCGGCAAGGCGTGAATATTCAAAAATGACACTGCGCTCTACAATTGCACTCTTACAAACATGGCAGTTAGGGCCAATCATTGTAGGGCCAACGATCTTGGCTCCATCTTCGATTTGCGTCATGCCACCGATGTATACAGGTCCAGTGATATCCACCTTATCCCAATTAACCGATACATTCAGGCCAGTAAATATGCCAGGTGCTACTTCGCGGCCAGGGATTTTGACATTTTTAATCTTGCCTTGCAGAACGCCCTGAATTGCTTGCCAGTAATCGGGTACCTTACCAATATCTACCCATTGAAAATCCATGGGGATTGCGTAGAAAGGGGCACCTGCCTTGACAAGTTTAGGAAATAAATCGCTACCGATATCATATTCAGTACCAGATGGGATGTAGTTGAGTACTTCTGGCTCAAAGATATATATACCAGTATTGATATTATTACTGCGCGCTTCGTCGACCTTGGGCTTTTCTTGGAAATCTAGAATCCGACCCTCATCATCGGTGACGACTACACCATAGCTGGACACTTCTTCCTTGGGTACAGTTTTAGTCACAACAGTCGCCATGGCTTTCTTAGAACGGTGCCACTTGACCACTGCAGTTAGATCGAGATCGATCAGTGCATCACCGCACATAACTACAAACGTGCTGTCAAAGAAAGGGGAAAAGTCCTGAATTTTCTTTAAGCCTCCAGCTGAACCAAGGGCATCGCCAACCAGTTCGCCATTGATAATGCTGCCTTCAAAGGAATAGGCCATTTGGACGCCAAATTTTTGACCATCGCGGAAATAGTTTTCAATTTCCTCGGATAAATGACTGACGTTGACCATGATTTGATCGAAACCATGCTGACGTAGTAATTCAACCAAAAATTCCATTACTGGCTTTTGCATAATTGGAATCATCGGCTTAGGCATGACATAAGTAATGGGACGGATTCTCGTACCTTTACCAGCAGCCAGGATCATGGCCTTCATAATATTTTCTCCTCAGTCCAACCTGCGGCCTGTTAGTTCTACAACTATATCTTGTGGCGACTCTTGATGCTATAGAGCTGTCTTATTCAAAGGGTTATGGCATTGCCTATGGTGATGGCGCGGCTGTTGTAGACGCTCATAGTTTTTTCCATACCTTCTATACTCAATGCCATAACGGCATCCTGTACTAATCTTAATACCTGCGGCAAGGCCTGTGTTTCCTCAGCATTAAAGCTGCCTAAGACATGATTAATAGCAGTAGGTGAGGCGCGATCGCTTTTGCCAATCCCAACCCGCAGACGGGGGAAGTTTTGCGTGCCCAAATGGGAAATTAGTGATTTCATGCCGTTATGTCCCCCTGCGGAGCCAGATGGTCGCAACCGAATTTTGCCAAATGGTAAGTCCATATCATCGTAGATTACTAATACAGACTGCGGTGACAGCTTATACCAATCAAGTAGCGATCGCACTGACTGCCCAGAAAGGTTCATGTAGGTTGTGGGCTTGAGTAGTCGGATTTTTTTGCCGTTCGGGGATCTGCCATCGCCATAAATACCTTGAAATTTGCGATCGGGTGACAGGTTAATCTGCCATTGGTTAGCAAGGCGCTCGATCGCCATAAACCCGATGTTATGGCGAGTATTCTTATATTCGTTGCCAGGATTGCCTAAACCGACAATCAAATCAACAGGCAGATCTACGGGAGAAATAGATTCAGGCATCTGAAGTTTGAGATTCAGTCTGGGGCTTGGATGCGTTATCTGAGTCTGATATAGCCTCTAATGCAGGCTCGGGAACACTATCTGGTATGTTGGCCAATCTGTCTGAAATGTTAGTAGCGACAGGTTTTGGGTTCTCTAATTGCTCTGCCTCGCGCTTAAACTCAGATTCAAATTCGCGGGAAGCATCCTGAAATCCTTTAATCGCTTTACCAACGCTGCGTCCAATTTCCGGTAACTTCTTAGGACCAAAAATTAATAGCGCTACCACCATAATCACGATCATTTCAGGCAAACCAATCCCAAAAATATTCATGCTGCGTATACCTATTTTTCTACTTTGCATAGAGATGCCCCGCAAATCGGCAGGGCATCGTCTACTTTTATTTCAAGGCTATTAATTGCTAAAGCGGTCTAGCCACCCCAGGTTAAGTTGACGCCTTCTAGGATTAAAGACGAGTTGTATAGCTGGAGAATAATTAGCAAAAACACCAAAAACAGACCCATGAACACTGCCATGACCGATGTAGTTCCCCAGCCGCGAGCAACTTTGCCATATTCGGCATTTAGCGGTCTGAGGATGTCTCCCAACCAAGTACGTTGTGACATAGTGCGACTTATTTTAAAAAGAATTTAATTTGAGATTATCGTACAATTGTACCAATATGTTAAGCGATCGCAATAATTCATGGAAAATGCTACGACAATAACGTTAACGATCGGGGCTTTCGTAATCTTCCTAACTGGCTTGTCGATTTATACTGCTTTTGGGCCTCCTAACAAAAAACTGAGCGATCCGTTTGAAGATCACGAAGATTAGGTAATTTCCAGCAAATAAAATCCCTGTAGGGAATGGTTTTGCGATCTATCTACAGCTAGAACCAAGAAATTCAGACCAACCCTACCCCTACCAGATTTGTGAGCATCATCACCCACCCGTCGGGGCGCAATCCCCCTGGTCTCATCCAGGCTAGGCAAGCAACAAAAACAAAGCCAGTCAAACAAAAGATAATTGGTACGCTCAGGGTGGATGCCTCTTCAGACATGTTGGATATTTGATTGCAGCCACTGTAGGTGGTCAGGACAGCATAGGAAGTAGTAAATATAGACAGTACGGACAAGGCGATCGCGCTGTTGCTAAAGCCAATTGCTCCGCTCAGTAATACTAAAATTCCCATAGGTAGCAACGCTGCCCCAGCAATAAATAGATCGCCTACAAAGCTGCCCCTCCCTCGCCATATACTGCGCATAAAAAAGCTAGAAACGGCAAAACCTAGAAATACTGCTCCGCCCGTGAATACTAGCTTATCGATGGGCACAAGATTACCATAGAGCTGTCGCCACGCGAGATTTGCTCCCACCGTAAAGCAAACATTGAAAGCGATCGCCATCAGAATGCTTAGTCTTACTGCCCTGGGTAGAGTTAGCTTAGCGTAAGCAGGTAACATGCCCCCCGCCGGATTAACCACAAAAGTACTGAGAGCTGTACGGGTATCGTTGATTAATTCCCTAATCCCACTCATGATTTGCCGCGATTTATATCTGACTTGCAGCGATTGCACTGCTGCTTCAGCAAGCTGACAGCTCGACAGATCTGACTGCGCTGCAAACATCTGGGCCGCCATCTGCAAGTCGGCGATCGCGCTTTGACGATCCCCTAATTCTGCATGTATTAGGCCGCGCCGATAATAAGCTTGACCGTAGTCAGGCTTCAGATTTAGGGCTTGGGTAAAATCTTCGATCGCAGCTTGAGCGTATCCCAATCGGAATCGAGCTAAGCCTCGATTATAGTGAGCTTCGGCAAAATTAGGATTTAGTTGAATCACCTGGTTAAAATCATCGATCGCCGTGGCTGAGTCGCCGAGCTTATAGTAAGCCAGACCGCGACTGTTATATGCCGCTGCGTAGTTGCGATTGCACGCGATCGCATCCGTAAAATGCTTAATTGATCCCCTATAGTCGCCTTTATTAGCCTTTTCTATACCTTGCGCGTAGCTTTCTTCTGCTTCTCGGCTGATAGAGTTTGTTGGCAAATTATCTAAATTTTCGATGCCGCGATCGTAGAGCGATCGGAGATCGGGATCGTGCAACACTCGGTAAGCTTCTGCGATCTGACAAAACTTGTCTTGAGATTCTCGATCGGTGGGGTTTGCGTCTGGGTGATACAGACGGACTAAACGGTAATAGGCGGCTTTAATTTCAACAAAACTAGCACTGCGAGGTACACCCAGAATTTCGTAGTAGTTATTAGGTTTTTGCACTAGTTAATGCCCAACTTAATACCCAGCAGCTTCTATTAACTGCATTTAGTAGCCCAGGGGTTCATAGGGTTTTTCTTGCTGCTGCTCGGCAGCCTGCGGAGGAAGGGAGAGCGGGCGAGCAGGTGCAGACTGTAAGAAGATTGCCTGTTCAGGAGTTTCTCTGATCAGTTGTTGCTTGGATGTTTTTTGGGCATCACCAATCATACTATGCTCTAAAAGTCCTTCAGTTGCTGTGAGGTTGCGCTCAAGGCGCTTCAAATCTTCTAACTTTCTGTACTGTTTGTTCCACGACTCTTGAGCGTACACAGTCCAGCTATATACACCAAACACAGCAATCGTTAACAGCACAGTTGTGGCGATTGATAGTCGCTGGGCAGATACAAGAAACTTTAACCAATTAGGCACAGGATAAGCATTGGGATCGGGTAATGTTTTGATGGAGCCCTTACTCCTGGAGGATTTAGCGACTTCTAAGTCGTTGGTTTGGAGATTGGGAGACATTCTAGCTCTACTTAACGCCATTTCTTACGCCTTTTAGATAATCTATGTGCACCAATTATGTAGTCATACATAGCATCTTTTTCTCAAAAGCAAAAGTCGTTACCGATAATTTTATGTGGGTTTCTGTCAGACTTGCAGTTCAGTCATTCGATCTCACCCCGTTCATATCCGCATTATTGTTCAAGCTATTGGCTACATGAACAGCAAAGAGGTATGTTGCGCAAGCATACTCTAGATGCTGGGTATCGTGGCAAAAATTTGTTTGGTGAGCGTCTCTACAGTCTGGGGAATACCGCCGCGATTGCGGAGTGTCATCAGCGGGGGGCCTGCATATCCAGAACTACAAAATCCGCTGCTTTGCCTATCTCAAAGCTGCCTAGCTTGTCTTCTAAGGAAAGTGCTTGCGCTGCACCTAGGGTTGCCAGATAGAAGGCTTTAAAAAAAGATCGAGCGATCGCTCACCAAGCCAAATTGCTTGTAGACATTGAGATAATCTTTGCCATGAGGGAAAAGTTCTGTCGTATATTTAATCTCTTTGGGATTCTCGGAGAGATGTGTATGCAGGTAGAGATTGGGAGATTCTGTTTTTTACTTCCCTGCTAGCAGATGTCTTTATCCAGACCAACCAACAGCTTAAAAACTTGCCCCCCTCCCTTAAAATACCTGTACCTTGCCTCAAAACTTAATCTTAAACCCTTGTACTATAAGGGTCTTGGGGTCTGAGTACATCCTTAATATATTTAATGCAGAGCCGTTAAATTCTACTAATTTTGAGGTGTGTGGTACATTCAAGTGCCCATACCAATCTGGTTCAAAAACACCTTTTTTCTTAGCCTGCAAAGACAAGGGAAGCACCTCGTTTCTGGTTGAAACTGCACTGACTTTTACCCGCTCAAACTCCTTAAATTCGATGAAAACTGGCATCTTTTGTACCTACGAGAACCATCACCAGAATGCTCACTGTGCCATTGCCGAGCAGGTTGCTCTGGTGCAACATGCCGAGTTTCTAGGGTTTGAAGAAGCCTGGGTGACGGAGCATCATTTTGACGAGTTTCATGTCAGTCCATCCATTTTGCCACTATTGGCTCATCTAGCAGGGGTAACAACCAAAATTCAATTGGGTTCTGCTGCCGTGCTGCTGGCCTTTCATCATCCAATTCAAGTGGCAGAAGATATTGCCACGCTGGATAACCTGTGCAATGGGCGGTTTGCCTTCGGGATTGCTAAAGGGGGGCCGTTTCCGGAGCAAAACAAACATTTCGCAACACCCATGTCAGAATCTCGCGCCAAAACCCTAGAGGCAATGGCATTGATCTGGAAGTTGTTGTACGAGTCGGAGGTGTCATTTAACGGGCAGTTCTATCAGTGCGATCGCGTCACGGTTTATCCCAAACCATTACAAAAACCTATACCTGTGTTTGTTGCGAGCGGCGATGATGGGGCGATCGACTTTGCATCTGCTCATTCCTTTGGCTTAATGGGGGGTGCCCCGTTCTCACTCCAGAAGTTAAAGACCACGCTGGCAAAATACCGTCAGTTAAATGCGAGTGGCTCAGAGAAGTTGGTGTTATCTCGATTCTTTTTTGTCGCTCAAACGGATGAAGAAGCATTATGTGAAGCGTTGCCATTCATTGAAAAATTCAGTACTCGAATGCAGACATTCGCGGCTCGCATTCAAGACAGCGGCAATACCCAGAACTTTACCCAACTGAGCCAGCAATCAAATACATTCGATCCAGATTTTCTAATTACCAACTCCATTATTGGCAGTGTGCAAACCTGTCGCGACAAAGTGAAACAGCTTCAGGATGAATTGAATTTAGGCACGATCGCCCTGAAACCCGTAGCATTTAACCTGCTCAAAAATCAGGAGAGTTTAACTCGTTATAACCAGGAGGTGCGATCGTATGTTTGATCGCTCATTCACAGTTTCGACAGCAAATTGAACAGGGTACTCCCACTGGTGTAGGAATGCGCAAACACAAAAACAGACAGATGTAAGGAGATCGGCACCTATGGCAACAGTTATCTTTTATGAAAAACCAGGCTGCATCAATAACACGAAACAGAAAGCGTTGCTAAAAGCCGCAGGACATGATGTGCAGGCACAGAATCTACTCACCGAACCCTGGACAGTAAAAAGCCTTCGTCTCTTTTTTGGTATTCTCCCCGTGGCAGATTGGTTCAACCGCTCTGCGCCTGCGGTGAAATCAGGGGAGATTATCCCTGAGAACCTGGATGCGGAAACTGCACTAGCAATGATGGTTCAAAACCCACTGCTAATTCGCCGTCCGTTGATGCAGGTTGACGAGCGGAGATCGGTTGGCTTTGATGTGGCCACAATTGATGCTTGGATTGGTCTACAGCCAATTGATGCCACCCAACAAGCACCCAGCGATGTAAAGCACCAGGATTTACAGACTTGTCCCCGCAGTCATGCGGATAACCCTTGTCAAGTCCTTTCTCAGGAGTCTTCTCGCTGATGAAATCTCGTTTCGTTGTGATTGTTTGTGTTGGTATTGTCCTTTACCTACTAACTAGCATGATTGCACCAACCATTATTGCTAAAATCCCTCAGTCCGTCACACCTGCGCTCTCTCCACTTGTTGTAGTTAGTGGAGAAGTTAAGCACGTATTACAGTTGAGTAAAACTAGTTTTGCCCAACTCCCCCATCGCCAGATTGAAACGAAAAACCTGAATGGGATTCCTGTCACCTACTCTGGCGTTCCTTTGCTGGAAGTATTGCATCTAGCGGGTGTACCGTTGGGCAACGACCAGTTAAAAGGTAAAAACCTGACACGCTATATCTTGGCTGAGGGATCTGACGGCTTCCGTGTTGTGTTTTCCATCGCTGAACTGGATGACAGCTTCACTGATCGGATCGTGTTGTTGGCGGATCGACTGAATGGGAAGCCTTTGGCCACCGCAGAAGGTCCCTTACGACTAATTGTAGATGAAAAGCGATTCTCACGTTGGGTCAAACAAGTCACCCAATTCAAAATCCTGCAAGCAGGGAATGGATAACTCGAAACCATCCCTGGATGAATCGTATTTGGATAGATGCTTTACTTTTTAATTGACTTTAAATTGACTGTTTAATTTATTTGAGGTTAAAGATTATGACACTGACACCCCTCGCAACCCAGTTACAGAATGAGATTGAGTATGGTGACAACGGCATGTTCAGGAAATATCTCGTCAAAGATCGGAAGTGGCAGGCAATGCTGATTTGTTTGAAAGCTGGCATTAAAATTCCCGAACATACCAGTGCCTATGATGGCTTCATTACAGTAATTCAAGGACGGGGGGTATTCCTACTGGCAGGACGAGAAGTGACTTTAGAACCTGGGGCTTTTATTGAGTTACCTGCAAACACCCTGCATGGTCTCACAGCGCTTGAGAATCTGGCGATGCTGAGGGTAGATAGCCACGAGCCCCCTGAGCCTTCCGCTGCGATCGAGAAAACATTGTGTCAAGCTCGGAGACGCGCAAATCAACCCAACCAAGTTACCTGCGCGGAGTCATTAGCAGAAATGCTCAAGCCTTATTTACAAGCTTCTGCTATTGCTGAATCAAATTTCACCGCCCCCCCACGGAGCGAATCAGAAGCGTGAAGATCGATCCCGCTGTGCATAGCGAGTACACTGTAGAGCAGTCTGCACACAGTCGGAGCGAACTTTTAACATGTTTGTTTCGTGATGTCTACCGGTCGCAACAACCTAATGGAACTAGTGGATAGGGCGATCGCTTAAAGGCAAAACTGATTCGGCTAGTAAAAGTAATTGCAGGGGATGGATTTGCACTAACCAGGGTAAAGGTCGATCTTTGATGTTTGCCCATTTTTCCTTGAATACTTCAGCTTGGATGTGATAATCCCGCGCGTTCGCAGGGGGAGAATTAAGCTTTAGAAATAGTGTGATGCGGTGTGGGGTCTCGCTGGTTGATGCCAGCCAGCAGGGAAACACGTTCGGTTGGGTAGGGTCGTTGGTGAAGACAACTTGGTGGGCGCGAATGCCCACATAGCTCAACGTGTCAGGTATCGGCTTGATCGCTTGGAGCGTACACCCCCAATCAATTGCTTCGATCGCTTGCGACGATCGTGGAACTGCACGGGAAAAGTTTTTGAGACCTGTGAGGCAAGCTATAGCTAGTGTGAGAGGATGTTCAAAAATCTCTTGCTTTGTCCCTGCCTGCATGACTTTACCTCGATCCAGTACCACCAGATCCCTACAAACGCGATAAGCCTCTTCAAGATTGTGGGTGACAAATAAAGTGACACCAAGAAAATTAGCTAGAGTTGCGATCAACTGTTGCTCTAACTGGTAGCGTAAATGTGTATCTAGTGCGGAGAATGGTTCATCCAGGAGTAATATTTCAGGTTGACTGACCAAAGCTCTAGCTAGAGCTACACGCTGCTGCTGACCGCCAGAAAGTTCGTGAGGGTAGCGATCGCCCAAGTCCTGTAACTGCAATTGCACTAGCTGTTCTTCTACTCTGTGTTTGGTTGCGATCGCTGAGATGCTGTTCGGCAAGCCAAACGCGATGTTTTGGGCAATGGTCAAGTGAGGAAAAAGCGCGTAGTTCTGGAACAGAAACCCGACGCGGCGATCGCGGGTAGGAATGTTAATTCCTGCCTCTGAGTCGAATATTACCCTGCCATTTAAAACAATGCGCCCATGCGTGGGAGTTTCCAATCCCGCAATGCAGCGCAGGATCATGCTTTTGCCCGCACCGGAAGCACCGAGCAAACCCAAGGGGCGATCGCCGCTGACGAAACGCGCATCCAGGTGGAAATCGTCAATATGCTTCTGGATATCGACAAATAGATCGGCAGGGTTAGAGAGAGAAAGAGGCATAGAAAGAGCCTTTTCCTTTGCTTCTCTCGTACCTTTACTTCTCTGCCATCTGACTTTCCCTCTTCTCCCAGTCCGCTGCCAGAAATTAACAGCCACAATGCCCAATAGCGAAATCCCAAGTATAATCAGCGACCATGCCCATGCTTCTTGCATCGCTCCTGCTTCAACCGCAAAATAGATGGCCATGGGAATCGTCTGAGTTTCTCCTGGAATATTTCCAGCCAGCATCAAGGTAGCACCGAACTCACCCAGACTGCGCGCAAAAGATAATACCGTTCCGGCTAGAATACCAGGTAGAGCTAGCGGAAATACGATCCGCCAAAATACGCTGCTTTCAGAAGCACCTAGCGTCCTCGCTGCTTGTTCCAGTTTCGTATCCACCTGTTCGAACGCACCGAGAGCTGTTTTATACATGAGTGGAAATGAAACAATCGCCGCCGCGATCGCGGCGGCATACCAGGTAAAAACAATGCTGATGTTGAAATGCTCCAGCAATTGTCCCAACGGGCCATTTTTCCCGAACAGGAGCAGCAGCAAGAACCCCACTACGGTAGGTGGGAGGATCAAAGGCGAAATTAAAATACCTTCAATTGCGGACTTCCATCTACCTTGGTAGGATCTCATCCTGTAGGCAATGCTAATGCCAATCAAGAAGGTGAAAGCAGTCGCAATCAGGGCTGTTTTTAAGGATATCCACAGAGGAGAGAAGTCGGAAGGCATAGTTCTCAGCTAAGATTTGACGATGCTGAAACCATATTTCTCAAATAAGTTCCTGGCCGTCGAACTGGATAAAAACTGCACGTAGTTTTTGGCAGCTTGGGTGTTCTTGCTATTCTTGAGGACGGCAATGGGATAGACAATGGGGGAATGCAAATTTGCGGGGATTAACTCAACTACTTTGACGCGATCAGAGATTTTGGCATCGGTGCTGTAAACAATACCTACATCGGCATTACCGCTTTCAACTGCTGCCAGAACATTGCGGACGGTGTTGCCCAACACAAGTTTCGATTTGACCTGCTCGAAAATACCTAATTTTTTGAAAACCTCGTTACTATATTGACCTACAGGTACGCTCCTCGGTTCGCCTACGGCAATCTTTTTGACATTGGCAGATGTTAAACTGCTCGCATTCGTAATGCCGGCAGTGGAATTCTTAGGCACGATCAAGACCAGGCGGTTACCCAGCAAGTTGCGGCGGGTATCTGCCAATATTAAGCCCTTCTCTTGTAAAGCGTCCATTTGTTTCGTTGCGGCGGAGATGAACGCATCTACTGGTGCGCCCTGTTCGATCTGTTGCTGCAAAATACCAGAAGCACCAAAATTATATTTTACAGCTACCGTAGGCTGAGACTTTTGGTAAATCGGTGTAATTTCTTTAAGTGCGTCCTGCAAGCTAGCTGCAGCAGATATCAACAGGTTCGCATTACCCTGGGCTACTAAAGGGGGCTGGCTCATCGACTTCGTACTGATGACGAAAATGAAGGTGAGAAGCAGGCTAGCGATAAAAACAAATATACGCCTTCTATTCATAGCTTAGTTCGATTGTAGAAGTAAATTTTTGACTCTCTAACGAGGCTAGTTAACACTTGCGAGCGACAATATGAAAAATATGCCAGTACTTATCTTCGCCGATCGCTGTTTTGCCAGGATGTTCCTCTTCTTCTAGCATTTCAATATCGAAGGGTTGTAGCAACGCTTCAACTCGTTCGCGACTGTGATGGTTCGTAGAAGTATACATTGCCCAAGAGTCGCGATCGCCGATCAGTTGCCCACAGAAACGTCCTCCCGTCTTGAGTGAATCCACAATTTTGTGCCATAAATTTGGGAAATGCTCCGGTGCACAAAATGGGAGAGAGAAGCTAGCATTTACGAGATCGATAGATTCTGGTAAAGTTACATCTTCAAAGCGAACCACCTGAGATGTAAATTGCTTCTCCAGACAATTGGGAGTGATGTCAGGACGCCCCCTTAGGCGCGAGATCGCCTCTGCTTCTCCATCAATTCCCAAAACGCGCCAACCTCGACGCAGTAGCTCTACCGTATCTCGCCCTTCACCACAGCCCAGATCGACAGCAAAACGAAAGTCCCCAAGGAGGACTTCAGTCTCAAAAAGTCTTATTGCTTCTAAAAGCGTCTCTCTGGGCGGGCGACCGACAACAGCATTATAATAAGCTTCCCAATCTCGTTCGAGAACCTCTTGTTGCTTCGACTGATTGTTTTCCTTTATTGGCATGTCATTTCAGGATCGCTGATAGAATTACGATCTTATATGGCTTACTGAAATTGTAGCGCAGGAGATTTACAAGTAGGAAAAGAATCAGAGATTGGGTCGCAAATCCAGCGATCTCCTAATTGAGTTCGTGGGGACTGTGCGTATAGCAATTTTTAGGACAGGTGCGAGAGCAAGCTTGGCAGCCAACACACAGTTCGGGGTTGGCAATCGTCATTACTTTCCGTTCTATTTCTTCATCTTCTTCATCTTCCACAAATTCACCCTCTTCATTGAGAGCTCTTAGACTCAACACGTCGCGACCACATACCTTGAGGCATCTACCGCAGCCGAGGCATGTTTTGAAATTTATATCCTTGACGAATTGGGGCGTCCAGGTGTTACCGCCTAGAGTTAAGCCAGTTAGATGTGCCATGTTATTTCTCCAAAATTACTGTTAGAATGAATTCGTTCTCTCAATTGCATATCGGAATTGAATTATGAAACTTAGCGCGCGTAACTCACTCAAAGGAACTGTAAAAGCGATCTCACCCGGTTCCGTTAACACTGAGATTGTTATTGAAGTTGCTCCAGGTGTAGAAGTAACCTCAATTATCACGAAATCCTCAGCAGAGAAGCTCGAACTTGCAGTAGGCAAAGGGGTCTACGTAGTAATCAAGGCATCTGATGTCATGGTTGCAGTAGATTAAGCGCCCTAAAACCCGTTAGGAAGAGCTAGAACAACTGTCAAAAACGCGAACGCAAATAGCACGAGTCAGTTTTTCCTCAAGAACCCAACAATTCTTTCCTGCCTTAACCAAAAAGGCAGGATGTCTCTGTTTCAGAGTGATGGAAGTTCCTGGTGTGATTCCCATCGCCTTTAGTTTCTGCACGATGCGATCGTCGCTACTCCTAACTTTGCTGACAATACCCCCTTCTCCAGGATAGAGGAGTTGCAAAGAGGAACCCGAGACAGTAAAAGCTTTGGCAAACATAAGGATAACCTCCACAATCTAAAAGATCGATTCCATTTCTACAGTTCGCGGTCAACCATCAGACCAAATATGCTTCTTGATGAGTGCGAATGACGCAATTAGAGCGCGGGTAAGAAACACACAGCAGAGCAAATCCCTTAGAAACCTGTTCGTCATCGAGAAAGACCTGCTCCGATTGATCGAGTTCTCCTTCAGCTACTTTGCCAACGCAGCTAGAACAGGAACCGGACAGACAGGAGGAGGGCAACTCGATATCATGCTCTTCCGCCGCACTGAGGATAGTTGTATCCTCATCAACTGGAATCGTAATGTCGATTCCCTTCTTCTTGTTAATCAGTTGCACCTGATAAGTGGCCATAATTTTCTCCTCCAAAATCGAAATTTATTTAGTTTGACTTGCTTTGTCGTTTAGCTGCACTGTACACCTTCAGGCGTGCAGTCTCCTGCCTTGAAGGATTGTCCGCAACCACAGGATTCAGTGGCATTGGGATTGGAAAACTTGAATCCGCTCTGCGTTAAACCTTCAATGTAGTCAATCACGACTCCCTCTAGTAAGGGCGCGCTATTAGAATCAACGTAAATGCGCAACTTACCCTGTTCCACCAGCAGGTCTTCCGGCTTGGGGGCGTTAGTCACGTCTAAGGCATATTGATAGCCACTGCAACCGCCATCAGTCACAGAGACGCGAATGCCGCGTTGAGATGGATCTGTAGTTTTGGCAGAGCCTTGTAGGAAGGTACGCAATCTGAATTCTGCTACTTCCGTTAATGTTAGTGTCATAGAACCTCCTGAATAAGATAGATAAACTTTGTACGTACGAATCCGTTTTTGTGCGAGCGCATGCGTCGAATTATCGCGGATGCTTGTCTAAACCTGCTCCTACAGACCTTTGGGAATTTCCCAATGAGCTTCCCAGTGAGTGCCTCAGCGCAGAAATCGGCTTCACGCTACTCCTCACACTGCGCAACTCCTTTGTGACGCTGCCACAGATCGGACAGTCAGGATCGTGATAGGGACGGCGTTTGGCAAAGTCCATACTACCCAAGTCCATAGTTAGCAGCTCTGATAAGAGTGGCTTGCCCAGATTAGTAATTAGCTTGATTGCTTCGAGGGCAGTTAGACAAGCTAAAACGCCAGATACTGCACCCAGAACGCCAAAGCCGCGCCGATCCCAATCGGGCTTTTCGGGAAAGAGGCAGGATAGGCAGGGAGTTTTACCAGGTACGATCGCCGTGAGATATGCCTCCATCCCATTCATCGCCGCTTCGATCATTGGCTTACGCGCCTTTACGCAGGCAGCATTGAGCAAGTCACGCTCGGTAAAGTTATGGGCGCAGTCGAGGGCAAGATCGGCTGACGCAACCAGTGCATCCACATTCTCTGGCGTGACGTATTCGGCGATCGCTTCCACTTGCAGATCGGGATTGATGCTTAATAGCGTCTCTCTGGCTTTGAAGACCCTGGGCTGACCCACCCAATCGTCGGTCATGAGGATTTGACGGTTCATATCGTCCAACCTCAGATCGCCGCCGCGAACCAGGATCAACTTACCAATACCGGCTACAGCGAGGTAAAGGGCAGCAGTGCCACCCAATCCTCCTACACCCGTAACCAGAACGGTTGCTGACTTCAGTTGTTGTTGTGCTACTTCGCCAAAGCCGGGAAGCATAATTTGGCGGCGATAGCGTTCCAACTCAGTGTGTGTAAGGTCTAGCATGGTAATTCTCCTGGCATCCTCTAGACAGGTGTTTCGCAATCGGCATCGATTTCCGAGAGCAGAACCACATTGTGCGGCTTTTGATGAAATACCTTAAACAGCTTTTCATCGACTGCCGTAGAACTGAGAAATACCTCATAAGCCTGTTGCAATCCCAGACGATACCGATCGAACTTTTCTTCATCGCTCAGGTTAGTAGCATCGATCTCCTTCATGCTCTGCGAGAATTTCTGCAAGATATGCAGGCGATTGACATTCATCACCTGGGGATCGTAGGGAAGTTGAAAGAAGTCAAAATATTCTTCAGCATCTACGAGTGTCTTAAATCTGGCAAAATCCCAGGTCATCTTTGTTTCTCCCATGCGGCTAATTGTTCTTTCATTGCATCCAGTTGGCAATAAACGTCGTAAGTCGTAGCTGACAACTCCATCAGTTGCTTGTAGTCGGTTGGCAACCCCTCAGCTAGATCGTGAAGATCCATCTTGAGCTGACCTGCCTTACTATTGAGGCGCTTAATCTCAACTTTAAGTTGGGCAATTTTTTGTTCGCTGTTATCTACAGCGGTTGTGTCTGTTACCTGAGCCATTGATATCTCCTAGAGTTTGACAACTTCAGGGTAGTTGTTGACAAGTGCAATCCCAGCCTGCGTTATCTTTTCACCTTCTGCATCCAGTTTCTGAGGCGAATCAAAGCCAAAGCGATGGGCATCTCTGAGCGTGCGCGCGACGACCAAAAGGCGACCGCTGAAAACAAGCGCCCAGCCAAATCCTTCGTGACTGAGATCGACAACAACTTGCGAAAGCGTACCCGTAGAGTGTTCGATACGGGCGGCGATCGCGCGATAGAAAGCCATGATTCTTGCCTTGGTTGACGGATCGACTTCACCGTCAACGGGGATCTGGCGTTTTTTCTCGCGGGTGACAATATATGACTTCAGAACTAGCTCGTCAGTCCAGTTGCGATAGACGCCGTAATGGTCTTGCGCGCGAATTTGTCTGGCGAGTTCCTTGAGGAAGGGCGCCTCGTAAATATCGGTCGAAGTTTCTGCGATCTGGTTGGGTGTAGAAATCATACAAGTTCTTTCTCCTGTTCTTCAAAGGTTTGCGTTTTTTGTTGTAGAGCTTTGCGCAACCAGGGAGGTGGGTTGCCCTTGAGCGTCTGCACCATCTTGTCGAGGACATCAGTAATGCGATCCGTTTCTGACTGCGCCTTAATGGGTGTAATGCGATTGTTAATCAGACGAGCCGCAGCACTGCCACCGATCGCAGAGACATAAACGATCGTGCAACCTGCCAATGCCTCTAGTTTGGGAAGTAGTTTGTCTTCGTTCCCATCTTCTTGCAGGTCACCAGCGAATTCCAGATTCTCTACAAACTCATGCCTTTCAGCAGTTACTTCGTAAACCGCGATTTGTTTTGCCCAACCAAAGTGGGCATTAATGTGAACTCCATCTTCTGTGGTAAATGCGATTTTCATCTTTCTCCTCCATAAATAGCGATCAAATATCGGTTATTGGCACAGGACAAGCAACTCAAACTTCAATGTTTTGCAGCTGCTTCCTCTCTTTCTAAGAAGAGATTACCAATGTCGAATAAAAGCTGCATCGTGCCGCGATAGCCAATAGTGCAACGCTGACTGTTACCCAGGCGATCATGAATTGGGATACCCATGCGATATAGTGGGATATCCAATTTTTGTGCGATCGCCGCACCGCGCGAGTTGGTAATCAGCAAATCCGAACCCGCAGCCAGATCCTCAAAATCTCCCAAATCGCCAACGATTACCGTTTCGACGGGTATTTTTTCGAGTAGGGGCGATCGCGTTGTCGTTACGGCTGCCTGAACCTCTGCTCCCATCGAAATCAGCCAGTTGGTCGTAGCTAAAAGCAGATCTGGTTCCAGTGCGAGAGCCACTTTCTTGCGACCGAAATAGAAGTGCGTATCCAGCATGGCATCTTGCAACTGACAGCGCTGGCGGCGGTATTTCTCGGGCACGCTGATATGGTTCAGTTGTAATAGCCGCACGATCAAGTTATCCACTGCTTCCAGTCCAGTTAGCTGCGGAAACACTTCGTAGGCGATACCAAACCGCTGTTGCAGGATTTCCGCTGCTGGCCCCATGCTATCGCCCAGTGCCAGCGTAAATGCAGACTGTCCCAAACTGCGGAGCTGAGCCAGAGTCGTACCACCCGTTGTCGTAGCGCTGAAGTTTTCGCCCAAATGACCGTCTAGGGAATCGGAAAGATCGGGAACGACGATGGGAACGAGGCCAAAATCCGCAACGATATCTTTGATTTCCTGGATATCGCCAGGGGTAAACTGAGAACCTGCCAGAATCGTAATCTGAGTGGGATTAGTTTCTCCCGCCTGGGGAATCGATCGCACCATACTTTCTACGGCGGCGGCGAAACCCTCTTGCAATGCCCCTTTAAAGTCAGGCGTGGAAACAAAGATAATCGGCAGCGCATCTAACTCTGGATGGCGATCGCGGATGTTCTTCAATATCCCATCTATGTCATCGCCTCTGGTTTCTGTCAGCGCCGTCGTACACAGACCAATAATTTCGGGTTTGGCTTTGGCCACTAACGTCAGGATTGCCTGCTCGATATTGTCCTCACCACCCAGGATAGTTGTAACTTCCGTCATGGCCGTAGTAGACATGGGAATTGCTTCCCTGAAGTGGCGTACCAGGGTTACTTTGGCGAAAGCCGTACACCCTTGCGAGCCGTGAAATAATGGCATCGTGCCTTTTAACCCCAGAAAGGCTAGAGATGCTCCCAGCGGTTGGCTGAGTTTGAGGGGGTTAACGGCAACTGCCTTTTTCTGACTGGTAACGATCGCCATTAGACTGCCTCCTGTTCCCAAGGTGCTGGTTTGCGTACTTGTTCCCATATCGGGCTATGGAGAGCTTCGTCGAGTTCCCGCGCCATCTCTACCATGCCGGTATAGCCAGCATAAGGGTGGTGGCGTTCCTGATTGATATCCAGAAATGGAATGCGTGCTTTCAGTGCCGTGTACTGATTGCGACCGCCAGCGACGAGCATGTCGGCTTTGGTTTGCGCCACAACCCGCAACAGTTCTTGGGCGTTACCCTTTTCCATCATGATGCCGTCAGCCCCCAATAGTTCGCGAATGCGGGCTTTATCCTCTTCCGTGCTTTTCTTTGTACTGGTAGCCACCACCTCCATGCCCAGGTCTTTCGCCGCCGAGATAATCGACCAGCTCTTGACACCACCTGTATACAGCACTACGCGCTTACCTTTGAGTCTGGCGCGATAGGGAGCTAATGCGCGTTCAAGGGCAGCTTCCTCTACCGCGATTAATATCTCCGTTCGTTCTTGCAAGTCGCGATCGCCGAGCTTTTGGGCAATGTTACGCAGGCAGCGATTCATATCTTCCACACCGTAGAACGACTCTTCGATGTAGGGAATACCGTAGCGTTCCTCCATCTTCCTCGCCATATTGATCAACGCTTTCGAGCAAATCATGATGTTGAGCTTGGCCCGATGGGAAGCGCAAATGTCCCGATAGCGACCGTCCCCCGTGATTTTGGCCAGTACCCGAATACCCAACTTCTCAAACAGAGGTAGGACACTCCACATTTCTCCCGCAATGTTGTACTCGCCAATCAGGTTGATGTCGTAGGGAGTGGTATATTCAGGCTCGGCCGTACCGACGACGTACTCCAGTAAAGCTTCACCACCAACGCGATTACCCAGATTTTTACTGCCAATAAAGCCAGGAGAATTCACGGGAATTACAGGCACGCCCGTTTTTTTGGCAGCAGCTTGACAAACCGCATCTAGATCGTCGCCGATCAAAGCCGTGACGCAGGTGGAATAGACAAATACAGCACTTGGTTGATAACGTTCCTGCACTTCCAGGATACTTTTGTACAGTTTCTTCTCACCACCAAAAACGATATCATTTTCGCTTAAATCTGTGGTGAATCCCATCTTGTAAAGGTGAGAACCGGACGAAAGGCTACCCCGACTACCCCAGGAATTGCCAGAACAGGCAATCGGTCCGTGTACTAAGTGCGCAGCATCTGTAATTGGAACCAGCGCGATCGAGGCTCCGTCAAAAGCACAACCACCCTGAGCAGCGCCAGGCTGAGCCTGTTGCTGGCAGGCTTTATTTTTTTTGTCGCCATGCTTGTGATGATTGTGAGTGCAGGCCGGTTCGTTAAGCAATTCCGCGATCTTACCAGAGGTCATTTTCATGGCTGCTAGTTCCAGTTTCGAGTTAGTTGGTGTATTGCGTAACATTCTCTCCACATACCTCAGAAAGGTATGTTAAGCTGCGAAGCCGCAGTGCCACAATTTCTTCATAAAGAGGGTTGATGCGACAAAGTGCTGGGATGTGGATCGTGTGCCCCAATAATTTGATATCCCGCTCAAAGGGGCAACGAGAAGGAACGATCTGGCAAATCAGGTGGGCAGTTTTCGCGTTCTTAATTTCCATACCATTCATCCAGCATTGGATGGGAAGAAGCAGATTGCGGATCGAATGGCTGGTATTAAACGGATGGTACTGTTCACGAGGGAGGGTAGTCATTGCCATGGGGGTAACCTCAACGAAAGAAGAAGAAGAGAGATAAAGGATGATCGACACGACATCCTTTACCTCTTTCATCTCACTAACGAATTAGATCGTAGGAGATATCTGTTTTTGCGGGAATAATTGTGTTGCGATCGAGTTCATCCAGGAGCGTATTCACGATCCAGTTGAGCAAGTTAATCGCACCTTGATAGCCATAGGTAGAGTAGCGATGCAGGTGATGGCGATCAAAGATTGGATAGCCAATGCGTACCAAGGGGGTCTTAGTGTCGCGCCATAGGTACTTACCATAGGAATTCCCGATTAGAAGATCTACAGGTTCGGTAAATAGGAGAGATCGCAAATGCCACAGATCTTTGCCACCCCAGATCGTTGCACCCTGGCCGAAGGGGCTAGAATCCAGCAAGGCACGTAATTCGGCTTCAAAGTCGGCGTTAGAGTTGCTGACGAGAATATGAATTGGTTCTGCGCCAATTTCCAACAAGAACTGAGTTAGACCGATCACTAAATCAGGATCGCCATAGATGGCAATGCGCTTACCGTGTAACCAAGCCTGCGAATCTGTCAGCGCATCGACTGCGCGGCCACGTTCTGCTTCCAATTCTTTAGGAATGGGCTTGCCTGTGAGGGATGATAGCTTCATCAGAAACTCATCTGTACCACGAATTCCCACAGGACGACTCACATAGGTCTTCTGCTTCCATTCAGATTCGATGTATTCTCTAGTCTTAGTGGTGGCATAAGCTTGGAAAGCGATCGTAGCTTCTGCGTTGATCGAATCGGCGGCATCTTCGAGCTTTGTACCACCAGGATACATCTGGTATTCACCAGTATTAGGTGAATCAAGATAGTCTGAATTGTCAGCCAGCAATGTATAGTTGACATCCATCAATTCAGCATAACGCTTGATTTCACGCAGGTTGCCAATATAGGTCTCAAATCCTGGGATAAAATTAATCTTGCCGTTGGTGGTTTCTTGCTTCTTGCCTGCGGTCAAGTTAGTGAGAATCCCCTTGATCATGTTGTCATATCCTGTAATGTGGGAACCCACGAAACTAGGCGTATGTGCAAAGGGTACGGGGAAAGATTGTGGCACAGATTCGGCAAGTTTGGCATTGCCAATAAATGCTTGTAAGTCATCGCCAATTACTTCAGCCATGCAGGTTGTGCAGACCGCAATCATCTTGGGCTTGTAAAGATTGTAGGTATTTGCCAAACCTTCAATCATATTGAGCTGTCCACCAAAAACCGCCGCATCTTCGGTCATTGAGGAAGATACAGCCGAGAAAGGCTCTTTGAAGTGACGGGTAAAGTGGCTGCGGAAATAGGCAACGCAACCTTGAGAACCATGGACAAACGGTAAGGTAGATTCAAAGCCGACAGCGGCGAGAATAGCACCGAGTGGCTGACAGGCTTTTGCAGGGTTGACGGTGAGAGCTTCACGAGCGAAATTCTGTTCGCGATATTCCCAGGTCTTTGTCCATTCAGCAATCCGCGCAACTTCTTCGGGGCTATGTCCGCCTTCAAACTCTTTCTTTGCCTCAAATAGCTCTTGATATTCGTCTTGGTGGAATAGCTGGGCGTGATCTTTAATATCGTTTACGTTGTTCTGAGCCATGACTTTGTCTCCAATTTGAGTGAAAATCAATTCGAGTGAAAAATTTTGGATGAGGATGGGGATGCATAGCTTCGCCCATCCTCGCTTCTTTAAGCAGCTTCAGCCGTCTTCCAAGGAGTACCGATTAAGCTCCAAGTAGGGCTGTTTAATGCCAAATCCATGTCACGAGCAAAGATGGCAAAGCCGTCATAACCGTGATAAGGTCCAGAGTAATCCCAAGAGTGCATCTGACGGAAAGGCAGCGCCATTTTCTGAAACACATACTTCTCTTTGATGCCTGAAGCAATCAGATCGGGCTTCAGCTCTTTGACGAAATTCTCAAATTCGTAGGCAGAAACGTCGTCATAAATCAGCGTGCCATTCTCAATGTAATGAGCGGTGCGCTTGTAATCATCATTGTGACCGAACTCGTAACCCGTACCAATCAGTTTCATGCCGAGATCGTGGAAGGCTGGAACAACGTGGCGAGGGCGTAGGCCACCAACCATCAAAGCAACGGTTTTGCCTTCTAAGCGCGATTTGTATTTAGCAAGCACAGCATCAGTTTGAGCTTGATATTTCGCAATCACTTCTTCCGCTTTGGCTTGAATGGTCTCATCAAATTTAGAAGCGATATCCCGTAGTGATGCTGCGATTTGGGTAGGACCAAAGAAGTTGTATTCTAGCCAAGGGATACCATAGGTTTCTTCCATGTGACGGCTGATGTAGTTCATGGAGCGATAGCAGTGAACGAGATTTAGCTTCACGGAAGGAGTGTTGATAATCTCATTGAGCGTACCGTCACCAGACCATTGAGCGACTACCCGCAAGCCGATTTCTTCGAGCAGGATACGACTAGACCAAGCATCTCCTCCAATGTTGTAGTCACCGATAATGGCAACATCATAGGGAGTACCTTCTGGCACATTGCCTTCTTTTTTGGCTTTGTCAAATTGAGGGAAAACCCAGTCACGGATAGAATCGTTAGCGATGTGGTGACCGAGGGATTGGGATACACCGCGAAAACCTTCGCAGCGAACGGGAACAACGGTTTTACCGATTTCTTTGGCGGCTTTTTTGGCTACAGCCTCAATATCGTCTCCGATCAAACCAATCGGACATTCAGACTGAATCGAAACACCACGATTGAGGGGAAAGAGACCATCTAACTCAGTAATTAGTTTTGCTAGTTTTTTGTCACCGCCGAAAACGATATCGCGTTCTTGGAAGTCAGAGGTGAACTGCATGGTGCCAAAGGAGTCAATGCCAGTTGTGCCGATGTAGTAGTTACGGCGACCAGACCAAGAGTAGTAACCGCAACCAACAGGCCCGTGACTGAGGTGGATCATGTCTTTGATCGGCCCCCAAACCACACCTTTTGAGCCAGCGTAGGCGCAACCACGGGTGGTCATCGATCCAGGAACAGATTTGACGTTGGATTTGACACCACAATCAGACTTGCCTTCTTCAAAAACATTGAGATGCTTCGCCCGTTTTTTCTTCGCTTTGTCGGGATAGGCTTCTAGAACTTCTTTGATTAGTTCTTTGGTCTCACCGATCGCATCTACTGGTGTGGTGGTTTCTTGCGTTAATGTAGTAGGTTCTGGAGATGTCATATTTAGCCTCGCATATGGGGTAGGGTAAACAGGAAGGAAAGGAAAAAAGTACTGGTAGGGTGGGTGCTACCCACCCCTACCACAAAGTTATTTAGAGAGAGCAAGTTCTACGGGTACTTCATCCGCAGTCTTACCAACGAGATGCTCAAATTCCTTGTCATCGCCAAGGATACCGAACTCAACCAAGAGTGATTCCAATTCATCCATTGAGATTGGAGTAGGAATGGTGAGCATGGTATTGTCTTTGATCTTTTGAGCAAGGGTGCGATACTCATCAGCCTGCTTGTGATTGGGTGCGTACTCAATCACGGTCATGCGGCGCAGTTCAGCATGTTGAACGACGTTGTCGCGAGGTACGAAGTGAATCATTTGAGTATTCAAGCGCTTGGCAAGGGTTTCAATCAATTCAACTTCACCATCGACGTTACGGCTGTTGCAGATCAAGCCGCCTAAACGCACGCCACCGGAGTGAGCGTACTTGAGAATACCGCGAGCAATGTTGTTGGCAGCATACATCGCCATCATTTCGCCAGAGGTGACGATGTAGATTTCTTGGGCTTTGCCTTCGCGAATTGGCATGGCGAAACCACCGCAAACTACGTCGCCCAATACGTCATAGCTGACAAAATCGAGATCTTCATAAGCACCATTTTCTTCGAGGAAGTTAATGGCGGTGATGATGCCACGTCCAGCACAGCCAACACCTGGTTCAGGACCACCTGACTCTACGCATCTGATGCCTTTGTAGCCTTTGAGTAGAACTTCTTCAATTTCTACATCTTCGACTGCACCACGTTCGGCGGCAAGGTGAAGAACTGTGGTTTGAGCTTTGCTGTGGAGCATCAAGCGGGTGGAATCTGCTTTAGGGTCACAACCGACAATCATGATGCGTTCGCCATCGGTCAGTTCGGCTAAACCTGCGAGGGTGTTTTGAGAAGTTGTAGATTTACCAATGCCACCTTTGCCATAGAAAGCAATTTGTCTCAAAGAACTCATAGAAATTTCTCCTTATGTTGAATCAAAAATGTACTGGAAGTTGAAAGTAGAACTCTTGAGAAAGAATTTGAGGAAACTCTTTTTCAGTTTTTGAGGCGATCGCTATCTTCATACAGGAGGAGAGCGCTCGACATCTAGGGCAGGAAACATCAAATTGAGAGACATTTTGGGTTTAATTTAGACTGCTTCGACAATGAGAGTAGACAGAACGCGATCGCGTAATTTGACTTCGATCGCATCCTTGAGCGTGGCAGTACTGCCAGAACAGGAACTGCAAGCACCTTTGAGGATAACTTTGACCACATCGCCATCGATATCAAACAGTTCCACATCACCTCCATCGGCAATCAACATTGGACGGACTTCGTCTAAGATTTCCTGAATCTTAGCGATCTTCTGCACGGTAGTTAAGCCACGGTTGGTTTGTTTAATGCGAGTTAGTTCGGCTTCAACTCTAGCGGTTGTGGCTTCTTTATCCTGTTCCACCGCAGCGATAATGTCTTCAATACCTGCGAGACAGGAACCACAGGAACCGCCAGCTTTGATGTAGTTGGTAACTTCTTCGACTGTAGTGAGATTATTCTCAATCACAATCCGACGAACGCGGTTATCACTAACTCCAAAGCATGTACAGAGAAGTGCGCCTTCATCTTCTTCATGATGTTCGACTTCGATGCCACGATACTTGTAAATAGCTGCTTCTAATGCTTCTTGCCCCATCACGGAACAGTGCATTTTTGCTTCTGGCAAACCACCTAAGTAATCGGCGATATCCTTGTTCGATACTTGCAGGGCTGCATCTAAGGTCATTCCTTTAATCATTTCGGTTAGTGCCGAAGAAGAAGCGATCGCACTCGTACAACCAAAGGTTTGGAAGCGTGCATCGAGGATTTGATCGGCAGGAACATCAATTTTCAGATGTAATCGCAGGGCATCGCCGCAGGCAATACTGCCTATTTCGCCGAATACAACCGCAATATCTTTTTCTTCAGTGACTTCTATCGCTCCTTGGTTTTTAGGATTGTAGAAGAGGTCTAATACTTTTTCGGTGTAGTCCCACATGGTTTTGATTGGTAATGGGTGATTGGTAGCTGAATAATTGGTATTAAACTGTTAGCGCTTCTTCTCTCCCTTGTAGCCAACCTGCGGCATCACTGTTAAAGGGAGAAAGAGCGCGGAGGCGATCGACAATGCCAGGCATGATTTCCAGGACGCGATCGATCTCGGCATCGGTGGTATAGCGCGAGAGGCTGAAGCGAATAGAACCGTGAAGAATCGTATAGGGTAACCCCATCGCACGGAGGACATGGGATGGCTCTAGCGAACCAGATGTACAAGCAGAACCAGAAGAAGCGCAAACACCATAGCGATCAAGTGATAGAAGAATGGCTTCACCTTCAATGAATTTAAAACCGATGTTAGTGGTATTGGGTAAGCGATTTTTAGGATCGCCGTTCACTTCACAGTCGACAATTGTTGATAGGAGAAATTTTTCTAGGCGATCGCGCAATTTTTTTTCATGCACTACAGCATTTGGCAAATGGATTAACTCCAATTCGGCAGCTTTGCCTAGTGCAACGATGCCGGCGACGTTCTCTGTGCCTGCTCTGCGTCCACGTTCCTGATGACCACCCAAAATGAAGGGGCGGAAGCGAAAACCACGTCGAACATACAATGCGCCAACACCTTTGGGTGCGTGTAGTTTATGTCCAGAAAGGGTGAGCAGGTCAATGGTACTGTTTTTGAGATTCAGAGGAATTTTGCCAACCGCCTGCACAGCATCAACATGGAAAGTCGCACCATATTCCTTCGCTAGCGATCCAATTTGCTCAATTGGGAAGATTGTACCTGTCTCATTGTTAGCATACATCGTTGTTACTAACGCTGTATTACCAGTGAGCGCTGCTTCCAGTTCTGATAAATCGATCTGTCCTTTGCGGTCAACCGATAGATAGGTAACAGTATAGCCTTGCTTTTCTAACTGCTTGCAAACATTCATCACACAGGCATGTTCCACTTGAGTGGTAATTACATGTTTGCGATCGCTTTGGGCGGCAAGGGCAGCCCGAATTGCCGTGTTATTTCCTTCTGAACCGCAACTGGTGAAGATGATTTCGGAATCTTCTGCACCCAGGAGAGTGGCAACTTGCGATCGCGCGGTTTGAATGGCTTTGCCCACTTGTCCACCAAAGGTATGCATGCTAGAAGGATTGCCATAGTAATGGCTCAAATAGGGCAACATTGCCTCTAATACGTCATCGTCAACCCTCGTAGTCGCGTTATTATCAAGATAAATGACACTCATGCTTATACCTCTAGTTACTGTTAATGGCTTAGGAGTCCCTGATTAGACTGCTGGTTGCTGGCTTGTCGTAAGCTGCTTCACCAGGCGGGCGTAGGTGTCAAACCATGATTCCCAATAGTCATTGGAGTCCTTGAGTAAGACAGCCCGATTACTGCTTATGTTTGTATTGTTGGCTTCGGCAGGAATGATATTGCAGCGATCGCTACTGAGGAATGCCGAGCCGCAGGCGGGTAACGCATATCCCTGGCAACCATTACAAAGCTGGCGATCGATGCAATAGTGCTGGTTAATCCGTTTGATAGCTTTGGTGGGACATTGAGTTTGACAGCGTTCCCAGGAAATATACTGACTCATAGTTGTGTAAGGCATAGCTAGACTCCCTATTGATCTTGTAGAAATTGTTCGTAGAAATTGCGAGTAACTCTTTCAATTACGTCATAAGCTTCAACTGGCTCTAGTCCTGCTGCTCGCAGTTCTGTCTGCGGACAAGTACCAATCTTGGAAGCCAGTACAGCTTTGCAATCAGAGATTGTTTGAATAATATTCTCTAGAGTTGCTTCCTCTCCATAACCACTCTGGCAATAATGGTCGACCTTACGGTGACCGACAAAGCGAATGTTATTCGCATCCACTTCATAAATCTGAAATTCCTTGGCATGACCGAAGTGCTGATTGACAATTCCACCACCTTTTGTCGCCACTGCCACCATGATTTTGGGACTATCTTGTACGGGAGAGCGACCGTTTTTCCCTCCACGTGCTTGGGCTTTGACATCCTTCAGATCGTCTTTAAATTTCTCAATTCCTGCGTGAACTTCCTTACGCATTTCCATGTCGTATTCAGGCGCCATCTCCAGAAATTTATCCTTGGTAAATTCCTGACTGCGATCTTCTCCCAATAACCCCACCGCGTCTGCGCGGCACTGACGGCAATGACGCATCACATTCATATTGCCGGAGCAACTGTCTTGTAATCCCTTCAGCTCTTTCGGCGTGGGACCGCGTTGTCCAGTCAGACCAAAGTGAGTGCCGTGCTCGGGAGCGGAAATTAGAGGCATAATATTATGCAGAAAAGCACCCTTAGAACGAATCACTTCATTGACTTCTGCTAAGTGCTCGTCATTTATGCCTGGGATCATTACAGAATTGACTTTGCAGAGGATATCTGCCTCTTTGAGAGCTTGTAGTCCCTCCATTTGACGTTCGTGTAGAATTCTGGCCGCTTCTATGCCCGTATAACGCCTGCGGTTGAAGCGCACCCAGGGATAAATCTTTGCCCCTATTTCTGGGTCTACCATATTGATCGTGATCGTGACGTGATCTACGTTCAACTGTTTGACGCGATCTACATAGTCGGGGAGAGATAGACCATTCGTCGATAAGCAAAGTTTGATGTCTGGTGCTTTCTCGGCAATTAGCTCAAAAGTACGGAAAGTTTTTTCGGGATTTGCCAGCGGATCGCCAGGTCCGGCGATGCCCAATACGCTCATTTGAGGAATCTTTCCTGCAATTACTAGCACTTTGTGAGCGGCTTCTTCTGGGGTTAGCAGTTCGCTCACTACACCAGGGCGGCTTTCGTTAGCACAGTCATATTTGCGATTGCAGTAATTACATTGGATATTACAAGCAGGTGCGACAGCAACGTGCATGCGAGCGTAGTGATGATGTGCTTCTTCGCTATAGCAGGGATGATTGGCAATCCGCGCTTTTAGTTTTTCATCAATTCCTTCTGTCTTAGTGCCGCAGCCTGAGGAGGCACAGCCACCGGTTGTCTTCTCAGTTGAAGATACAATTGTGCCGGAGTTTTCTAGTAAATCTAGTGCTGAGGTTTTTTCTGTAGCTTGTAACATCGAACTCCCTTAGGTAAATGGCTGACACCGCAATGATGCAAGTGAGGGCATCTAAACACTTCGCTAAAAGTACGAAATTGAGATGTTGTTCTGTATTGAAGGCTAAGTGTTTGAGTGGTGTTATGTAGGTTATATCAGCGTGCTAGCCAAGGGGATTTTCAAGGCGGTAAATAAGAGTTATTGATATATTAAGGATGTACTCAGTAGCCGGAACCCTTGATATACAAGCATCAAAAATTTCTTTTGGGATGGGGGTACTGGTATTCTTGCGAATGGGTTCTAGTATTTTTGAATGGGGGGACTTGCATTCCTGTACTCAGGTAAATCCCTGTTTCAGTATGAGTTTGAATGCATTTTTATCTATCTATCTCAAATCGCAATTTAGTACTCAAAAGTAGAAGAAAACTGGAGTAGACTCACTTAATTCCTACTCCAGAGAAGCTACAGAAAATATTTCTGTATCCAAAATAGCATTTTTTGGATTTAAAGCAACAAAAAAGTCTGATTCTCATGAAACCTTAATATTTAGAAGATGTAATGGAAGGTTATAGAGCTGTACAGACTATCTTACAACCACTCCAGAGAAGCTACAGAAAATATTTCTGTATCCAAAATAGCATTTTTTGGATTTAAAGCAATAAAAAAGTCCGATTCTCAAGAAACTTAATATTTAGAAGAGGCAATTGAAGGTTACAGACTATCTTAACCACTATTTCGGAGAAATCACAGAAAAATTTTCTGTATCTAACGTAGCATTTTAGGAATTTAAGTGATAAAGTAAGAGCACTTATCCAAAACTTAGTATATATTGATACAAAGGTAGTGGGAAACACACTGGAAATCAAGGTTGTGAGTACATATTTAACCTTCTCAAAACACATATAAAGAAAATGTTAAGCCCTTGTCTGGCTTGGCTTTGGAGTTGAGTGCATAAATACTAGTACCCCTCATCTCCAAATACCTACATCTCAAGCTTAAAATACTCGTTCCCCTACCCCCAAAAAATTCTCAAAGGCCTGGCATCAGTGATTTTAGGAGCCTTGAGTACATTCCTAATAATTCTAATATCTTCAATCCTTACTCAGCAACCGCGATCGCGATGGTGCTACTGATATAAGCAGTAATAGCTCCTTACACTGCTTTTATCCCCGCAACTTTATGTCAAAGTTTCTCAATCTCGTCTCAAGTACTGGTACATCTGTAACTAACTCTATGACAGAGAACGGAGTGAATCGTATTTATTCACTCATGGAGAAACTTGACATGAGCGATCGCCAAAAGTCAGGTGCTATTTCTGCGATCACCGCGATCGAGACATTACTACTGGATTTTCGCATTATCTTTGAGCGAGATCCCGCCGCCAAAAATTGGTTAGAAGTACTGTGCTGCTATCCAGGGTTACATGCTCTGTTTATGCATCGCATTGCACATTGGTTACATAACCTTTCTACACCATTCATCCCTCGTTTAATTTCTCACCTGACTCGATTTTTTACTGGCATCGACATTCATCCTGGTGCCGCGATCGGGAGGGGCGTATTTATCGATCATGGTATGGGTGTCGTGATTGGCGAAACAGCCATAGTGGGAGACTTTGCCCTAATCTACCAGGGAGTTACCCTTGGCGGTACTGGCAAAGAAAGCGGTAAGCGCCACCCCACTCTTGGCAAGCATGTGGTGGTGGGTGCAGGAGCAAAAGTCTTAGGCAATATTGATATCGGCGATCGCGTCCGTGTGGGTGCTGGCTCCATCGTCTTGCGTGATGTCCCAACGGACTGCACGGTAGTGGGCGTACCGGGTCGCAATCTCTGCCGCTTGAGCGATCGATTTTGTCCACTCGAACACGGACAGATACCCGATGCCGAAGCTAGTGTAATTCGTACCTTACTGGAACGGGTTGAACAGCTAGAGCAACAACTGCAAACCCTAACTAATGAGAATTGAGGTACCCATGATGTCTCAGCCTTCTAACTCTAACGCCCTGGTTGGTCAAATTGTCAAAGTTGCGCGGAGCGATCGCTGGCTAGTTTATCGTCGCTTGCAAGAGTTGACGATCCCCTGTTGGTGTCCGTCGGATGGCTCGCTATGGGTGGAAGTCAATCATAGTATCGCTGCCATTCTAGTTCGCAGCACGATCGAGCAATTTACAGCTTCGCGTCAAGAATTAGTGGAGTGGCTGGAACGCTGCTGGGATACAGAAGCAATCTAATTCCCTCTTCTCTTATTCCCGATCGACAACTATCACAACAACTATCAAAGGAGAAAAGCGATGACACAGTTAACATTTAAGCCATTCGGACAAGTCAATGATAATGCTATTGGGCTGGGACTTGAAGTTACGATTCCCATTTGTGAAGGACTGAATATTGCCGTAGCAAGTTTTCAAGCACTTTACCTTCAATATCAAAAACATCACTTCGTCGTCGATGGCGCAGAATTTTATTCTCTACACGAGTACTTTCAAGAAAGCTACGAAGCAGTAGCAGGACACGTCCACGCCTTGGCAGAACGATTAAATGGTTTGGGTGGTACGCCAGCCGCTAGCTTTACAAAACTGGCAGAGTTATCGTGCGTTACCCCAGAACCGGATGGTGTTTTTTCGGCGCGAGAAATGGTAGAGCACGACTTGCAAGTAGAGCAGACCATCCTGGATCTACTGCGGCGACAAGCATCACAGGCTGAAAGTATCGGCGATCGCGCCACGCGCTATTTATACGAAACCATTCTATTACCTACGGAAGATCGCGCCTTTCATCTCGCTCACTTCTTAGAAGAAGATAGTCTGACTTTAGGCTTCGTCCAATCCACCAAGAAGTAATCCACCAAGAAGTAATCCACCAAGAAGTATCCATTAGCAATCAACCATCAACGCTCAGCGATCGGCTATTTGTTATCTGATCGCTGACAATCAAACCTTAGGAGGTTCCTATGCTTGCAATACTCCCCGCACTCAGCATGTTTCTACTTTATACATTTGCGTATACCTTTGCAATTTACATCCTACTGAGAGTTCCCTCCGAACCTAACAACAAAACTAAACTACGCGCCAAGTAGTTAGAGGCATGTCAATTTTTCATTGGAGAATAGAAAATGTTTTGATGGGTTATTTTTGAGGATTTTCAACCCCTTAAAAAATTCTTGACAGCACACTAGAGCATTTCCAAGAAATCACGATCAAAGGAGTAGACATGGATCAAATTCACATCAACGATACAACTCTTCGCGATGGCGAGCAGGCTGCTGGCGTTGCCTTCAGCGTTGACGAGAAGGTGGAAATCGCAACTTTTTTAAGTGAAATCGGTGTCCACGAACTTGAAGTTGGTATTCCTGCGATCGGACAGGAAGAAGCACAGGCGATCGCCGCGATTAACGACCGAGGATTAAAGGCTCAATTATTGGGTTGGAATCGAGCTGTAAAATCTGATATTCAGGCTTCTATAGACTGCGGACTGCAACGCGTACATATTTCCGTTCCCGTTTCGGAAATTCAGATTGCCGCTAAATTTCACGGACTGTGGCGCGTGATGCTAGAATGCCTGCAAGAAAGTATTGCCTTTGCCCTCGATCGCGGTTTGTGGGTGGCGGTGGGAGGAGAAGATTCCTCCAGAGCCGATGAAGATTTTCTCCTGGATGTGGCAGCATTCGCCCAAGAGTGGGGAGCGTCGAGGTTCCGTTTTTGCGACACGGTCGGCATCCTCGATCCATTTACAACCTACAACAAAGTACGCAAACTTGTGACCGGGTTGTCAATTCCTGTGGAAATGCACACGCATAACGACTTGGGTATGGCCACAGCCAATGCTTTAGCTGGGCTTAAAGCAGGTGCGGTATCCGTCAATACGACGGTAAACGGTCTGGGAGAAAGAGCTGGTAATGCTGCCCTAGAGGAAGTAATTATGGCTCTCAAACGGATTCATAATATTCCAGTAGGAATCAATACTAAGAGACTATTGCAACTATCGCGACTGGTTGCGAAAGCATCAAACCATGAGGTGCCGCCTTGGAAAGCTGTGGTGGGAGAAAATACCTTTGCCCACGAATCGGGCATTCACGCGCATGGCGTATTACAAAACCCCGTTACCTACGAGCCATTCGCCCCTGAAGAGGTCGGGTGGGAGAGAAGCTTTGTGGTTGGCAAGCATTCGGGACGCCATCTTGTAATCGATGCACTCAAACAACAGGGTGTCAGCGTAGGTTCAGAAGAAACTCAGGTCATCTTAGCAGCAGCGCGCAGTCTATCCATTAAGTTAAAAAGGGGGCTGACCGCAGACGAATTGATCGGTTTAGTATCACAAGGGAGGTTTGCCCATGCTCAGTGATGAATTAGAACTCAATCTTCCACCTGTATTCGAGATCGGTGAAAAAGTACGCGTTCGCAAATTAATTCGCAATGACGGCACATTTCCCGGTCAGGAAATCGGAGCGACGCTGGCCAAAAAAGGCGATGTTGGCTACGTGGTTGGAATCGGCACGTATTTACAAAACTCCTATATCTACGCTGTCCATTTCCTGAGTAGGGGATTCATTGTTGGTTGTCGCAAAAAAGAACTTGAAGTTGTAGAGGAAGGAATATGAAATTAATGCTACGTCTCAATTCAGCAGGTAAGCTCTTAGCTTATGTGGCGAAGAAGGATTTGGAAGAGGAGGTGGTGAATCAAACCATTGATGCGGATGGAGACAGGATCATCACCTTGGCAAATGGTTGGGAATTAGCGATCGCGAATTTAGCAGATCCTTTGGCCTTACCAAAGACTGTAGAAGCAAGACGACTAGCCTAAACAATTAGAGTAAACAATGCAGTTGAGGAACGAGAATATGGGCAACTCCAGCTACCAGCAGCCCTGGCAATTTGATTTTGAAGGGCAGTTTTTAGGTTTTGATGGCTATACAGGCGACAAATTGAAATATTTGTGTCTTAGTTTCCTCAACAAGACTGTGCAGATAAAGCTGACAAAAGATTTACGTCACTTTGCCAGGTTTAATCTCAGTTTAGGCGAGCAAATTCGCGTCTCAGGCACAGGAAAGCTCGATCACGACTCTGGGGATATTAAGCTCAAAGCCGAACAGATCGTACCCATCAGTGAATCTCTTAACTACTCGCCTGAGCAAACTTGCGAGCAAATTTCGGATCGAGCACCGATTGATGTAGAAGTTCCCTCTATTCAGACCAAAGTCCGCACTATTTTGATATGTCAAAAGTCTGGCTGTCTTAAGCATGGCGGGAAGAAGCTGTATCTAGCCATAGAGAATGCTCTGCGCGATCGCGGGTTGCTCGGACAGGTAGCGATCAAGTCTACAGGCTGCCTGAAACGTTGCTCGTCTGGCAGCCCTAATATAGTGTTTATGCCCGGCAAAAAACATTGCAGTGGGGTCAAGCCTGGTGAGATTCCAGCTCTATTAGAGAAACATCTTTGAACATGGGTGGACAGCGGAAAATCTGCGATCGTTCTTTAAAGCATCCACACTTTTCTGGGTTACGATTTGTGGTATTTATTTAGCAGTTCAGGAGCACAAGCTGATGAGCGAGTGGGAAAGAAAGAATACAGACATAAGGATGTCGATCTTTGTTGGCATCGTGGCAGTTGCATGGATTAATTCTCTAAGTTTAACCAGCAAAGCATCAGAGTCACAAATGCGCACAACCAGAAATTATAGAAAAGCTTCTGAAGCGTTGAAAGTATTTGCTTTATCTAATTCCGCAATAATAGATGCAATTCCAACCAGAAATGCGGGTCTGCATGCTTGAGATTAGACATCGGATCGCGCAACAATCGCGTGGCATTAATGCAAATCACTTCAACTAAGCCCATATTCTCTGCTATTTCTCTTAGCGCATATCGCTGCAGTTGCACCGCAGCGGCAATGTCCTCTGGGCAATAAATCCCTACGTATCGAAAGTGTTTGCGATTAGCTTTAGAATAAGCATCGATGACTCTGACGCAACACCTTTGCAGCAATATCCCTATTTGTGGATAGAAGTCATCCACAACGGCAGTAAATTCCCGTGCTAGTTGTTCTGATGTAAACATGATGAAGCGATCGCTCCATTAATATCAATTAAAAGTTCCTCGCTGTATGATTCACTGGATCGAACTCAAAACGCTGTGATTGGAGAGTTTCACCGTAAATATTAAAGGTGATAGTAGGCTCCTCAGACACTGCTTCAATGCTGTGAATGGCATCAGGAGTAAAACTTATTATATCACCAGCATGCAAAATTTGCTCCCCTACAAATTCAATTTTGCAGTCAAATTCTGAACTCGGAATTCTGCGCCAAAATGAATTTTTCTCCTGACCTTTCAATACGGCGATAATTCCCCAGGTAGCGTGATTGTGTACTGACGATCTTTTCCCACGCATGGTAGTTTCAGTTTGGACGGTGAGGGGGAAACCAATTTCATCATAGAGCAGTAAAATTCCGGTATCCGTTGTTAAGGAAGGTTCCGTGTATTGAGTTTGCAACCAGTAGGAATTAATCATTAACTGCCGCACCAGTTTGCGGATAGTTGGCAGAAAAGTTACTTCGCGATCGGGATCGGCGAGATTAAGAACGTCCTCTACCTCCGTGAGAAATCTGTAGAACCGATAGTTCTCCCTAAGCAAATCCCACGATCTAGGTGGTTTGAAAGCTTGACAGCGACCATCTGCAGTTACGTGCCAATCTCGATCGATCATAATTTACTCAGCTCTAAGCTTGTACGGCTATTCATCCTCTCCCTCTTCTGGACGGGTCAGAATATCTAGGAGGAGCGATGCTCCAAATTCGTTGCGATCGTCCATTTCGGCAATCTTACTAGCAACTTCTTGAGCTTGCTCAATTTCTCCCAGTCTTGCCAGCATAAACCCAGAAGCCATATAGGCGTTTAAGTATAAACGGATCGCAGTATCTTCCTTGCGATCGATCAATATTGGTTTAAGTTTCTCCCAGCGATCGGGTAGATCTTCCGAATTAGTTACCTTATCGATGACTCTGAGAGCCATCTGCAATGCTAAATGGGGGTTATTCTTGTAGAAAAAATAGCGGTAGGCAGTCACTAAAACGTCCGTACAATCGTTGTTTGTGGAGTTGTTTGTGGCATTATCGATCTCCAATGCTTGATTAATGTACCGTTCGGACAGAGTCCGATCTTCCCAAGATTCTGCTGCTAGTATCAACAAGCCTTTGATATCTTCAGGAACTTCGTACCAGGAGAATTTCTGTTCGCAAACTTGCATGTCAAAAAATCATTCCATCTCTATTGCTTAATTGTAATCTAATTTCTAGCTTATTGATATTGCGAGTTTACTTTTTTGTTTAAGGATGAGAAAGAATTTCGTAATCCCTCTCATTCTTACAAGAAATTAACCAACGAGCGAATTAAAGATCTCAACATGTTAGCGGCAAACATGTTGAAAAATATTATTGAGCCATATTAGTATCTATATCTTTAATAACTTAATAATTATATAGTGCCCTAATCGATCAATATAAATTTATTTCCCTTCAGGACATTTTGCTGAAAAAGCAATTTACGTTACCAAATTCTGGGCTGAGGTGGTTATACCATAAATGTTTTAAGCAATCTTAAAAAAATATTAATTGCTCAGAATGAACAATATTGCGGATGTACTTCTAGAAATAATATTTTTAAAGAACGTGGGATTTATTATTTGTGACTCTTTACTTATTGCTATTAATTATCAATATACAGATTGTCCAGATTATCGACACATAATTCCCAGCGTCTTGGCTTCATATTAAAACTATTCCTACTGCGGTTTCTATGCCAGTACGGACCGGGCAGCTCTGTATGTTTGTCCTTACGACTCAAGCATGTCCATATAAGGTAAACCCCGCGATAACACTCAAATTCCAGTTATCTAAACCACAGTAACAGCTAAAAGTCATGGCTTATAATATTACTAACCGTTGTATTGGATGCGATCTTTGCCGCCCGCTGTGCCCCGCTGGGGCAATTAAAATTGAGAATGGGCAATATTGGATCGATTCCACACTCTGCAATAATTGTGAGGGTTATTATCCTGAACCGCAATGCTTGCTTACCTGCGAAAACGATTCGCCTGTACCCTACCAGGCCAAAAAAGGTAGATATAAAGCTGACGTCAGACCTGCAACTAGTCCAGAGCTTTTTTCAAATGGCGTTAATAGTTCTTTTGCCTCTGCAATTGTGATATGGGAACTTTGTAATGTTTTAACTCAGCGGCGATCGCTCCCCTGGCAAAAAGATCCAGATGGCAATCTGTATTACGAGCGTTCCTTTAAACAAGGGCGTAACAAAATTGCTTTTCGCGTTGCTGACGAGCCAGACCTTGTAGCGGATGCGGTTCTAGATGCACTTGACGTGCGAGCAGCATGTATGCACTTGATTTATGCAGCCTATGCTACAAATCTGGAAAAACCTTGGGAAGAAGAAATTGTGATTAGCGATCGCCAGATCGAACAATATTTGGGATTAGACAAGCGCAAGGATTTGAGCAAAATAGTCAGGCTGGCACTGATTAAAGAATTAGCAACTCAACCTTGCCAAATTCAAGCTAATCTGGAATGGGCTCAACAGGGTAGAGTCAAAGGATTCACTATTGAGTGGAGCCATTTATGGCACATGCAAGAAATCCAGCACCACTTTCAAGAAGACGAAATGGGTTGTCGGCACCTGGTTGGTTTAACTTTCAGAGTAAAAGCGGGTAACTGGTCGCAGTACTTTCTCAACCAGCAAGCGTGTAAAGAGGGTAAGGCCTTCTACCAGTATGGTAGTTTACCCAAGTCGCTTCTAAGTGCGGTAATGGGACTTTGGCAACAGCATGAAGGTGCAGTGCGCATGATGCTGTGGTTGCTGTTCAAGACCAAAATGGGCTACGAACAGCGCATTACCATACCAACTTTAATGCGGGTTGCCTATGGTGCGGATAAAATGATCCAGGTCGATCGCGAGCGGGAGGGTCGCAAGCGCCTCATCCGGGCGTTTGAAAGCGATCTCGAAGCACTCTGTAACTACGGGCTAACCGCGATATTCGATCCGCTAACTTACCCAACTGAGATACAGCCTCTATGGGCCAAACTGCAAGGGATTCCCGAAGATGCTGAATCAGCTCTAGAATTCTGGATTGATGATGGAAGTAAGAATAGAAGGCTAACTGATGCTAGTCCGCGCGGCAAATGGAATCGACTGATGAATGCTCGGATTTTATACTTTGAACTGCCTTCAGGATGGGAGCGCCAGGTGGAGACGGCGAAGAAGCAGCAGCACAAAGTAAATCGAACTCGCAAGTCAGAGTCAATAGATCAGATCAACCTCTCCAGCGAACAGATTCACATAGCACGAAAAGATCTGGGGCTGAGTCAGAGAGAGTTAGCAGAAAAGACAGGTAAAAGCCAGAGTTGGATTCGCGATATTGAAAGGGGACGCTTTAAAGTTAAGTCAGAGGATATCACCTTGTTACAGAGAGTACTAGGAATAGCATGAAGAAATAAAGTCTTGTTGATCGAGCTTTATCTATAATAGCGCTCCGATCGCGGGTTCCAGATCGCCATGGCTCGCGATCGCCAGGTTTGTCTGTACGGAATTATATGCCTTTAATCGCATGAAACTAGCGATGTAGATTTACACTCTGGGTTCAGGATGTTTAGTTAGCTTGCAACTCTAGCCTGCTATTGTTGCTTAATCGAAAAGTATGGCAATGTAAATCCAACAATCAATAATGAGAAATCTCTCATTAGTAATAGTTCATGCATTAGAATCCATGGTATATACTCTTTGGATTCCAATCACTATCTCGAGCGATTTAAGAATATTTAAGGATTTCTATCCTACTTAATCTAGGAAATTGGTATTGCTGCCGACATAAATTTATTGATGAGTACCTCTATAGTAATTTCTCATGTCGCGAGTGAATTCTGTCTAGGAAACTAAACAATCTCAACTAGCAAGGAACCCAAGATTTATGAAGGTTACAAACATTCAAGCACTAGAAGAGCTAATTCAGCGCGTCAAGCAGGCTCAGACCGAATATGCCACCTATACTCAAGAACAGGTCGATCACATCTTCAAAAAAGCAGCACTTGCTGCGAATGCGAGCCGCATTCCCCTAGCAAAACTGGCTGTGAGCGAGACTGGAATGGGTGTTGTGGAAGACAAAGTGATTAAAAACCACTTCGCTTCTGAGATAATTTACAACAAATACAAACATGAAAAGACTTGTGGAGTAATTGAGTCGGATAAGCATTTCGGCTTTGAGAAAATTGCAGAGCCAGTTGGGATCGTTGCGGGGATCGTACCGACAACAAATCCCACAGCAACCACAATTTTTAAATCGTTAATCAGCCTCAAAACTCGCAACGGCATCATTTTCTCTCCCCACCCCCGTGCCAAAAACTCCACAATCGCCGCTGCCAAAATTATTTTAGAAGCGGCAATAGAAGCAGGAGCTCCCACTCCTGTAATTGGTTGGATTGACGAACCAACCGTACCGCTCTCCCAGTTTCTCATGCAACACCATGACATAAAATTAATCTTAGCAACAGGTGGCCCTGCCATGGTAAAAGCAGCTTACTCTTCTGGCCATCCTTCATTAGGTGTGGGTGCGGGCAATACACCTGCTGTAATCGATGAAACTGCTCACATCAAAATGGCAGTGAGTTCGATTTTACTCAGCAAAACGTTTGACAACGGTACGATCTGCGCATCCGAGCAGTCGGTAATTGTAGTCGAGGAAGTCTATGAAAGCGTCAAACAGGAATTTATCGATCGCGGTGCGCGGTTCCTGACTTTTGAAGAGAAGGAAAGACTCGGTAGCAAGATTATAGTCAATAGTCGCCTGAATGCAGATATTGTAGGTCAATCAGTTAAGACAATTGCTGCCATGGCAGCAATTGGGATCGATGACAATAGTAGAGTATTGATTGCAGAAGTAGAGAAGATTGGATTGGATGAGCCCTTCGCTTTTGAAAAACTCTCTCCTGTGCTGGCTATGTACCGTGCCAAAGATTTTCGAGAAGCGGTAGAAAAGGCACAGCAACTGATCGCCTTTGGCGGTCATGGTCATACGTCAGTACTTTACACCTCTCCGTCAAATCTAGAGCACATTCGCGATTTTGAGTCAAAGGTTGAAACTTCTAGAGTACTGATCAATACACCATCATCGCAGGGAGCAATTGGAGATCTATATAATTTCCGCCTCGATCCATCTCTCACGCTAGGTTGTGGTAGTTGGGGCGATAATTCCATATCTGAAAATGTCACTCCCCATCACCTTCTCAATATTAAAACTGTAACGGAACGACGCGAAAACATGCTCTGGTTTCGGGTTCCCCCCAAAGTGTACTTTAAGTATGGTTGCTTGCCTGTAGCACTGCACGATCTGATCGGTAAGAAGCGAGCGTTGATTGTTACAGACAAACCATTATTTGACTTAGGATTGTGCAAGGTAGTTACAGATAGCCTTGATGAGATTGGTGTTGAGAGTCACGTTTTCTATGAAGTTGAACCGGATCCAACGCTGGCAACCGTGCAGAAAGGATTGACAATCTGTCATAGCTATCAACCGGATGTGATTATTGCCCTTGGCGGTGGTTCGCCGATGGATGCCGCTAAGGTGATTTGGTTGATGTACGAACAACCACAGATCGAATTTGAAGGTTTAGCAATGCGTTTTATGGATATTCGCAAGCGAGTATATGAACTCCCTCCTTTAGGTAAAAAAGCAATCATGGTAGCAATTCCAACCACTTCTGGAACTGGTTCTGAAGTCACGCCATTTGCCGTTGTTACGGATGAGCGCACAGGCGATAAATATCCCCTCGCGGACTACGCATTGACACCGAGTATAGCGATTGTCGATCCCGAACTAGCGCTGCACATGCCCCAAAAGCTCACTGCCTATGGTGGCATCGACTCTCTCACCCATGCGTTGGAAGCCTATGTATCTGTGTTGGCATCGGAGTATACGAATGGTTTAGCGCTTGAGTCGATCCGCTTGCTATTCAAGTATTTGCCGAGTGCTTATCACAACGGTGCCAACGATCCCAAGGCACGCGAGAAGGTACACTATGCCGCTACGATCGCTGGCATGGCTTTTGCCAATGCTTTCCTAGGTATTTGCCATTCCCTAGCGCACCAATTAGGGGCAACTTTTCATATTCCCCACGGTTTGGCTAATGCACTCATGATTTCTCATGTCATTCGCTATAACTCTACGGATATACCATTCAAGCAAACGATCTTCCCTCAGTATAAGTACCCCAATGCCAAGTGGCGATACGCTCGTGTTGCTGATTATCTGAGCTTAGGTGGTGATACTGAAGATGAAAAGGTAGAGAACTTGATTGCCGCAGTCGAAGATCTCAAACGCCAGGTAGAAATTCCTTCTGCTATCCATATGGCTTTGCCATCTGTGAGTGAGACAGATTTCTTGAGCCAGATCGAACACATGGCAGAACGAGCTTTTGACGATCAGTGCACGGGGGCAAATCCTCGCTATCCCTTAATTCAAGATCTCAAGGAATTATTCGAACGTGCCTATCGTGGCGATCGTGGCGATCAAATTATATATGGATTGCCAACTTTGATCGCAGTTTAGAATGGCGATCGCCATTCTTTTGCAAGGGGGCATGTAATATGCTCCCATAAATTCCTACGGAAGTCACACAACCATCATTCTCACCACATTTTGCGCTGCGATCGACACCTGTTTACCAGAGTGTTGGTATGGGATACAAGTAAAAATCCTGTAATTCTGCCATACCGCAACCCAACTATATTCTCAAACCACAAGGAAACAATGCAAGCTGTAACCTCATCATCAATCGATCCAGTACTCAATATCCTTCGCTCTGAGTCCCAACCTCTCGACGCTATCTTCGCACCAAAAACAGTTGCTGTCATTGGGGCAACTGAAAGAGAAGGTAGTGTGGGGCGAACTATTCTTTGGAATCTAATTAGCAACCCTTTCGGTGGTACCGTATTCCCAGTCAATCCTCAACGATCTAGTGTATTGGGGATCAAAACCTATCCCACCATTGCCTCTGTGCCAGAGGCAGTCGATCTTGCAGTCATTGTCACGCCTGCCCATACAGTTCCCTCTGTGGTGAACGAATGTGTAGATGCGGGCGTGAAAGGAGCCGTGATCGTATCAGCAGGTTTTAAGGAAACGGGATCTGTAGGAATAGAATTAGAAAAACAAATTCTCAAACACGCACGCCGAGGACAAATGCGAGTAATTGGGCCGAACTGCTTGGGTGTAATGCGTCCCCTCAACGGTCTGAATGCTTCTTTTGCCAGTACTACCGCTCAGGCAGGAAATGTGGGCTTTATCAGTCAGAGTGGTGCTCTATGCACAGCTATTCTAGATTGGAGCCGACGCGAGAATGTTGGCTTCAGCGCTTTCATTTCCATAGGTTCTATGCTTGATGTGAGTTGGGGCGATCTGATCTATTACCTTGGAGACGATCCCAATACGCACAGCATCATCATATATATGGAATCAATTGGCGATGCTCGCTCTTTCCTTTCCGCCGCAAGGGAAGTATCGCTCATTAAGCCAATTATCGTGCTAAAGGTAGGACGTACGGATGAGGCAGCTAAAGCGGCAGCTTCTCACACTGGTGCTATGACTGGAAGTGATGAGGTACTGGATGCAGCATTTCGGCGCTGTGGAGTATTGAGAGTTCATAGCATTGCCTACTTATTTTACTTAGCAGAAATCCTGGCTAAGCAACCTCGACCCAAAAGCCCGCGACTCACCATCTTGACAAATGCAGGTGGCCCGGGCGTGATCGCTACTGATGCATTGATTGCAGAAGGAGGTGAGCTATCAGAACTAGCCCCTACAACCTGCGAAGCACTCGATCGCTTTTTACCAGAGCATTGGAGTCACAATAATCCCATTGATATTTTAGGGGATGCGAATCCTGAGCGATACGCAAAAGCCATTGATATTACCGTTCGAGATCCAAACAGCGATGGCCTGTTAGTGATTCTGACACCACAGGCAATGACCGATCCGACCCAAACCGCCGAGCAATTAAAACCTTACGCTAAGATTGCCAACAAACCAATATTTGCTAGTTGGATAGGTGGAACAGATGTCGAAGAGGGAGCTAGAATTCTCAACCAAGCTGGTATTCCGACTTTCCCCTATCCCGATACGGCTGCACGTTTGTTTAACTACATGTGGCGTTATAACTACAATTTGCAAGGTATCTATGAAACACCTGCGCTTTCTCCCGTTTCTGATGAGAATGTTCCAGATCGCACCCTGGTCGAGAGAATCATTCAAACTGCCCGCCAGGCAGGGCGCACGATTCTTACGGAGTACGAGTCAAAACAAATCCTGACTGCCTACGGGATTCCCACTGTACCAACTCAGATTGCCACTTGTCCGCTAGAGGCAATTCGAATCGCGGAAGCGATCGGTTATCCAGTCGTACTCAAGCTTTTTTCAGAAACTATTACCCATAAAACCGATGTAGGTGGAGTGCAACTAAACTTGAATAACGCCCAAGAAGTACAAGTTGCTTACCATAAGATTAAACACTCAGTCAATGAGAAAGTTGGAATCGAGCATTTTTTGGGCGTAACCGTACAGCCGATGGTGAAGTTGGATGGCTACGAGTTGATCGTCGGCAGCAGCCTCGATCCCCAATTTGGTCCAGTGCTTCTATTTGGTACTGGAGGGCAGTTGGTAGAGGTATTTAAAGATAGAGCATTGGCATTGCCACCGCTCAATACCACCCTGGCACGACGCATGATGGAACAAACGCACATCTATCAGGCGCTTACAGGAGTAAGGGGAAGGTCACCAGTGGACTTACCAGCACTAGAACAGATACTCGTGCAGTTCAGTCAGCTAGTTGTAGAACAGTCTTGGATCGAAGAAATTGAAATCAATCCTTTATTAATATCGAATGCTGGGGCGAACGATCGCTGGCCCATGCTTGCTCTCGATGCGCGTGTCGTCCTGCAACCACCTGATATGGTTGCAGACTATTTACCCAAGCCAGCCGTACGCCCCTATCCATTGCATTATGCTACCCCCTGGACTACCAAAAATAATGTTGCTGTGACAATTCGTCCCATTCGACCCGAAGACGAACCGCTCATAGCGAAGTTCCACCAGTCCCTGTCTGACGAAAGCGTGTATTTACGTTACGCTCACCTCATTAAACTCAGTCACCGCATTGCCCACGATCGCCTCATTCGGATTTGTTTTATCGACTACGATCGCGAGATGGCTCTGGTGGTTGAGAATAAAGGTGCGGAGAATGGCGATCGCGAAATTATCGCAGTGGGACGATTGAGCAAATTACACGGCACTAACGATGCTGAATTTGCCATGTTAGTCAGCGATCGCTATCAATCTCAAGGATTGGGCACTGAACTATTGCAAAGATTAGTACAGGTAGGACAAGATGAAAAACTCAGTCGCATCACTGCCAACATCTTGCCGGATAATCTCACTATGCAGCGTGTATGTAAAAAACTGGGATTCCATTTGCAAAGGAGTAGTCTCTCTGAGCCAATGATCGCAGCAGATCTCCTCCTCTAGTATGCGATCGCACGAGCAAATTTCCCGAGAATGAAATAGCCGTGTATGTTTTTATGATGTTTCAGGTTTTACATACAGTTGTATTCTCGACAATAAGTACTTTAGCTGAAAGGGCTTAGAAAGATACTCGGTAGCACCTGCCTGTAAACAACGGTCTTCATCTCCTTTCATGGCCAGTGCAGTTGTGGCAATAATGGGTATTGTTTGTAGGTTGGGGTTGCTCCGAATTAAGCGAATAGCCTCCAATCCATCCATTGTGGGCATTTGGATATCCATCAAGATTAGTGTAGGTTTCTCGCGTTCTGCATATCGCAATGCTTCTTCTCCATTTTGTGCCCATGCAAAGTGATAACCCCGATTCGTCAAATACGCCATCACAACCTCTGCATTTGTGGGGTCATCTTCAGCAATCAAGATATAGGGTTTGCCTGGTTCTGCGTTTGCCGGAACAATTGACTCAACCAAAGAGGAGGGAGAATAGGGAAGACTAACAGTGAAGCAACTCCCTTTGCCAACTGTACTGCAAACAGCAACTGAACCATTATGTAAGTCCACAATTCGTTTCACGATCGCCAGCCCGAGACCCAGCCCTCCCTGTTGGCGATTTAGTTTACCATCGACTTGGAAAAAACGATCAAAGATGCGTTCGAGTTCCTGCTCAGGAATGCCAACACCCGTATCCTTGATATGAAATTGAAGCTGTTGATGTGAATAGTCTGGTTCAACAAGTAAAAGTATCTGACCTCCTTCTGGCGTGAACTTTATGGCATTGCTCAAGAGATTATCCAGAACTTGAGATATCCGCTTCTCATCGACCTGGATGGTTCCAAGATTAGGGGGTATGATTTTGTTAAGGTGGAGATTTCTCTTAGCTGCTACAGGAGCGATCGCGTTTAAACTGGCTTGGCACAATTGCTCGATTGAGACTGGTCGTGCTTCAATCCCCAGTTGCCCCGACTCGATGCGAGTGAGGTCAAGGATATCTTCGATTAGGGTTAGCAGATGCCGTCCACTATTTTCAATAATAGCGAGAGATTGATGTTGTTTTTCATTCAGTGGGCCAAATATTTCTTCTGTGAGAATCTCAGTCATACCTAAAATACCGTTGAGGGGAGTGCGCAACTCGTGACTGACGGTGGCGAGAAATTCGTCTTTGAGCGTCGAAGCACGGGCTAGCTCAATGTTGGCGATCGCCAGTTGTTCGTTTTGCTGACGGACTCGATCTTCCTTACTTTTGAGTTCGTTTAGGGTAAGTTCAAGTTGCTGAGCGTTGGTTTGAGCGTGTCGGTAGAGTTTGGCATTTTCTTCACTGCGCAAGGCCAAGGTCGCTTCAGAATTTCTCAGATCGTTAATAACCTGATTGAGTAATGCTTCTTTGCGATCGTTAGTCTCTTCAAGCATGGCGAGATTTGTCTGAGACCGCAATAGTTTCTTCTCTAAAATGCGGTTTTCTTTCTCTAGCTCTCTATTTTTTTGCTCGTATTGCTCGATATCCATCAGTGCTTACTCTGCCCCTATCAAAACTGTTACAAAAGTCATTTGATGAAGTCTTGATTCTCCATCTCTAACCAGAGGTGCAACTTCGCCATAGGTATAGAAACCAATAATTGGAAAATCGCTTCCCAAAGCATTTTGTCCAAAGATGAATTCTTTTTCAGTATACGTTCCCAGAATCTGCTGGCGACAGCAACAAGTAAAGAATAAAGCAATGGCTGGCTTTTCCCCTGGATAACCATCGATCGCTTTTTGAATGGATGTTTTCGTGGCATTAAGAATCTCTTGACGATTGGCTTGAGCTACCTGTACCGTTGCATTTAAGGGGACATCTGCCAAGGCACTGACGGTTCCGAGCTCGCGGTTGTATCCTACACATCCTCGCAAGTAAAATAATTCGCTGCCTGGCTCAAATACAGCAAAGGGATATTCCGCTGAGGGAGCGCGTCCGCCCAGATAATGTTCCCAAAAACTGAGGGCTGGCTTGCCATCGATTTCATAGACGGTTTTCCCTTCTACTTTTGTGATCTGCGCTGGGTTGCCAATCGGTTGCCAGCCACAGGCAACTCCACTTGAATAGCGTACGTCGCCAAACAGCAATAGTACTGGGACAGCGTCGCTCAACACTTCGGTATCGAAGAACTGATAGGTTTCCTGAAAAGTCCATGGTTCAGCCGCAAAACCGCCCACAATCGGGAACGATTTGCCTAGGAACTGCTGCAAACTTTCTAAGATGGTGACGCAACTGATGGTAACGCTTTCTGGTGTGGTGATGCAAAGCTGGGGCACCTGTGCTACAGTTCCTATCGCTTGTTGGATAGCTTGTTGAGCTGCAAAAGATGGATCTTTAGAAACATTACGTCCCACGCCAGCCTGCATATCGATCGTGTCGCTGCATAGCAGTAACAAAACTACAGAATCTTGGCTAAATCCTGTTACTGAGGAGATTTCGCCGTAGGATGTGCTGCCAATCAGGGCAATGTTGGGAAACTGGGCTTTGATTTTTTGCAAGATGAGCGCATGGTCAAACTCATAGGCGGCGAACAAAATGCCAGCTTGAGGTGGGAGCGCATTTTTTAAAGCTGCCTGACATTGTTTTAAGACCTCAGCGATCGCCATTTCCGAGTTGGGATCGCAACTGTGCCCAATCGCAGCGGTTAGCATAGAACAATTCCTAGTAAAGAAAAAAATATCTGTATCTAGTATGCCCATAAACTTCTAACAAGTAGGCAGGGCAAAGATTGAGTTTGGCGAAAGTACTATCTAGGAATCCTTTCGGTGGCACTATATTCCCAGTCAATTCTTAACGATCTAGTGTATTGGGCATCAAAACCTCCCCCCATTGCCTCCGTAACAAAGTTCCATCAGTCCCTGTCTGATGAAAGCGTGTATTTGCGTTACGCTCACCTCATCAAACTCAGCCACCGCATTGCCCACGATCGCCGTAAGTTATACCATTCTCTAAAGTAAAATTACAGATTGCTGGAGGGGCGAACGGCCGTTCGCCCGTACATAGATTGATATGTAGTTCAATTTTGAAGAAATGGTATTACCCATGCAATAAGGAGCGATCGCGCGATTTGGCTTGACGATTAAAATCCCCTAGCAAAGATGTCAAGCATAAAAAAATAAGCTTGTTCACAGAATAGATGACCGCTTGCGCCGCGCGGCTAATCTTGCTTGTCTTTGCTCTCTTGGTGCGGATGTGGTATCTGCATTCTTGTGTAGGGGAATCACTTCAGCACTAGACATTTCGCGGGCAGAACGTACGAGTAGGCCTGTGACGACTAAACTCGATAACATAGAACTACCACCATAGCTAATCAGTGGGAATGGCAGACCAGTGGTAGGCAATACGCCAGTGGCAACACCAATATTGAGCAAAGATTGACCAACTAGCAATACGGTTGTGCCGATCGCCACTAGACTCACAATGCGATTCTTACTTTTTAGTGCCACACGTAAGCCAATTGCACCAAAGATCAGAATCATCACAATCAAGACTACACCACCAACTAAGCCGAATTCTTCAGCAAAGACAGCGAAGATAAAGTCAGTATCTTGAATTGGCAAAAACAACTTCTGCTGCGATAAACCAAATCCCTTACCTGTGATTCCACCGGAACCGATCGCCATCAGACTTTGCACCAGTTGGTAGCCATCGCCTGCTTGATCTTGCCAGGGGTTGAGAAATGACATAATCCGCTTTAACTGATATGACTTCGACGCGATACTCCCAATCGCAACGACAATGCCCAAGGATGCCGTACCAAGTAGCTGCGGCATTGGCAACCCAGCGCCTAGGGCAATCAACCACAGCGTTATACCGCATAGAGCGGTCATACTCAAACTTGGCTGGAGCAAAATACCAGCTAGTGACATGGCAAATATGCTGAGCCAAAACACCTTGGTTTGCCACTTAGTATGTTGCCAGTAACCAAACAATTGAGCTGCCTGCAGTACCAAAAATGGCTTAATCAACTCAGAAGGTTGAATTAAAAACGAACCAAATTTGATCCATCGTGTTGATTCGTTCCTAGTTTCGCCAATGCTAGTGTGGGTGGCAAACAAGAGGATTAGAGCAACAAAAAGACCAATGCTAGCTATTTTGAGCGTGCTGCGCAGGGGTAAGCGGACGACAAGAGTGAACAATCCCAGCCCAATCGTAATCCATACTAACTGCGCTTTAAAGTAGTAAAGTCCGTCTTTAAGACTGGGGTCAACAGCAGCAGAGGCGTAGGAAGCTGAAAACATGACTGCCAACCCTGCAAATAGCCATAGGAAGGTCATCCACCATAGTAGTCTGGCTTCGGTTGCCCAATTCTCTACTGAGGGGTCAAAAAATGGGATTAATCGCAGTAATTTCAAAGCAATTTCAAGGCAATTTCAAAGAGGGCTAGGATACCGGGTAGTAACTAAGGCAAGAGCGATCGCGCAAAAAATAGCACCTAAGAATTAACACAAAAATGTCAAATCTCAAAGCACTACTTGAGTTTTTTGGGTAGTCCTAAAGCAGAAAAGATGTGCCGCGTGTGAGGTGGTAGATCTTTACTAAAAAGCGATCGCTACTTTCTAGCTGCACTGACCGAATGGTTTGATAGATGCGACAGATGCGGCTGTTTGCCAACTAAGCCCATCATGAAATACATCAGTAATTGCTTAAATGGTTTCAGCGCCGCGATCGCTAAACCGCTGCGCCTGATCAACTTAAATAAGAAAAACTGATTCGAAAACAGGCGATTAGTCCAATCTGTAAATGTAATTACACCAAAATTATCCCAGCGCCGCCACGCCTGATAACGTCTAAGCACAGGCATGGAGCCAAGATCTTCACCATTGTGGTGAGCATTGAGCAAAATATCGGCCAGAGCGCCAACATCGCGGATGCCCAAATTCATGCCTTGACCAGCTACCGGATGGGTTGTGTGAGCCGCATCACCAATTAGCACCAAGCGCGGTTGAATGTAGGTCTGGGCGTGCATCCAGCGGGGTATATAATTGGCGCGCTCAGTCCAGCGAGTCTCCAGGGTGAGCTTACCAAGATGCGATCCAAACTTTCGCGATAATTCCTGCATGAACTCGGCTTCATCTAGAGCCATTAACCCTGGGGCTTCGGCACTAGTAGCCGTCCAAACAATGCAGCAGCGATCGCCGGACAAAGGCAAGATCGCAAATGGGCCGCTGCTCTGAAATCTCTCATAGGCAACATTATGGTGGGGAAACTCAGGTTTCACCGTCACGACAATGCATGTCTGATCGTAGAGCCTTTCCACCGTAGAAATTTTCGCGAGTTGACGCACGATTGACTTACCGCCATCCGCAGCTACAACTAGCTTTGCAGTTAGTAATCGATCGCCATTGGCTGAGCTAACTTGCACGCCGATTAGATCTTGCTTGGACTCACTACTACCAAAGTGGTTGATATCCTTGATTTTGGCAGGACAAATCAGTTCAATATTGCTGCATTCACCCATAAATTCCCATAATGACGCCTGGGTGACGCGATTTTCCACAACATAGCCCAGAGCTTCTTTGCCCACATCTTCGCGCCAAAGCTGAACTTTATGAGGGTAGTCACCATCCGATACCTGAATGCCGTGCATCGCAGTCACACCACGACGACACATGGTATCCCATACACCAATGTCTTGCCAGATATAACTCGATCCTAAAGCGATCGCGCTGGCACGACCATCAACCCCAAATTGCCCCTGGAGCAGGTCTTCACGCGCCTCAATAATGCCAACTTTGAGGTTGCGATTGTGTGGGTTATGCTTGTCTCCCAAAGCGCAGGCAAGACTAGCACCTACCATGCCCGCACCCACGATCAAGACATCAAACATGATCTTTTAAAACTTTATATAAATTAATAATTACGAGTATAGCGGTTTTCACTCGTATACGGGCTGCTCTTGGCTGGATATGCTACACGACTTGGTAGGTTATTCAGACCATCAATAAATTATTTGCACACAAAATCTCTTCTAGCAATATCTAGAAGTAACAGCCTATGACCACAAATGCCCAAGCTTAACAACTTCAAGGGTTTCTTCTCTTGATCTATTCCAATCCTCA
>CALRKB020000001.1:0-316274 GCA_943367755.1 Rhizobium sp. Q54 | reverse complement strand
ACAATTATGTAGATATCGTGCTGGAAACTGCTTGTGGATTGCATAACTTCAGAGTCACTCAACGTCAGATGGTAGCTGGTTAAGTTGAGGGTGAAGATAGGAAATCACTGATTCTAGATCCACCCTCTTATTGCCGATAAAGTCTACTTAATTAAATAGAGTAGAAGACTCAAGTATATGATCGCTGTAAGTGGAGGAATTACTAATGATATGGGATGAGGCTGAGGTTCAAACGCATGAAGAGCTGTAGCAATCATTGTTGCTAAACTCATCAGTACCAAGATAAAAATTGTGGCTTTTCGTTTGAGGGTTTCCGTCGGATCATCCGTTGGCAGGATCATAGTAGTGGGTAGAAGGCTACATACAGATTATCAAGCTTTAGATGTAAACCTTTTCAGTTTTAAAAATTCTTCAGTATAACGCTCGCTAACGGCAACCCGGTTAACACAAATAGAATGCGATCACATGTTTTAGTTCGTTGGCAGTAGTTTATTCTGCCCAGTTTTCTAGAGGCAGATTAGCAATGCGCGAAAACTCTCTAACATTGTATTGTTGCTTACAAGGGTAACTTGCAAGCTCAAGGCATGCGCAGCAATCAGCATATCCATTGAGCCAATGACAAGCCCCCTACTTTGTGGTTCACTTCTAATCAAGCCATAAATTGCAGCAGCAGTTTGATCGAACTCAACAATTTCTAGAAGTAATTCAAGAGTTGTCAAGAAAACAAGAGCAAAGTTTCCATCAAGAAAACGAAAAGATAGAGGGAATGCTTCTGATGCCGGAAAACGAACTTTCGCGATTCACAGTACTGCTTAAGGCTTAACTGAACAGTATTAGCGCTACTCTTACCGAACTATTGAGCCGAAAGGTGATCGCTAGAACTTGACGGCCAGCGTTTCGAATCCCTTAAATACCAAACTTGTATGCTTTAGCATGGCAGGAAGATCCGGATCGAATCTCATATTGGGCATGCGTCTGAGAAGGGTAGCAAAGCAAATGGATAATTCCATTCGTGCCAGCACAGCACCCAAACAGAAATGCACACCTTGTCCAAAGCCAATATGCTCGTTGGGCGATCTCGTAATATCGAAGGTTCCAGGTGATGTGAATTTCTCGGGGTCGTGGTTGGCGGCACCTAATCCCAGAGCTACGACACTTCCAGCGGGAATTTCTTTGCCATCAATAGTCAGATTTTCCTTGGCAATCCGAAATAAAAACGGCGCAGGTGTATCATATCGAATCATTTCCTCCACAGCGGAATTGATTAGTGCGGGGTTATCTTTAAGTTTTTGCAATTGCTCGGGATGTTGCAGCAGAGCATTGACTCCGTTGGGGATCAGGTCAGTGGTAGTCAGGTGTCCAGCATTTAAGATCAGAATGCAAAGAGAAGGTAGCTGTTCAAAGTCCAAGCCATTTTCGGCATAGGCGGCGATCAGCAGGCTAATCATATCGGTGCCGAGATTGTGGCGGCGATCGGCAATAATTTGCTGCATCAATTCTGTGAATAAAATAGCGCTGCTGTCTGCCTTACGAGCGACTGCTTCAATATTGTCTGTAGCTGGTGCTCCCCAAAAAGTACCGATATCGGAAGCCCATTCAATCAGGTTGCCTCTGTCCTTTTCTGGCACGCCGAAGATATCAGCAATGATCAATGCTGGCAGCGGTACAGACAGGTCAGCAACAATATCCATGCTGTGTCGATCTTGCACGCGATCCAGCAGCCGATCGGTCGTATCCTGAATAATCGATCGCCAGCTTTCCAAGGCACGCGCGGTAAATCCTTGATTTGCCAACTTGCGCATCCGCGTATGATCGGGGGGATCTTTCTCAATCATGAAATTGCCAGTTAGCTTCAGGAAATTCTGAATTATGCCCAGATCTAGACTGCCCAACTGGTTAGCAAACAAGGCACTGCGATCGGCACTAAGGCGATCGTTGTGCAGAGCATCTTTAACATCGTTGTACCGCGTTAATACCCAGAATTGGTTAGTTTCTGAGTAGTAGACTGGATCTGTTTCTCGCATCCGTTTGTAGAGTGGATAGGGATCGGCTAGAGACTCTGGTGCCAATAGGTTATATGGTTGTTTTTGCTGAGCGATCGCCATAATTTTTGTTCCTCGGACTACTTTTTTGCATTCACCCTATATACGCTCACGATTTCGATCTTGGATCTGCGATCGCATAGTGCATAGTTGTTAAGATGCTTTACACTTTTGGTGTGGTTGGTCAATTCACCTTGCGATCCATGCTTATGTGTAGTATTGGGCGATCGATATACAGAATGATTGCGATATGCCAGAGCTTAGACAAAATCCAATTACAAAGGACTGGGTAATCTTTGCGACTGAGAGAGCCAAAAGACCGCATGAGTTTATCAAACCCAGCCATCAGACTGACAAAATTCCCACCTATAAACCTTATTGCCCATTTTGCCCTGGGAATGAAGACGATCTGAATTTAGAAACATTCTGTCTTCGTGCTGGCGATGGCTGGCAAGTACGCGTAGTCCCGAACAAATATCCCGCGCTATCTGCTATTGGCGATCGCACCCGCAAGGTGGAAGGCCTCCACAGAATCATCTCAGGTGTGGGCCTCCATGAGGTGATCGTCGAGCACCCCCGCCACGATCTCACTCTAGCTCTAATGACAATTGCGGATGTTGAGAATATTCTCATCGCCTACCGTCAGCGCTACATTGAGATCAGAAAAGATCCTCGTATTGAAGCAATTATCATCTTTAAAAATCATGGCGAATCGGCTGGTACTTCCATAGAACACCCCCACTCCCAAATCGCTGCGATTCCAATCGTGCCCCATCAATTTCGCGTCCGCATTGATGAAGCAATTCGCTACTTTGATGACACAGGCGAGTGCATATTTTGCCGCAATTTACAGGATGAGTTAGATGCTCAAGAGAGAATAGTACTGGAGAGCGAACACTTTGTCGCGTTTATTCCCTATGCGGCGCTCTCGCCATTTCACCTGTGGATTTATCCCCGTCGTCATGCTTCTTCCTTTGATGACACCACGGATGCAGAGCTTGCCGATCTCGCATTCACGCTCAAAACAGTTTTGGCAAAGCTCTATCATGGCCTAAATAATCCCGACTACAACTTCACGATCCGCTCTATCCCAACTGATGAAACCTATACAGACTATTTTCACTGGTATTTCGCGATCGTACCACGCGTATCTAAATCCGCTGGATTTGAGATTGGTAGTGGTATGTATATCAACACATCGATGCCAGAGAATAGCGCTAAATTTCTGCGCGATGTCAAGATCCCCGATCGACCGTCTAGTTATGATTAAATAAGGTCTCGATCCGTTCAATTGTTTTCCTAGAGAGGTAACATGGCGAATCCCATATCTTCATTGTTTCAGAAGATGATGCAGCTAAAAATACTGCGATCGCCCTCCAATCGGGTGCTAATAGCACTGGTGCTTATTCTCGTTTTGAGTTTGGTTGGTCTCGCGATCGCTACCGATCGCGAGAATGCTGAAATACGAGCATGTCAAGCACGGGGCGGCACCCCTGTCTATCGGACAAAGGTGGAGAAGATTCCTGCCGATTTGCAGGGCAATGAAAGTGTTGAGCGAGAGTATAAGGTTCTCGAGCGTTGCAACTTTGAGAAAATATGATGCGAAGTCTCAGTATCTCAGTAATTTTGTCGTATTTACCCCTTACGCTGAACTAGTATTACGAATCACTACCTATCTCTACTATTGTGTCCTAATATACTTACGTAGTGCTTATATCTCGATTAATTTTAACTTTAAACGTTCTCACCAGGAGCAACATATGTCTATTCAGACCAGTAGTTCAGTCTTGGGAAATTACCTACAGGGAGTACAACACTTTGGTGTAACCGTCGACGATATGGCAAAATCCATCGAATTTTATATAGATATCTTAGGCGGCAGGATTGCTATGAGCGGTGATGGATTTATCGGTGAGGTAGTTCATAACACCATGTTTCAGAAAGAGGATCTTGAAGCTATAGAACGAAGCATCGATCCTCGCGAACTGGGGGGTCCAGATGTAAGAGATGGGTCAAAAGAGGCATTAGATGTAAGGTTTGTTTCCTTTGGTAATACTGTGGTCGAACTCATCCATTTCCGCGATGCCAAGTTGAATCCTAATGCCCCAAATGCAATTAGTAAGCTTCCTAGTGGTGTTGGCTATGCCAATGCATCTCACATTTCTTTCCATGTCAAGGATGATGTGGATCTGAATAAGTTTGCCATCACGTTAGAAGAAGAATGCCAAAAGCGGGGAATTGATGTTGCCTGCAACCGGATCGTCCATGTCAATTCGGAAGAAGAAAGAAGAAAAGTTGCGCTCAAATACACTGCCAACAAATTTTGGAACGATCCTAACCCCGATTACTTTGTGGAAGGCTACTCGGACGCAGAATTCGGTGATTTTCATGGCTGGTCTTTGTTCTACTGCAAAGGTCCAAATGGAGAGCAGTTGGAATTTAACCAGGTGACCCGCAAATCGAGAGAGCTTTTCATTAAAGCTCAGCAGGAATATAACCAGGCAAATGGAACAAACTATGTTTGGCCTACTGCAACTACATAGCAGAAAATAATTTCCACCTGTAAATTTCCCATCAATGCGCTTTATGTACGGGCAGGTTTGGCTAGAAGTTTTTGATTGTCATCGTTAACGCTTGTCCAAAACCCGCCCCCTATGCCAATGGATTTTTACAGCAATAATAAATTTATGCCATCACCTATAACCACTGGCCACCGCGAAAACGCCAGCGGGGGAAAATGAGTCGCATGATCGATTGCGATGCAATGTAAATACCCAGCCACACACAACTGTAATGGAAAATAAATATTCCCAGATCGAATACCAGGACGCCAGGCAATCCAAACTGAATGTTTTTAAGAATGCTCAATAGAATCGCTAAAAATATGGCTTCCCAAATACCGGCCGCTAGTTGGTAGACCCCCGGCCAGTCGCGATCCCAACGCCTTTTTTGAATATAGTCATACAGCACATCCCAGAAAAATACACCAAAAAAAGCAATGTAGCCCAAAATCCAGAAAGGTATAACACTATTGAGATTTAGAGCAAAAGGTATCGTAATTAATGCTCCTACAGTAGCGAGTAGGAGTAAGCGTGTTTGCCATCTACCAAGAAGTGTGGGAGTCATTTGTTTCGGGTGTGGGATGTGGGATATAGAATCTGTCTATTGATAACGCTTCATTCTTCGCTCTTCATTCTTTCCCTTCTCATGTCGGTGGTTTGTTAAATACCCATTTCAACCATTGCCAGAGCGATCGCAAGCCATTCAAATATTTCAACTGCGGAGCCCGTGCCGCTGTCAGGTGATCGACTGCTACAAGCGCCGCATATTGTAAGCCTAGGAAGCTATCAACCGCAGCGTATGGACCACCTAAGGTGGGGGCACCTGCGGCGTACATGCGTCCGCGATCGTTGCGCATTTCAGCTAGCTCAAAGTCATTAGTGACGGTAAGGCGACCGAGCCCATTGATTGGTAGTTTGTAGTGATCCACAAGGTCTGCAAATAGAGGATTGACCTTAACTTTGGCATCTAAGCCCGTAGCATCAACGATAAAGTCAGCTTCCAGTTTGATTTGCCCTCTGAAACCACGTTCGTGGATGTAAGTAATGGTTCGCTTTTCGGGACTCTGTTCCACTCGCTCCACTTCCCCAAAGGCAATTTGATACCACCCCTGGTCTATCCCTTCTTGGACAATGCGTTTCCAATCACCGCGATCGGCAGTAGTGGTGCCACCCCAATCGGCGAGTAGTTCTTGGCGGCGTCTGGGATCGGCCTCTTCCAATTCAGCCCGCAGATCGCCCCCCCAGCAAGCTTTAGGCCAGTTAAATGGTTGAAATTCAAAATGATTTTCGACAGCACGTTGGGCGGCACCATACTTGTTACCCTTGGGTTTGGGCGATCGCATTAAGTGCAATAGAGAAATCTTGGGATTCTTGCGTCTAGCTTCGTGGATGCGCTGCACAATCCGTGATGCCACAATTCCCCTGCCCCGAATCATCAGCGTTCCACCATGTTTTTCTAAGCGATCGTAGACGTAATCGTGTTCTTCGTAGGCGTTGACTACAGACGTAAAATCACCTGTATTGATCCGATATTCCTGTAAATCTGGCAAAAACTGAATGGCAGCGTAGCCTGGGGATAGGTGTACGTATTGACTCAACCAGAAACAATGCTTGCCTTGACCTAGGGAAACGGCGATCGCATAGCGCCCATCCGTAGTTTGACGAATCGACAGGATGCGACCGTAACGATAGATTCGATCCCAGCCGATCCGTTTTGTTTCGCGATCGATGGAATCAAATACGTTGCCGGATCTGGGTGTGTAGGTCTCTGCCAAAGTTGGCTCGGCAAACACCTGCCAGAGATACTTAAATGCTGAATCGGCGCGACCGTGCGTCAGATCGTGCCAGGCTTCGCGCAAGGCATAACTAGGCCAGCCCCAAATATTATCGGGGCAGGAATCGGAATTGGAGCGTAACCTTTCGTGCGCCGGAATTTGTGAATTGAGGCAAAGTCTTTGATAGCGAGCATAGGGCTTGGATTCCAAACCTATGGCAGCGATTTTATCAGCGTCAACACCATAAATTCTCAGTAAGTTTACCCAGATAAAACTGCCCACACCAGCGCCAATTGCAGCATAAGTTGACTCATACACAGGTAGTCCAGTGGCATAGAGATCCTGTACGGTGATTTTTTGCAATTGAAAGCTCGGTGGCGGAAATGCCTGCACTGTCGCAGCAACGGCAGGTACAGCTTGAGTAGCGGCTATTTTGGGATCGGGGTTGCCTGTATTAGGATTAAATAGAATTGTGGATGAGCTAACTGATGGTGGCGAATTAGTCGCAGATTGGCTGGGAGTAGTGGATACGGTAATTTGATATGTACCAATTTGAATCACATCGCCGTTCGCAAGTATGTGACTGGTTTGGCGTTGGTCGTTCACAAAAGTCCCACCTGAACTGCCGCGATCGCTAATTTCAAATTGCGATGGATGATCCGGCACAATATCAATCAGGGCATGGTAGCGGGAAACTTGCAGGCTATTGAACTTCAATTTTGTCACTGGCAACCCACGCATTTCTGATGGCATGCGGGCTTCTTCTCGCCCTAGGGCAATTGGAGGTTGATAGAACTGTTTCTGTAGTTCGCCGGTGGTGGGATCTTCCCACGCTAGCTGAATTGTTGATATGGGAGAAGGAGGAGTAGGAGCAGGTGGCGGTGTCGTAAGGATAGGAGTTCCGCCTGTAGGCAGTTTAGCAGTAGCGACAACCGTAGCAGCGGAAGCAGGGATAGAAAATTTGATGAAAATTTCGCAGGTACCAATTCCGATGCGATCGCCACTATTTAAGGCAATCTGACTCTGTCGCACGCCATTGATGGTGACGCCATTAGTACTATTTTGGTCAATTAGGAGGAGGCTATTTGCTCCACCCGGTTCCACAGCAATCAAAGCATGGTAACGAGAAATTTGTCCATCAGCCAGAACGAGCTGTGCTACAGGCTCTCCTGAGAGTTCCACAGGCAAACGCGATGCATCTTTACCAACCGCGATCGGAGGTATGAACTGCTCTTGACGTTGCTCCTTAGTTGTAGGATCTTGCCAACTTAGTTCGATATTCCAGTCACTCGACGTCATGCTCACCTCTTCAACTAATTTCTAACGGGCATAATCACGCTGGGTGCCGCAGCGAGGGAAGTACCGCACCAGGGACAGACTAACTTGAGATGATCGTAGGGAGAAACGCGCCCACAGGCAACGTTAGTACATTTAAGTCCATACTCACCCTGACCTCCATGGGCAGAGACTTTCGTTACCGTAAGCATGACTTGTCCGAGATAGATTTTACTACCCTGGTGTAAAGGGGCTTCTCCTTGCACTAGGTTTCTCCCATCGACAACTGGGGGATTGCTATCGCGCAGGTTGCGCAGGTAAAACAGACCATCTGTGTCGCGAAAATAAATCATCGCATGCAGGCCAGAAACTGTAGGATGCGACAAAATCAGGTTGCAACGAGCGGGATCGCGACCGATGGTTGTCGATTTGCTAATTGTTTGGGTTTGTGATGCCCCTGCCTCTTTCCATTCTAAAATTAGTTCGCTCATCTTCTTGGCGTCCTGGCATTTTGTGTTTAGTTTAGCGGATTATTTGTGGGTGGTGTGCGATCGCAACATGTATTGTTATGCGATCGAGATCGCTTAACTCTTTTTATATGAGAAATTCAACTGCCCATGCGACTGAGATCGAGCTTGGTACGCAATTCATCTTTAATTCTAGCCAGAATTGAAGTCTCATCAAGATTTGAGAGAATCTGGCTGACAACTGCTTTTGGCCCCTGGGGTCCCCAAGAGGCTCCATTAGCCAGGTATTGCTTCGTCACCAAACCGATCGCATAGGCAGATACACCCGCTACACCCGCCTGTGTAATTGCCACCGATACATAGGCTCCCATTGACAGCCCTCCCGTTACCGGAGCAGCTATGCCTAGAAGGCTTTTGAGCGAACCCAGCCCTAAAGTTGCTAACAGTTCGCTGGCACTGATGCCACCCATACTAATAGCAATTTTCTGCATCAAGGAGATCGCGCCTTGATTGGTCATATTAATCCCGTATAGTTTAGATAAAGCCAGAATCATGGAGATATTAATTACTGCCGTGCTAATCACGTCGAGCACAGTCACAGGATTAACCGCGATCGCCACAGCCTCAGTAATTACAGCATTCCAAATGATCCGATTGGCACGCCGATCGCGAATGCCCATTTTGCGCTGCACTAAGCGCTCTTGGATCGCATCCGTGAAAATCATCGTATTCAGTGCCACCAGAGCCTTACCTTCGCGATCGAGCACGTCTAGGATCTTTAACTTCAGCTCATCGACTTGGGGTTTACCCGATACTAGTTCGGCGTCGTAGGAGCCGTCTGCTTGTGGGATTGCCTTGGCTACCAATGGTGAAGCCGCAGCCATCACAATTTCATCTTCAGACAAAATTTGGCGCACCCGCTCATCCCTAATTTTGGCGTAAATTGCCATGCGATCGGGCATGGGGTACTGATCGATTTTATTGAAGACTAGTAAGATAGGTTTGCTGGCTTCACGCAATTCTGAGAGCGCTTCGTATTCAACCTTGGTCATATCGCCCGCAACCACAAACAAAATCAGATCTGCTTGCTGCGCCACCTGAGCGGCTAGTTCAGCGCGTACCTCACCGTCCACCTCATCAATGCCCGGTGTATCGATTAGCTCAATGCGGGCGGAGCCAAACCCTTTCATCGATACCCGCATAATTGCCTGACTGTCGCTACCAGCGATCGCCTCCCGTGATACTTTCCAGTTAGCTGACTGACTCGTCCTCGTCACGCCGTGAATTGGCCCAGTAGAAAATACCTCCTCGCCCAAGAGGGCGTTCAGCAAAGATGACTTTCCACGCCCTACCATACCAAATACGGCAATTTGGACAACCTGATGCTCTAACTTATCAAGCATCTGCTGTAGCCCTTCTAAATCAGATTCAAGCCCTTGGCGCTCCCGTGGCGTGAGATCCAGGTTGTCAACAATATCACGGAGGGTGCGCTGCGCCTGTTTGTAATTTAGTTCAGCCAGAATCTCCTCAAAACTGAGGTCATCCGTATCATCATCGTTCATAGATTTCCTTCAACATAAGCTATATTTTCGGTGGAACTATCACCATTATCCAAGAGTCTGAAAGTGGGGGATTCTGTATAGGGGGCAATCTAAAACTAGCTGGAGCAAAAATTCGTATTTAAGGTATATTGCTTTGAACTTAACTAACACATTTAGGCACAAGTGACACAAGTACACACAAGTCTAGCTGCCGAACCAGCTCCATGAAAGCGTATTTCACATCAGCATTAGGCATACTTGATATCTTGCACCAAACCTCGAAACCCAGGAGAAATAAGTCCGTGATTAAATCTTTGCTAAAGTTGGCTACAGTTATAGGTGTTGTCGGGGCGATCGTTGTTGCCCCTGTTGCAAGCATTCGGGCTGAAGCTCTGACCGAAGCCCAAGCCTTAGAGCGCTTAAATACCATCCCCGTTTTTACAATTACCGATGATAAAGGCAACCCACTACTGGGTTCTCAGAAAACCGGTGGCAACCAACAACAAATTTTGTTATTCTTCCTCAACCCTGATGATGCCAAGTCAATGCTAGGCCAAATCAAATCAGCTAACCCAGATCTTGGGGGGAAAGCACAGGTAATCGTGCGTTCTATGAATGAGGCAATTCAGGTGATCAAAAAGAATGATGACAAGAAAATTGCTTTTCAGATCGTGCCATCTAAAGCTAGTATCGACTCTGCGCGCAGCATCCTGTCAGCCCAAGGCAAACCCGTTGACAAGCTACCCAACTTACCGGTTTTCTTTGCCACAGGTGGCAAGGATAAGGAGCAAGGTTTGCTAACCATAGAACAAAATGGCAAACAGCTCGTCCCATTTTTCATGGATCAAGCCGATCTCCAAGCCATGATCGATCGCGCCAAACAACAGCAACCCAATATGGCGACAAATACTAAAATCCAAGTAACATCTCTGTTGCAGGTAATTGATTCGATGGTGACAAAAGACAATAAGGCCAATCCCGATGCCGAGAGATTTACCTTTATACCTTCTAAAGCTGCTTTTCAGTACATCCTCAATAGCCAGCCTAAAGATTCTTCATCGCAGCAACAATTGAAACCAAGAGCACAGAATCCATCGACCACCAAGCCAGCGATCAAGCCAGCTTCCAAACCTGCGGCTAAGCCCACTACTCCAAAGCGGTAGGTACTTCGAAGTATTTTTGGCTATAGTACTTGCGATACGGGAGGGGCAGACCTGAGTGTCTGCCCTTATAGCATGAAAACTCACTTTTTTTGAATAGCAAAACCATAGAGCGGCAATTGCTCATTTCAAAACTGGTGCAAAGGTGGTAGAATCAAAAACCTTGGCAATATTCTGATATTTTCACGAAACTGCAATGACTAAGCGTACCCTGGGCGGCACTGTTCGCAAAAAGAAACGTACTTCTGGTTTTCGCGCCCGCATGCAAACTGCGACTGGCCGGCGCGTAATTAAAGCTCGTCGTCGTAAAGGTCGTCTCCGCCTCACTACTTGTTAGGATCCAATTAGTGTTTAACTTGCCTAAACTTGTACGTGTGAGCCTATTGTGTTGCCTGCCCAAAATCGCTTAAGGCGGCGACAGGACTTTGCTAATGTCTATGCTCGTGGTGATCGCTATCGGGGACAGTACCTCCGCCTCCGCATCTATGACACTGGCAACTTAGAGTGTGCTAGCCAAATTGGGATAGTAATTAGTAAAAAAATCAGTAAAAGTGCGGTAATACGTAATCGAATCAAGCGCCAACTGCGTGCCATTTTTCGTCAACTTCTGTCACAATTGAAACAAGGTTTGCAAATAGTTGTAACGGTTTCGACCTTAGAAGGAAGTCCCAGCTATGGAGAACTTCAGGACGATCTAACCAAATTATCGATCAAGGCGCAGGTATTGCATGGCAGTTAATGAAGAAGTTTATTTCGAAGGTAAACCGCACATAGGCGATTTAATTATTGGATTGCTTCTGAGCGTATTTGTGATTACTATTCCAATTACGATTGGCTCAATTGTGCGCGCTCTCTGGGTGCGCTACCGTATTACAAATCGCCGCATTACCGTGACTGGTGGTTGGTTAGGACGCAGCCGTACCGACATTGCTTACTCTGAAATTGTCAAAGTGGTAACCGTACCGCGTGGACTGGGGAGCTGGGGCGATATGGTTCTGACTTTAAAAGATGGTTCTCGCCTCGAACTAAGGTCTGTACCCAGTTTTCGCACGGTTTACGACTACATTGAGTCAAAACTCAGCCTCAAAGCGAAAGAAGCTAGCGGCGCTTTAGGTGGTTCGAGCAAAGCAACAGCTTAGCTTTCATTTGTATCTAAAAAATCTGTAGGTGTTGACAATCTCTAGGTGTATCGGTTTACTTACAGCAAATACAATAGCTCCAAAGTCAATAAAAACTATTATCTTCAGCCAAGATGGATTTCGGTGTAGGTTTCCTCTCAAATAATGTCATGTTGCCGATCCTAGATTTTTTCTATGGGATCTTTCCTAGCTATGGATTGGCAATTGTGGCGCTCACGCTCGTCATCAGGTTCGTGCTGTTTCCAGTCAGTGCCAACCAGATTCGCAGTATGAAGCGCATGAAGATTGCCAACCCAATCATGCAGCAGCGCATTAAAGAAGTACAAGAGCGCTACAAAAGCGATCCTGCCAAACAACAAGAAGAAATGGGGAAGGTCAACGCTGCCAATTTCAAAGAGTTTGGCAACCCCTTAGCTGGTTGCTTACCAGCATTGTTGCAAATGCCGATCTTATTTGCTTTGTTTGCTACTTTGCGTGGATCGCCATTCGCCGATATTAATTACAACGTCAATTTACAAGTTTTCCCCAAAGAGCAGCAGGTAGAGGTTCAGCCGCAAGCCTTTGTTTCGCCATCTCAGAATGTCTATTTTGCAGATGAGGTACATTATCCAGTCCAAGCAGCGATTGCCAGTGGAACTAACTTAGCCGTAGGTGAACAGACAAAGATTTCCCTGCAAACAGCCCAAGGTGAACTATTTGACAGTTTGAATGCTAAGTACCCAGACGTTGACCTCTCGCCTAGATGGCAGATCACGAAGGGTATGGAAAATGTAGAGCTTTTGCCTGACGGTACGATTAAAGCCCTGCACCCTGGAGACGTAACCGTACAAGCAACTATTCCAGGTCTAGCTGCTGATAAAGGATTCTTGTTCATCCAAGCATTAGGTAAGGTTGGCGTTACCAACGCTGATGGCAGCATTAGCTGGGATATCTTGATTATGATATTGGGCTTTGGGATTAGCTTATATATCAACCAGGCGCTCTCGGGGGGATCGAGCGGCAAGTCTGAAAACCAGCAGCAGGAAACCATGAATAAGGTGACACCGATCATCTTTTCTGGCATGTTCTTGTTCTTTCCCCTACCAGCGGGTGTATTGCTTTACATGCTAGTTGCTAACGTTTTTCAGACCATGCAGGCTTTTATTGTTTCCAGAGAACCCCTGCCAGAGAATCTACAAAAGCTAGTGGAAGAACAAGCAAGTGCGGCAGCAAAAGCCACACCAAAAGCCGATCCTAAGGCAGCCAAGGCGAGTCCTGAGCCCCAAAAAACGATCAAACCTAGTGAAACTAAATCAGCTAAGTTGCCGGTTAAATCTAAAGACAATCAAGCTGAAAAAACCTCTCTGCCATTTGAGCCTGGTTCATCTAAACCTGGTTCATCTAAGAAGAAAAAACCTTAGGAGCTGAAAAAGTAGTCATGCAGCAGGCTGATAAGGGCATTGATTGGTTGAAACAGTTGCTTAACTTGATGGGGTATTCCAGCCCAGTCAAGTTAGCACAACCCCCAATCGTCGATCCTGAGTCGACTGATATGAATGTTTGGCTAGAAATTGATCGATCTGACCTTAATCCTCAACAGATCGAGGCTTTAATTGGTCGAGATGCTACTAATCTTGATGCCATCCAATATCTTGCTAATCTCTATCTCAACCAGGGTCATGAGTCTGAGGGCGATCGCTACTTTTATACGGTTGAACTAGATGGTTATCGTACTCAGAAGCAGGAACAGTTAAAAAGTCTGGCAGAGTCCTCCGCCAGCCAGGTACGTGATACCCAGCAAGAGTGTAAAATCGAGCACCTATCCGCATCAGAGCGTCGCATCGTTCATATGCTATTAAAAGAGCATGCAGATCTAGAGACATTTAGTCAGGGACAGGAACCTCATCGTCAGTTGATCGTGCGCCCACGGCAAAGCTAGTTGTAATGGACAAACCTCTATGGAAAATATCTTTATTCCTCAACTAGCAAAGGCTGTAAATGCAACTGAGACTATTCAGTTCAAAGAATTTATTGAAGGTCTAGATACGCTCACACCAGTACAGGGTGTAATGGAAGTTAAACACCTTGGTTCGGCTTTAGCTGTAAAGGTGGACGCATGGGCCATAATTACTTTGACCTGCGATCGCACTCTCCAGCAGTTTAACCATCGCTTGTGCGTTAATACCTCAGAACTAATTTGGTTAGAGGCTCCAGTATCTGCTGATAAGCAACCCAAAGAGCAAGAAGTAGATGTCGAGGATCTCGTAGAATCCTTACCACCTAATGGTTATTTCAATCCTGAGGAATGGCTTTATCAGCAAATGTGCCTGGCAATTCCCTTCCGAAAAATTGCACCCGATGCCCCAGAATTCACTGAACTGACCGCAGCAATAGAGCAACCGGTTGTAGTAGATCGGCGCTGGTCAGTTTTACACTCTCTAAAAGTTCCCGAAACCTAACCTTTCAGGTAGTAGTGAGAGTTCTGCTTACAGTGCTAAAATACGGTCATGCCGTGAGACGCGGAACTTCAAACTTGAGGAGTGAGCTGCAAGGCTCAGATATGCCCATAGAACCGAAGCGGTTGCTAAGATGAACCTTCATTTTGGTATAGGGTCAGCCCAAGAGTTTCATTCTCAATTGAGAATGCGATCTAAAAATAGGGCTTAAGGTTTTCCTTAAGCATTAGTTACACACAAGTGACCTATGCTTCAAGACACACATACTATTCGTAGCTATCAAAAGCTCACTGATTCTCTGGTAGATATGTGGGAGCGCGGCTATCGCGTTGACGAACTGCGTCTATTTCTGGATGGTTATCTCGCAGCTCTCCGTACTACTAATGCTATAGAAGCGCATTTAATTCATCGTTTAGAGCAAGAAACTACCAGGTTTCTCTACGATCCTTCTAACTTTGATACACCTAATCGCAGTGCTCTGCAAAGAGAGCTGGAGATGTAGGAGAGTGTTAGCTTTACCAAGAAAATTTCTAAGTTGCACCCGCGAAGCAACCCAATTTATTTTGTGATTTTGGTCAGGTGCAGACAATGGCGCTGACTGTGAGTTAAGGGTGTACTAAAGCTTTCCAAGTGTGTAACTTCTGCATCTAGCTCATTACAGATTTTATCCAGTTCTAGCTGTTCGGGTTCTGTCCATTGACCTCGGTAAAGAATTGCTTGACCGCCCACTTTGAGAAATGGCATCACGTATTTAGTGCATAGAGCAACACTCCCCACAGCTCTTAGCAGTGCTAGATCGTACTTTTGATAATGACTATCTGTTTGGTTTAGCTCCTCGGCTCGACCAGTAACAACAATAACCTGAGCCAGATCTAATGCTTCCACTGTATTCCTAAGGAAATTTGTTTTTTTGGTGGTGCTATCCAATAAGCTAAGTTGCCAATTAGGCTGAGCGATCGCCACGGGCAAACCTGGAAACCCAGCACCAGTCCCTATATCAATTACTTGCAGATCGCTTAATTCCCACGCAAGCTGCACACCGCGCAATGAGTCCCATAAATGCTTTTCCCAAAAGTCAGGTGGATTGGTAATGCGGGTTAGGTTCTGGTTTTTGTTACCTTCTAAAACTAAGTTGTAGAGCCTTTCAAATAGCTGTGCTTGTGCAGGCGTTGGTTGCCAGTTTAGGGTTTGCTGCCAAAGCGAAGAAAAATTCTCGAACATTACGATCGTGCTCTTTTTAGAAGGAAGTTGCTTTTGCCACGATAGCCTAAAATCCCTTGATTTCACGGCTAGCAATTCCTGTAATATGCTAATTCGTGACTCTACCTTTACCTGATATGTCTAAGAACTATAAGATTGCCCTACTGCCTGGAGATGGTATCGGCCCAGAAATTATGCAGGTAGCGGTGGCAATACTGCATGCGATCGCGCCTAAATTTCAACTGACATTCTCATTTGAAACTGCTTTAGCTGGAGGCTGCGCCATTGATGCAACGGGACATCCTCTGCCAGCGGAAACGCTAGCTTTATGCCAGTCTAGCGATGCGGTTTTGCTTGCAGCTGTAGGTGGAGATAAATGGGATAGCCTGCCTAGCGAACTGCGCCCCGAACAGGCACTGTTAGGTTTACGTGGTGGTTTGGGACTATTTGCTAACCTGCGCCCCGCCAAGGTATTACCCCAACTAATCGATTCATCATCCCTCAAGCGCGAGATCGTTGAGGGTGTAGATATCCTCGTAGTACGCGAACTGACGGGTGGTATCTATTTTGGTAAGCCCAAGGGCATTTTTACGGATGAGCATGGGGTGCGGCGTGGCCTCAATACGATGGTTTATAGCGAACCAGAAGTAGATCGCATCGGCCAAGTCGCCTTTGAGTCAGCGCGCAAACGCAAAGGCATTCTATGTTCTGTCGATAAAGCCAATGTGCTGGAAGTATCGCAACTCTGGCGCGATCGCATGATCGAGATGTCTCACACATATCCAGACGTCAAGCTATCGCATATGTATGTAGATAATGCTGCCATGCAGCTTTTACGATGGCCCAAACAGTTTGACACAATTGTTACAGGTAACTTATTTGGCGATATTCTCTCTGATGCTGCGGCCATGTTAACGGGCAGTATTGGTATGCTACCTTCCGCGAGCTTGGGTGAGCCAGGTAAGCCAGGCGTATTTGAGCCAGTGCACGGTTCTGCGCCAGATATTGCCGGTCAAGATCTGGCTAATCCCCTCGCCCAGGTATTAAGTGCGGCGATGATGCTACGTTATGGCTTAAATGAGGGGGCTGCCGCCGACTATATTGAGGCAGCGGTGATGCGAGTATTGGATGCAGGTAAACGCACAGGGGATATTATGGCACCTGGCTGCGAACAGTTAGGTTGTAAGGCAATGGGCGAAGCTTTGCTGACTGCTCTAGCATAGAAACCCCAACCCGCTTAGATATAATACTTCGGATAAGGCAGACACGCAGTCAGGCTTGCCTGAACAATTGCAGCTATCCTGAAGCTAAGGCGATGAGATCAGGAATTTTGATTTATCCTGAAGTTTTTAAACGTACCTCGCGGAACCTATGAGCTTAAAAGTTGGCGATCGCGCTCCTGATTTCGATCTATCTGATACTGAAGGTCATAATGTCAGTCTCCATGGCTTAGAGGGTACTTGGGTTGTGCTTTATTTCTATCCTCGGGATCACACACCCGGTTGCACAAAGGAGGCATGCGCCTTTCGCGATATCTATGGTGATTATCAGTCGCGTCATGCGGTTGTGCTGGGAGTTAGTACCGATGATGCCAAGTCCCATGCTAAATTTGTCGCTAAATTTCAGTTACCCTTTCGCTTATTGTGCGATCCCAATGGTACTGTCGCCACAGCCTATGAGAGCTATGGGCTCAAGAAGTTTATGGGTAAGGAATACACGGGTATCACGCGCAATACTTTTCTAATTGACCCGACAGGCAAGATTGCCAAAATTTACCTCAAAGTTAAACCAGAAACCCACCCAGGCCAGGTAATTGCTGATATCGACGCCCTGATCGCGCAGGGAGGTTAGCGTTCTGACATGAAAGCGTGGCAAATTCGCGATCGCTACTTTGACTGGGAGCGGCGCACTTACTTAATGGGAGTGATTAATGTGACGCCGGATAGCTTTAGTGATGGCGGTCTGTTCAACTCTCCTCAAAGTGCTTTGGCACAGGCCGATCAGCTGATTCCCCACGTCGATATTCTGGATATTGGCGGTGAATCCACCCGGCCTGGAGCCGCATCCGTGAGCATAGAAGACGAACTCAAGCGCATTCTGCCTGTAATTGAGGCAATTCGCCACAAATATAGGCATATTCCCATTTCTGTGGATACGACTAAAGCCCCTGTGGCGGAGGCAGCGCTTCAAGCTGGTGCGGACATGATTAATGATGTTTCGGCTGGTAAATTCGATCCTGATATGCTAGCTTTGGCGGCTCAATATCAAGCCCCCATCATACTGATGCATATGCAAGGTGAACCGCGCACCATGCAGATCGATCCCCACTATGGGGATCTGATCTCAGAAGTGAAGCAGTTTTTAGCGGATGCGATCGCACAGGCGATCGCGGCGGGATTACCCAAACATCTAGTCGCGATCGATCCCGGCATCGGCTTTGGCAAAACGCTAGCGCACAACTTAGAGCTATTGCGTCGGTTATCTGAGTTCAAATCGCTCGACTGCCCAATTCTAATTGGTGTATCCCGCAAGAGTTTCATTGGCAAGCTATGCGATCGACCTAATCCTAGCGATCGCCTCTGGGGCACAGCGGCAGCTTGTACGGTGGCGATCGCTGGTGGCGCAAATATTCTACGTGTGCATGATGCTAGAGCTATCCAAGATGTATGTTCTGTCAGCGATGCTATTTACCGACAGCCCTAGATTAGGGATCGCTTTGGGAGAACCGAATGGGGAGAACAGGACACTAGGCGTCACACTCTAAGGTGTCGCGGGTTTTCCGCCCTGTCACTGAATTAGTACCGCTAGCATCCTGACAAAGTTTCTGACGTTGATTTTCTCGCAAATCTACATCAGTAAAGTCGGCACCTGTGATTTGGGCTTTTTTAAAAGATGTACCGTAGGCAAATGCACCCTCTAGTATGGCATTGGTGAGGTTGGTCTCATCCATACGCGAAGTATCAAGCGTGCTATACCTGAGATCGGCATTGCTAAAATCAGCACCGGTCATATCGGCACCAAATAGACTGACACCCTTAAGATCGGCTCCGACAAATTTAGTATTTCTTAAGACGGCTTTATTAAATTGAGAGCCTTGCAAAACTTTGCCCGAAAAGTCTGCTCCTTCTAGCATTTCCTTATCATAGGTTTCGGCCAAGGCTAAGTTGCTGCCAAGCGTGAGCACAACCAAACAAACGATTGTGGCTATGAGTCGCCGCCAATTAGATGCCCAAGTATTAGTAAATAATTTCATAATTTAAATAGCCAATAATTTCTTAAAGTTGGATTCATTCATTCATCGCGGTAGGAGCAATCTTGTCAAAACTGCCTTCAAATAAACAAGCAGGTAATGCTGGCGAGAATTTAGTCGTGGAATTGCTCAAAGCAAATGGGTGGCAAATCGTTGCGACACAATGGCGCTGCCGCTGGGGAGAACTAGATATAGTTGCTCGCGATCGCACATGGTTAATTTTTGTAGAAGTTAAAACTAGAGGTGGTAACAGTTGGGATGAGGGTGGCCTATTGGCGATCGCGACACAAAAGCAGAGAAAGCTTGGCCGCGCGGCTTTAGAGTTTCTGAAGCAGCATCCCGATCTAGCTAACCTTGATTGTCGCTTTGATATAGCACTCGTCCAAAAAAATGAGACGAATACCCAACATGTGTGCTTTCACCTACAACACTACATCGAGGCAGGTTTCAACGTAGAAAACAAGTAACCAGCCACATAACAATAAACATCACAATCTCGGAAATGCTCCTGGGCAAATCCGGTGATGCCATGATCCGTACCTGCTCAAACATGACGCCACATAGTACGGCTAGGACTAGCCCCATGAGTGCTAGCAAGGCAGAACGACCAAACCGATTTTCTTTACGATTAAGGAAGTAAATACTTGACAACAAAGAGAGTGCTAGCCAGGTAGGTGTTGCTGTGCGAATTAGAAAGTTAAGTACTCCAAGTCCAGCAAAAACACCTAAAGAAACTAAAACGTCCTGGCGTGATGGATTATCCACCAGCCGAGATAACCAGTTTGATGCCGATTTAGTAGGGCTAGCCTGCGTCACTGTTGGTACATTGGCAACTACTCGTTCGGGGAAGCGGATGCGATCGGGCACTTTAATTTTGCCTTCTTGCCTGGCTCTGAGGCGATCCATAAGCACGGCATCGTAGGCGGCTTCAATGGCCTCCTGTAGTATTTCGTCGCCTTCAAGTTCGCCCAACATGCGATCGCGCGCGCGTTGAACCTCCTCAAAGGAGGCGTCTTCTCCTATTCCTAGTTTTTCATAGGGGGTTGGGTCACTCATCTGCTTTAATCTGCTTTAATTTGTGGCCTGATACCTTACTAGCGTAGATACAACAAGGAATTGTGCCTTCATTCTAATCCCTAATCCCTAATTTTTGGTACCTAATTTTTGACATATTGAGCAAAAATAAAATTAATTTTACGCTTTCGATCGAAAGAACCGTTGCCGGAGGCGATCCACAACTGTACTCACTTCAGGTAAATTAAGACGCACTACTAGGAAAGCAAACAAGACCAGGCCAACCGCCCCAGCGAGGCAAAGCTGGAAAAGAATTACCAATAGTCCTTCGCTACCTAAAATATACTGACTGCCCTTAAGCGTCACCCAAGTGGCACAACCCGCGATCGCACTGACAAAGGTTAACTGCAAAACAGGTATGCCCCACGCCTGCCACGGCAGTCCACGTAACTTGCGATTGAGGCACCACAAAAGCGCCCCCATAGAGATTAAATTGACCCCTACAGTCGCTAGAACCAATCCTGGTGCACCAAAGGGTTTGACCAGGAAGTAATCGAGAAAGGCATTGATGCCAATATTGATGATGCTAATACGGAAGGGCGTATCACCGTCTCCGAGGGCATAAAATACGCGCACCAAAACATCGCGCCCTAAATAGACAAACATACCGACACTATAGGCAATCAAAACAGATGCCACAAACTGCGAGGTGTCTTTGGTAAAGGCACCGCGTTCGTATGCAACTCGCACCATCGGCAATGCCAGCGCCATCATTAACGCACTCAATGGCAACATTGTCACCGCTGTCAGCATAATTCCCTGGCGAATTCGCAACTTTAGTTCTGGCCAATCTGAGGGATCGGCGAGCCGCGAGAACATCGGTAATAGTGGCACCAAAATCACATTAGAGAAAATCCCCAAAGGGGTTTGCACTAGCAATGTGGCATAGCTAAGCGCTGATGCCGCCTGAGGGATGGTTGAAGCAAAGAACAAGTCCGTATAAACATTGATTTGCATCATGCCTGAAGAAAATGTGGCCGGCCCCAGGATTTGCATAATCTCTTTGACGCCTTGCTGCTTGAAGTTAAAGCGCAAACGTAGCCCGCCAAGACCTGACTTTGCAATTGCTGGCAACTGCGCCAACCACTGCAGGATCGCTCCTGCTAGTGTGCTGTAGGCCAGAACCTGCCCTCCTAACAGCATGTATTGAGGCTCAAAAATGCGATCGCGCAAAACTAGCGCCATCCCACCAATACCAACGATCACGGTGACGCTGGATAGTAAAGGACTAATTGAAGGCAACCAAAAATGGTCAGCGGCATTGAGCGCGCCAAATCCAATACCAATCAAACCCGCCAACAGTGCCATGGGAGCCATGATGCGAAATTGTTCGATCGCAATAGTTCTTGTTACCAAGCCCTCTGGAGTTTGGCCTAAGCCGGGGGCATAGATATCGATCAAAGGTGTGGCAAACACAAACAGGAGTACGCTAACTACCAACAGCAGCATACCGACTAGAGTATTAACCGTCTCGATTAAGGGTGCTGCTTCTTCTGGTTTGCGCTTAGATATAACGCTAACAATTGCGCTGTGAAAGGGGCCATTAATCCCCCCCAGTAGAATGAGCAGGAATCCTGGCACTACATAGGCGTAGTTATAGGCATCATAGGTAGGGCCAGCTCCAAACGCAGCAGCGATCGCCATCTGCCGCAACAGACCAAATACCTTACTCAATAAGGTCGCCACCGCCACAATGCCGGCAATATTGAGTAGCGATTTACCCGCTTTTTTTGTGCGATCGGAAGTTGGCTCAGACAAGGTTTTTATGCATCCAAAACAAAAACTCCGACTATAAGAAATAAAGTCGGAGCAACCATCATAATTGAAGATTATTGATTTATTAGTACAGGTTCTCTTCTTGATGAGTCAGAATTTCTAGATCGGACTGGGGATAAGCAACACAGGTTAAGATATATCCTGCTTCGATTTGCTCGTCATCCAAGAACGACTGGTCAGACTGATCGACTTCACCCTTAACAATCTTGCCCGCACAAGTGGAGCAAGCGCCGGCGCGGCAGGAGTAGGGAAGATCTATTCCTTGAGCTTCAGCAACATCAAGAATATATTCGTCATCAGGCACTTCGATAGTTGTATCGAGACCTTCAGCTGTGTTAATCAGCCTAACTTTGTAAGTTGCCATTAATAGTGACCCTCTCAAAAAACGCAAGTTCAATTACATAAAACAGAATCACACCACACTGACTTAGAATAAAGCCCGAATTAAACATACAGGCTGTTATTCAAGCAATTGATTGAGTCTGCGATCGCATCATATCGCTCTTGAGAAGATAAAGTAAAAATAAGAGCAAAAAAACTAGCCCCACTGATTAGTGGGGTTTAGAGAGGTAATTTAGGTGATGCGCACAACATGCAAAAGCTGAAATGACTACCCAGAGATGGTTTCGAAGATTTTTTCCGTCTCAAAAATACATGAGTTTTCAATCATTTAATCTTTTCTGCTATTGCATTAACTAATCTAATTGCAAAGTACAATCACCTACTACCCTTTCTATAGGAAATTTGAATATAAGTTGCAAAAAACTGATGGTTATGCAGAAAAATCCCAGTTGTCTTTGCGATTAGGGTCATCTTCTACGTACAAGGGGGCAGACACGTAAGGTCAGCCTGCACAGATTGGTAGTTATCCGTAGTAGGGGCACACCTGTGTGTGTGCCCTGTTGCTGAGTAACCAGGAAGTTTTTGGGTGTATTTTTTGAGGGTTTTCAACTCATTAAAAAATTCTTGACAGAACACCAGGCTATTTATCAGTTTTTTTGTCAGTTTTTGAGTCGTATAGTGGGAATGCCGTTACAGGATCTGAGGCAAATGCTCCGGGAACATCGCGGGCTGGACTAACCGGCGATGCATTTGGAATATAAGGAGTTACAGGTGTTATCGGCTCAATGCTGAAAGTAATGGGAATCAATCTAGAGGAAGGCAATTCTCTGGGCGAGTCTGTAAAAGTTAGAGGACTTGCCACAGTAGGCACTAAAGGCTCTCCTGGTGAAGTTCGGAGCAGTTCGGCATCACCGGCACGGGGAAGCGCAAGATTGGTTTCTACAGAATTATTAGCAGGAACTTGTGCTAAAACGTCTAAACTATGTTGCTGTCCCAAGGGAACCGTAGTAACAACAGCAATTCCCAGACTGCCAAATATCGCTATGCCGCTGATATGTCCACAAATTGCTTTAATTTCCCCAATCGCCCCGACTCTATGCTTATTTGCGTTCAACATAATACTCAGCCGAACTCCAGTTGCAAATTTTGTCATTGTAGTGTACCACTAGACACTCAGGAACGTCGGAGAATTTAGCTGAAACTTAAGCTTCTTAAGCTTCTTCTAGCCACCTTGCCACCATCTCTGCAATAGGTCAGTCGGTAAATGGGGTAGGACAAGGATGATAAAGTAATACACTAGCGGAGCCGTAAATACATAGCTATCCGCTCGATCTAGAATGCCGCCATGCCCAGGGATGAGTTGGCCAGAGTCCTTGACCCCCGCATCCCGTTTCATCATTGATTCGGTCAGATCGCCTAGCAGGCTAGCCACACCAATTAATAGTCCCAATGTGATGCCTGTTAACGGCCATAGTTGCCAACCCATCCGCCAAGCGCCGATTGTGGCAACTGATATGCAACTAAAAAGGCCAAATATTGCCCCCTCCACAGTTTTCTTGGGGCTAATCTCAGAAAGGCGCGTGCGACCAATTAGCTTGCCCATAGAGTAAGAACCAATATCCGATGCCCAAATACAACCAAATGCCAACAGTACATAAATGCCGCCGCGATCGAGCGTAAACCACAGATTGCTGTGATCTAGTTCTCTTAACCTGATCCAGTAGCTAGGCAAATAGCCTCCATAAAATAGTCCCAGGATTGAAGCAGAAATATCAGCGATCGTGGCAAATTTAGGTTGAAACAGCAGATAGAAGCAGATAAATGTACCGGCGATCGGCATGACGGCATCGGCGAGATCTACTTTTATTAGCGAAATTAGCAAAAGCACTTGACTGACTGCCATAGTCATTTTGCCGGCGGGAATCATGCCTTTTGCTCTCACCAGCTCAAAGTACTCCTGCTGTCCTAGATAGATCAGCACAGCTAAGCCAATTGTAAAAGCCCATCCGCCAAACGCGATCGCCGCTAATGCCAGAGGAATAGCAACGATCGCGCTAATTATGCGAGTCCAAGGCATGAAAATCTCAACTTCACTACAGTTTTAACGATCTAAATGGTCTAATTGAATGGTCTAGCAATGAAATAACCAAATACTGATGAATTTCCAAAACTCTCCGACTTGGATCTAATTTCGATCTGACTTTGGTTAGATCGGGATCGCCCTTTATTAGCGAGTAGAGCTTTGGAGCTTTCTAATCCTTGAGTGGGAGCTAATCAAAGCCTAATGATGCTAAAGTGTAAATCATCTGCCGCACAAAAGCTGACAAAAAATTCTGGATAGTATGTCCTTGCCAGGTCGCACTAAAAGTTACTATGCCATACTCGGACTTACTCCGTGGGCAAATGAACGTCAGATTCGCCAAGCTTATCGTGAGTTAAGCAAGCTCTATCATCCCGATACCACAACTCTGCCAACGGCAGAAGCGGTAAATCGGTTTCGAGAAATTAATGACGCATACGCAAATCTTAGCAACCCTGAGCGTCGCAGTGCCTACGATCGCAGCATTGAGTTTTCTCGCTTGAGTGTGTTTCAAGAGCAAAAGTCTACCGATCCACTCAAACCTGATTGCCACTATGCTGATGATGACATTCCCAGCGAACGCCCGCTCTCCAGTGGCGAAGTTTTTGCCCTGTTCCTATTATCACTTACCTTTGTAGCTTGTCTAGTTCTGGTAATCTTAATTGCAGTTGTGCGAGGCGATCGCCTTTTACCCGCTTCTTTAAGCCTAAGTACTCTATCCGTTACCAATTTTTCTCTACTTTCTCCGCCTTAAATCTAGCCTATGCACCTGCCATCGTCTGATACACCTCTTTACAATCACCCACTACCAGCGATCGAGTCCTGGCTGCAAAACCAGGGTTGTAAACAAGATCAAAACAATGTATCTAGCTGGTATGTCCGCCGCAATGGCTGGGAAGCAGAGATTTCTATGGATATTGAGGAAATTAGAGTGCGCTATATTAATGCGATCGCAGGAAACAAAGACATACAAAGAGTTTTTCCTTACTCCCTCAGTCGTCGCGATATTGAGGATGCGATCTTTACAGGCCCATAAACAAATCTGGAATAATGGTGATATATTCAGTAAATTAGGCAAAGTACATAGCGCAGCGAGATTGCTCTTTTCCTTAAAAAATCTCTGCACAATTGCCAAAGCTTTATCAAGTCTTGTGATGCTGTAGTCTCCTGGATGTTTAGGACTAGATTAGAAGACAAAATTTAGAACGTGAGCAGACAAAATACCTAGAAGTGAAGTAAGGACAAACATATGTACATTTTATCGTTTAGCGCTTAGGAGGCTAATTGGAAAAATCTTATAGAGTGGCTATATTAGGCGCTACTGGGGCAGTTGGCACAGAGTTAATGTCGCTGCTACTGGAGAGGAAATTCCCGCTGGCTGAACTAAAATTACTTGCCTCAGAAAACTCCGCAGGCAAGCAACTAGATTTTGGCAGTCAAACTCTTACAGTAGAAGCAGTAGAGGCCAACTCATTTGAAAATATTGACGTGGTTCTGGCCTCGGCTGGGGGGTCTATATCTAAGCAATGGGCAGCCGTTGCAGCTAAAGCTGGTGCAGTAGTGATCGATAACTCCAGTGCTTTTCGCATGCGGCCGGATGTCCCCTTAGTTGTGCCTGAGGTGAATCCTGATGCAGTTAGTAGCCATCAAGGCATCATTGCTAACCCTAATTGCACGACGATTCTGATGAATCTAGCGGTTTGGCCTTTACATCAGGTCAACCCTGTCAAAAGAATTATCGCTTCCACATACCAATCCGCTAGCGGTGCCGGTGCTAGAGCCATGGAAGAAGTGAAACAGCAGTCGCAGGCGATCCTGAATCAAGAGCAACCTCAAGCCCATGTTTTACCCTATCCTCTAGCATTTAACCTCTTCTTACATAACTCGCCGATGACTGAAAATTCCTACTGCGAGGAAGAGATGAAGATGGTAAATGAAACCCGCAAAATTTTTAACTGCCCTGAGTTAAGAATCTCTGCTACATGCGTGCGCGTACCAGTGCTGCGTGCACATTCCGAGGCAATTAATCTGGAATTCGAACGGCCATTCGATTCAGAAACAGCGCGTCAAATTTTGAGTCAGGCACCAGGAGTAAAACTGGTAGAGGATTTTAGCCAAAACTATTTCCCCATGCCAATTGAGGCCAGTGGAAAAGATGAGGTTCTAGTTGGACGCATTCGCCAGGATATTTCCCATCCTCATGCACTCGATTTATGGTTGTGCGGCGACCAAATTCGCAAAGGAGCGGCTCTCAATGCCATACAAATTGCTGAATTGCTAATTGAGCGGAACCTAATTTAAATCATTACTATCTTTGCATTTATATAGCCTAATAGTTTATGGGTGGAACTGACTTTGGTCGCTTATTGACCGCGATGATCACGCCTTTCAATTTGGAAGGTGGAGTCGATTATGCTAGAGCTGAACAACTCGCCGTACATTTAGTCGAGCATGGCACCAATACCTTAGTTATTTGTGGTACTACTGGGGAATCACCCACGTTGACATGGGATGAGGAATACAAGCTTTTTCAGGTGATTAAGCAAGCGGTAGCTGGCAAAGCCAAGATTGTTGCGGGTACTGGTTCAAACTCTACTTCTGAGGCGATCGCTGCTACACAAAAAGCTGCTTACCTCAAGCTAGATGGTACGCTGCAAGTTACCCCCTACTACAACAAACCACCACAGGAAGGACTGTATCAACACTTCCATGCGATCGCCCATGCCGCCCCAGAACTGCCAATAATCTTGTATAATATTCCTAGCAGGACTGGTTGTAAGCTTGAGCCAGCTACAGTCGCCCAACTAGCTGAAATACCTAATATTGTGGCGATCAAAGAAGCAACTGGCGATCTCGATCAAGCTAGTCAGATACGTGCGATTACACCTGCAGATTTTGCTATTTATTCTGGTGATGATTCGCTAACTCTACCCATGATGGCGGTAGGGGCCAAAGGGGTGATTAGCGTTGCTTCCCACCTGGTTGGTTTGCAGATCCAGGCCATGATTACAGCCTTCGTTGATGGAAACCCCCAACTTGCGACACAGTTACATATTCAGCTTTTTCCTTTTTTTAAAGCTTTGTTTCTAAACACCAACCCGATTCCAGTGAAGTTGGCTTTGAAGATAGTTGGTTTGGATACAGGTGTGGTGCGATTGCCTTTAGTGCAAGGTTCATCTGAGCTTGAAGCTAAGTTGAAATCAGTTATGGGTATTCTTGGAATTACCTGACGAGTGAAATTTGCTTTGACAGTAATAATTTGAGCTGTTGCCGTCGGTATTAACAATTTGCTGATTTTATATGTAGTACAACCTGGCTGCGTTACAGGTATAGCCAAGCCAGAGTCACCAATTCACAGTTTTCAGTTCATTTGTAGTTTATTAGGACAAGACCATAAATATGTCGAAGACATCTAACACTCCCGCTCTCAAAATTATTCCTCTAGGTGGCTTGAAGGAAATTGGCAAAAACACCTGGGTGTTTGAAATTAATGATGAGATTATGCTCCTCGATGGCGGACTATCCTTCCCAGAGGATGGGATGCCGGGTGTCAATATTGTGCTGCCAGATATGACCTATCTGCGCCAAAATCGCCACAAGATCAAGGGCATGATTGTTACCCACGGTCATGAAGACCATATCGGCGCAATCGCCTTTCACCTGAAGCAATTCGAAATTCCAGTAATTTATGGCCCGCGTTTAGCGATGGCATTGCTAGAAGACAAACTGCGCGAAGCAGGCGTGCTCAATCGCACAGAACTGCGACGGGTAGGGCCACGCGACATCGTGCGCGTAGGAGACAGCTTTTTTGTGGAGTTCATTCGCAACACCCACTCGATCGCCGATAGTTTTACCATTGCCATTAACAGTCCGGCTGGCTTGGTGATCCATTCTGGCGATTTCAAGGTAGACCATACGCCCGTCGATGGTGAATTCTTTGATTTCCAGCGCTTGGCCGAACACGGTGAGAAAGGTGTGCTCTGCTTGATTAGCGACTCCACCAATGCGGAAGTTCCTGGCGTCACCCCATCTGAACGAGCCGTCTATCCCAATCTCGAACGTGCTTTTGCCTCCGCCAAGGGACGGGTAATTGTCACTACCTTTGCCTCATCAGTACACCGCGTCAATATGATTTTGGATATTGCCGAGAAACAGGGGCGGGTTGTGGGTATCGTCGGGCGATCGATGCTGAATGTGATTGCTCATTGTCGCACTTTGGGATATATCAAATGTCGCGATGAGTTATTACAACCATTGCAAAAACTGCGCCACTACCGCGAAGACCAAATTCTAATTCTGACTACAGGTTCTCAAGGCGAACCGATGTCTGCCCTAACACGCATGGCAAATGAGAGCCATCCCCAACTAAAGATTCAACCAGGTGATACGGTAGTCTTTTCGGCGAACCCCATTCCTGGCAACACGATCTCCGTGGTGCGCACGATCGATAAGTTGATGGCACTGGGCGCTAGTGTTGTCTATGGCAAGGATAAAGGCATCCACGTCTCCGGTCATGGCGCACAGGAAGATCAGAAACTGATGTTGGGACTAACCAGACCAAAGTTCTTTTTCCCTGCCCACGGCGAACTGCGCATGTTGCTACAACACAGCAGAATGGCCCAGGCTATGGGTATTCCTGAAGACCATATCGTAATTGCCGAAAATGGCGATGTGGTTGAGGTTTGTGACGACCATATTCGCATTGCCGATCGCGTACCGGCTGGCATTGAACTAGTTGATTCCTCCCGCGAAGGTGTCGTGAATGGCGATGTGCTGCGCGATCGCCGTCAGATTGCTGGTGATGGCATCGTCACGATCGCGATCTCCATTGGGTTAGATGGGAAGTTATCTGCAACACCGGACATTCAACTGAATGGAGTTGTTCTGTCAATGGAACGCACGCAGCTATTTAAGCTGTTGCAGGAATCGATTGACAAGAGTCTTCAAAGAGTATGGTTGGACTTTGCCCGTAATGTTGGCACACTTGAGATTGATTGGACAGGCTTGCGCTATCAACTAGAGCGCGATCTTAGCAAGATGTTGCGCAATTATACACAGAGCCGACCGATGCTTGTGCTACTACTACAAACTCCGTCCACAGGCAAAATTGAGCCAGCTGTAGCTGTTGTAGCTGCGATCGCTGCACCTGTAACTACTACTCCTGCGGCAGGTAAGCGCCGTCGTGCCGCCGCCGTCTCCTAGATTCTTAGGGAAATACCACAAACCGTTAGGGGCAGAAACATAGGTCTGCCCCTAACGGTTTTTCAATTGCTCGATTATTAGCGTGTTTCAAACAGAAGCCTTGGTAATCCTGACTGACGAATAATAGATTGCAACGTACCAATGCGAATCTCTGAATAGTTGGGTACAGGAATAGTAATTGTTGAGTCTTCTAACTGCCTCTGCATAATAATATGACTGCCACGTTGTCGAACTTGAACAAAATCGTTTTGCTCAAGAATCTTACAAACTTCCTGGGCAGACAAAACTTTTAACTTACCCAACTATGACCTCCAGGCTGGTCACAAATACTTCACCGTGTAGCCGATTCTTTACCTCAGCCTCGGTGGCAACTTCAAAAAATAGCTCCATTGCTTCGAGAAGGTTTTCTCTAGCTTCCTCTACAGTATTACCTTGACTGGCGATGTCTAGCTGGGGACATAGGGAAACATAGCCATCTCCTTCGCGTTCGATAATTGCTGTAAACTGCTGTGTCTGTTTCATAGAGGCTACCTACATATACAATCCAGCATATCTTGAGTTGTCTAACTTGATGGAAAATACCACTTGTCATATTTGCTGGCATACCATCCACAAATGCATTCAGCTTGCTTTATTTTTTTTGTCCCCGCCATTGGACTGAGCCAGCAAATAAATGCGATCGCTTAACTGCCTGAGTAATTGCGCTGTGTCCGCATCAGCGGCTTGCAGTTGTCTCACTTTTTCACAGCTATACATTACGGTGGAGTGATCTTTGCCGCCAAACTCTTCTCCAATTTTGGGCAAACTGAGGCTAGTATGCTGACGCATCAGGTACATGCCAATTTGGCGAGCTTGACTGATTTCCCGCCGCCGAGAATTCCCTTTTAAGTCGCTAAGGTCGATATTTAGGAAATCTGCTACCACACTAAGCACTAACTCAGCTGAAACCTCAACAGGTTCTTTAGGTGGATTGAGCACCGGCGCAACATTTTCTACCGTCATCGGTAGGCCAGAGATCGAGATATAGGCTACAGTGCGCACTAATGCCCCCTCTAGCTCGCGAATATTAGAAGTGTAGCTAGCCGCAATATGGTGCAGTACATCGCTGGGGATGCGCAAATTCTCGTACTCTGCCTTCTTTTGCAAAATTGCCATCCGAGTTTCTAGATCTGGTACCTGAATATCAGCAATTAGCCCCATAGAAAATCTAGAACATAGGCGCTCTTGTAGGCGTGGGATTTGAGCGGGTGGGCGATCGCTAGCTAAGATAATTTGCTTGCCAGTCTCGTAAAGTGAGTTAAACGTATGGAAGAACTCTTCCTGGGTGTATTCCTTACCCTCAATAAACTGAATATCGTCGACCAGGATCATGTCAATGTCGCGATAGTGCTCGCGGAAGCTCTGCATGCTGTCCTTGCGAATTGCCGAGATCAGGTCGTTGGTAAACTGCTCGGTAGAAACATAAAATATTTTGGCTGTCGGGGCAATTTCCAGGCGATAGTGGGCGATCGCTTGCATCAGATGGGTCTTACCTAACCCCACCCCACCACAGAGAAATAGGGGATTAAATTCGCGGCCAGGCGACTCGGCTACAGCTAGGGCAGCGGCATGCGCCATACGATTGGTCGAACCCACCACAAAACGCGAAAATACGTACTTAGAATTAAGCGTACTGTTTCTAGGCAAATTGCTCGCTTCGGGTACGTGCATCTTAGTAGGTGGTTTTAGACCTGGCTCGTCTGGGTTAGCTATTTCTTCTCCGTCTTCCTCAAGATCCACCAGATCGTCCGCCTGGACTTCCTCATTGACCTGGACAGTAATTACCTCAATTTCCACCGTGTAACCCAAAATTTGAGCTACAGCATCGCCAATATTCCGGCAGTAATATTTAACTAACCAGTTACGCGCAAACGGGTGAGGTGTGCGTATAGTCAGGCGTTCTGAAGTTAGCTCTTCGGGTTCAGCCGTTTTAATCCATGCTTCAAAAGTAGGACGACTAAGCTGCACTTCCAACAGGTCAAGTACCTGGTTCCAAAGAGTTTCTACAGAAATATCCACAGTTTGTTCAAACTCAGACTGCAAAATAGATATAGATAGGAGATCAATAATAACTTCTAGCTACTTACACTGATGCAAAATTAAATCTTTAGATTATGAATCAAGGCCCCAGACTAGCATTAACCATAGGAGATCCGGCGGGGATTGGCACAGAGATAGTTTTAAAGGCTTTGGGAAATTTACAACATACTCAGGCCTCAGCTAACATAACTGTTGTTGGAGATCGCCGTCAAGTAGAGTCAGCATATTTGCATCTGAAAACATCGGTGCAAGGTCTAGCTAAGCCCGACAGCTTCGATCTGCTTGATACCGGCACTAGCCTTGAGGCTAGGTGGGGTGAGGCCAGTGCTGCCAGTGGGGAAGCTAGTTTTATTTATCTGGATACCGCGATCGCCCAAACATTGGCAGGTAAGTTCGATGCGATCGTCACCGCACCAATTGCCAAATCGGCATGGAAGTTGGCGGGACATGACTTTCCTGGTCAGACCGAACTGCTGGCCCAACGCTGCGATCGATCGCAGTTTGGCATGTTATTTGTGGGTAAATCACCCCATTCTGGCTGGTTATTGCGGGCCTTGCTGGCAACCGTGCATATCCCCTTAGCTGATGTGCCTAAGGTACTAACCCCCACCTTAGTAGAGCAAAAGCTCGATTTGCTGTGGCGATCGCTGCAAAAAGACTTTGGACTTGATACTGCCAGGATTGCGATCGCGGGACTCAACCCCCACAGCGGCGAGCAGGGGCAGTTGGGGCGCGAAGAACAAGATTGGCTTATACCACTGCTGAGTGACTGGCAAGCCAGAAATCCAAACGTGCAACTCGATGGCCCCATACCACCGGATACTATGTGGGTCAAACCTGCCCAAGCCTGGCACGATCCAGGGCAGACTCACCTGGGGCACGATGCCTATCTGGCGATGTATCACGATCAGGGCTTAATACCAGTGAAACTGCTGGCCTTCGATCGCGCTGTGAATACCACGATTGGGTTGCCGTTTTTACGAACTTCCCCCGATCACGGTACGGCCTTTGATATTGCGGGTCGAGGTATTGCCAGTCCTGTTAGTCTGGAAGCGGCGATCGCCCTTGCTACAGAATTAGCACCAAAGCATTTAGCAAACTACCATACCTAACTACTACAGAGCGGCAGCGTCACTGTAAATGTGGAACCAATCCCTAACTCACTTTCAACCGTGATTTCACCACCAAGGACGTCCACATAGTTTTTCACTACGGTTAGACCTAAGCCATAGCCAGGAAATTCGCCAACATTTTGGGCGCGGAAGAAAGAGTCAAACAAGCGTGCCTGCGCCTCAGGCGGAATGCCAATTCCCCAATCTTGAACGCGAAAGATCGCCACACCAAAATTGCTTAGGAGCTTCTGCTCATGTGGGTGCGTAAGTATTGTCCGGGTGGCATCTATATCGTGACGGCTCTTGTATCTGGTATTGTCTCTGCTATTCTCCTTGAGGCATTCCAAGTGCAAGTTCACAATTCCACCTTGAGGAGAATATTTAATTGCGTTGGAGAGCAGGTTATGCAAAATATGATGCAACAGCTTGTCATCTAAATATGCATTGGTAGAGCTACTATGATTAATGAAGTTAATCATACGGCTATCTCCCACTAATTCTTGAAAATCTTCAACCAAGTTGCGACAAAAACTTTCTAAGCTAAAGATCGTGGGATTTGCTTCCAGCTTGCCTAGATCGGATTTGCTGATGGTGGTAATGTCATCAAGTAGTGCGGTCATGTGCGAAATAGCCTTTCGAATGTGGGTGTAGCGTTTAGTTTTCTTTTCCTCAGATAGTTGATGGCTTTGGTTTTCTAATAGGTCAGTCGATAGGTAAATGGTAGAGAGGGGAGTGCGGAATTCATGAGAAAGCACCGACACAAGCTCAGATTTAAGGTTATTTAGAGATTCTGCCTGACGGCGCAGTTGCTCTGCCTTTTCCAGATCTGAGCGCAAACGCAGATCGGCTGCACATTTGTTGAGAACTACTTCTACAGTCGCTCTTAATTCATGGGGTTTGAAAGGCTTGATTAAGTAGCCAAAAGGCTCAGCGGCTTTAGCCCGTTGCAGAGTTGCTTCGTCCCCAAAGGCGGTCATATATATTACAGGAATCCGCCAGCGATCGTAGATCTCGATCGCTGCTGCCACGCCATCGCTTTCACCCTTCAGCATGATATCCATCAAGATCAGATCGGGTTGGGTATTAGCGGCTTGCTCGATCGCTTCTGGGCCGGAGTCAACTATCCCTACGACATCATAGCCCTGTTGATGCAGTCGACCCGCAATGTTCTCAGCTACGATCGCCTCATCTTCAACAATGAGAATTTTTGCCTGTGGCATAGCTTATAATCTCTCCCTATACTGCAATTCTCTAAAAGTCAGCCTGAACAGGGTGCCGTCCTTCAGGTCTAACTCCATCTCCCCATCTAGTTGACGTGTTAACATGCGCACCAGCCTCAATCCTAAGGAGTTAGTGCTTTGCCAGTTAATATCACTACGAATCCCCACCCCATTATCACCTACAACAAGCACAAATCGCCGTTCTCTATGCTGTTTTTTTGAGTCAGGATGAGTATAGAAGCACAAGTGTACGATACCTGGACGCTTTTGCAGAAAGGCATACTTAAGAGAATTAGAGACAAGCTCGTTAACGATTAAGCCGCAGGGCATAGCTGTTTCGATATTCAGTGTTACTGGCTCTAGATCTAGCTGCAACTGCACGCATCCGGGATTGAAATTATGGGAAGCAAACAAGTTATGTACTAAATTCTCTAGATAGAGATCGAAGCTAATTGCCCCCAAGCTCGGCGATTGATATAGCTGCTCGTGAATCAGCGCCATTGTATTGATGCGATACTGGCTATCGGTGAATAAGTCGATGATGCTGGCATCATCAATATACTGAGATTGCAGGTCAAGCAGGTTGGAAATTACGTGCATATTATTCTTGACACGGTGGTGAATCTCTTTCAGCAGCACTTCTTTCTCCCGTAGTGATGTCGCAATTAATTGCTCTGATTTTTTGCGATCTGAAATATCTGTTGAGATGCCACAAACCGCATACAAATGGCCTTTAGCATTATGGAGTGGGAACTTGGTGGATAGAAAGGTTTTGGCTTCCGCTCCTTGGAAAATTGTTTCTTCGAATTCCTTTGGCAGCTCTTCCGTAATTACTTGTCGATCGTGCTCCCACAGAATATCAGCAAGGTCTTTAGGGAAGATGTCAAGATCGGTCTTACCTAGAACCTCTTCCCTGATTGCGTGAAAGAGAATTTGGAACTTGCGATTGATTAAGATATATCGTCCTTGCAAATCCTTGAGATAGATTACCGCTGAGGCGTTATCAATAATATCCTGCAATCTAGCTTCGCTTTCCTGCAAGGCTGATTCTGCACTCTGACTGTACCCAGAATTAGTCAGTAGAGATCGCATCACCTTTTGTTCAGTGATAATGCCAACAAAAACACCATCAAAATCAACAACTGGTAAATGCTGTAAATCATACTCCTGGAAGAGTGACAGCACAGTATGGGGGTTGCCTAGATCTGACTTGTTTACCGGCACTGACAATGGCAGCAATAGATCTGCGATCGCTATCTGCAAACTATCTGGGTGTTGGGAAATCAGCTTTAGTACATCTTTAGCGGTCAGGACACACCTAGGAATTTGGTGGTCCATCACCAGAACATAGTCATGAATAGATCGTGCTATTTGCGTTGTTAAATCTTTGAGGGTGGTTTGAGAGCTGACGGTCAGTGGGTGATATTCAACAACATGACTGAGGGAAAACGCGGACATCTCTTCAAACAGACATAGCTCCCTGAGACTTTAGGTTATGTCGAGCATACCCAACAAAGTTAAGCAGCTTTGTAACAATCGTCACTAAATTGATTGCATGGGTCGTTCAAGAGGATAGGCTTTTGGGCTGCCTAACAGGAACTGCAACTGTAACTGGTTCGACTTCGACATTTGGCAATTCAGGATTTGATGGTTCTGGCAATGTCAGTCGTGGTTCGCTTGCGATAACGGTTGCGATCGCCGTTTGAGTCTCGGGTAGCCAACCCAGTAGAGGTAAAGGCAAAAGATTACTAAGGTTGGTAATCAGCACTAACAGCCAAAGGTTAGTAAAGTTGACGTCCGTAATACCCAAGAAATATGTAAAACCGGCACCCAACTGGTAGGAGCACAATGCTGCCACATTCATAACTGACATTAGGAGCGCAAATAGAGTAGCTTCAATCCCTTCGGGGCAGAGGCGAGCAGCTAGCACCAGTACTGGCATGTAGGCAATTCGTCCCGCTACAGTCAGGATTAAACTGTCACCCATGCTAAACCAGCGATCGTCGATACCAAGACTGCGATTGGTATGAGTAATCAGAACGAGACTTGTTAAGCCAAGGAGGGTTGAGATCAGAGTGGTCCACAGAAAGATTCGCCGCATGGGCACAGCTTTGAGATAACGCTGAAAGATCCATACCCCCAGCAATCCGGCTAAGCTGGTAGCAAGTCGAACTGTACCCAGAAACTCTGGATTAAAACCCAGTTCGTTGGTCGTAAAGAAGAAGAAGGCGGTGTCAGCCGATGGCGTCGCCTGCCACAGAAAAATGAATGCCGCCGGTAGCCAGATTTGTTTGCTAGTAACCGCTTGACGCAACTGTTGTAATTGATGCTTAATATCTGGGCTAATACCTACGATCGCCGCACGATCGGCAGCAAGGTCGGTAGGATGCTCAGATTTCACGGCGCGATCGCTAATCGCAAAGGCCGCGATCGCCACAAGTACAGGTAAAGCGGCTGTAATCTCAAATACAACCTGCGTGCCCCACCTTTCTAGAATAAACCCACTGAAGTAGGCCGAAGAAATGGCCCCAATTGAAACCGCCGCCCAACTAAATGATTGCAAAGAGCCAGCATCACCTTCTGACTCCAGGCGTGCTCGTTGTACCACAAGGGCATCAGTAATGGCATCGGAGCAGGCAACGGATAAAGAAGCTAAACCTATAGCAATCGTGGCAGCAAGGGGAGTTTTCACTACCATTGCCATACATAACCAGGCGATCGAACCTATGAGGCTGGACAACACTAGATAGGGTCTGCGCCGATAACCTGCGATCGGGAAGCTATCTGAAATCATGCCGTAGAGCGGCTTAATCGTCCAGGGCAGCATCGAGATACCGACTAGGGAAGCTACCTCCGCCGGACTGAGGCCAAGCCGATCTTTCAGAAAGAAACTAACTGCTAAATGCGCTAACCCCAGCGCTCCCTGCACAAAATAAACCAGGGCGATCGCCCCTAGTTCCATGTCGAACTTAGCGTCTTTAAACCAATTTGCCCTTTGCGATCGGCTTATCACAGTTAATGATTAAGAAATATCAACAATTGTAATCTATCTTAACTACACAAAATCATAGCGGTTTCCCCTACTCCAATAAATCCATCGTTCGGGGTTATTATGAGGGCAGGTTACTGGACACATTTAAGGACGTAATCTAAGAAATAAATACCTGTAGGGGCAATCCTCCCGTGGTTGACCTGATGCATGGGGTTAGGCACAGGGGCGCTACCCCTACGATTATCGGTACATTGTTTCGTAGAAATCACCCTATTGTGCGTTGGGAGCCAACTGTTTTGAACGGTAAGGGCATGAAGTCATGAGATTCTATACACTTGGTAATGGCGGTAATAATGGCGATCGATGGGCTGGCTTGCGATTCTGGCTTACCGTATTTTTAGTCGTCTGGGGCTTGAGCTATCTTGGGCTGGGCTGGCTGGTTGACTCATTCTTTATTCTGATGACGCTCGCCATCATCGCACCAGTAGTTACCGTGGTCGTCCTACAGTGGTGGTTGAAGCGCAGCATCGTTACATCTGAGTGTCCTGTGTGTGGACATGCCTCGATCGCTCCGCGTAACAGCCAGTTCAACTGTCCCAGTTGTGGCGAGGTGTTGCAGGTGGAAAACCAAAAGTTTGTCCGCTTTACTCCTCCAGGTACGATTGATGTAGAAGTTCAAACTGTTGATTAGCTTTTAACTAGCTCATCATTGACTGCTGATTGCTATACGATGTTTGCTATTCACTGTTCACTGGTTAAAGCGTGGATATCTATTGCACACGTCCTGGTTGCGCCAGACCGCTCAATTCATTTCCCGATCTCGATACCGCTGGCACCATTAAGACCATTACCCAAAAATTTTGCACGACCTGTGGCATGCCCCTCATCCTCGGTGGTAGGTATATTACAGAGAAGCCATTGGCTCGGGGTGGGTTTGGTGCCACTTTTATGGCGGTCGATCGCTACACGCCTTCAATGCGGCGTTGTGTCGTCAAGCAATTGCTACCTGTAGGGTTAAACCCGCAACAGATGCAGTTGGCTACCACCTTATTTGAGCGGGAAGGTACGGTGTTGGATACGTTGGGTACGCACCCCCAAATACCAGATCTGCTAGCATTTTTTGAAGTTCAAGCACCGAGCCGTAATCCGACCCATCAAGATCAGTTTTTTTACCTGGTGCAGGAATATATCGACGGACTGACCCTAGAGCAGGTTGTAGAGCAACACGGAGCGCTGAGAGAGGAGGAAGTACTGGAGATTGTAAATAGCCTGCTGCCGGTTTTGCAGTTTGTCCACGATCGCGAATCCATTCACCGAGATATCAAGCCTTCTAACATTATGGTGCGCCCTCAGGATGGTAGATATTTTCTGATTGACTTTGGCGCGGTGAAGCAGGTGACGAGCATGGCAGTAGGTCAGAAATCCACAGGCATCTTTACGCCAGGGTTTGCCGCTCCAGAGCAAATGCGCAGCGATGCGGTTTTTCCTTCTACCGATCTGTATGCATTTGCAGTAACTTGTATTTACCTGTTGACGGGTAAGCCGCCAGAAGAGCTGTTTGACCCCGCCACAAATCGATGGAACTGGCGATCGCAGACAGTAGTAAGTCCACACCTAGCCAGCATCTTAGATCGTATGTTAGAGAATTCACCTAGCGATCGCTTCAGCTCAGCCAAGGAAGTACTAGCTGCTTTAACTGGCTCTAGTCCTGCTATCCACCCTACGCCAGCACCAAGACCAGCAGTTGCTCCAGTAGCAGTTCCAATATCTCCCGCTCCTCCCCCAGTTCCAAATATAAAAGCACCTCGCCCTCCGGCTGTACCATCGCCACCTTTGGTATTGCCACCATTAGGCAATCAATTATTTGCAGCTTTCCTGATTGGATTTGAGGGTATGGCATTAGGATTGGTAACACATAGTATTGGCATGGCAACATTAGGGCCTTTTAGTTATTTGATCCTGGTGGGCGTCATGCTCGTGATTTTGTGGCTCCGTTCCAGTCAAGTCATGGACAACAAGGATCTTTTATTCTTTGTCGTGCTAACTGCTGCTTTGTTGTGGTTGAGCAAAATATTTTTTAACTTACAGAGTCAGCCTTTTCCAGAAATTATGCTGCTTGCCGCGATCGCGGGCTTTGGCATGATCGCCCTAGTCGCCCTGTTCCGGTTGCTCTACCAAACCATTTACGGATTGCTGTAAAGCAGATATCCTAAGCCAGACTTAGTCCTTGACCAAATTTAGGATATGATCACAATTAACGATAACTCCATAGGCAAACTGGAGATTGTGCAAAGTCTTTTGTGTAAGAGGGTAGATGACGTGGGCATCGTAGTTCAGGAAGTCTCAAAAAGCTTTGGTGACTTCCAAGCTGTAGACAACGTTAGTATTGAGGTTAAAACTGGCTCTTTAGTGGCACTTTTGGGCCCATCAGGTTCGGGTAAATCTACCCTGTTGCGGTTGATCGCAGGTTTGGAAATACCCGATCGCGGCAGGATTCTGCTTACGGGTGAGGATGCTACTTTTCAGGATGTGCGCGATCGCAATATCGGGTTTGTGTTTCAGCACTATGCTCTGTTCAAGCATATGACGGTACGGCAGAATATTGCCTTTGGGCTGGAAATCCGCAAACATGCCAAAGATAAAATTGCCAGTCGGGTAGACGAGCTGATCGAACTAGTGCAGATGAAGGGATTGGGCAATCGCTATCCCTCGCAGTTATCTGGTGGACAGAGACAGAGGGTAGCGCTAGCCAGAGCATTAGCGGTGGAGCCCAAGGTTTTATTGTTAGATGAACCATTTGGGGCATTAGATGCCAAGGTGCGTAAAGAACTGCGAGCCTGGTTGCGCCGCCTTCATGATGAAGTCCACGTCACCAGCGTATTTGTCACCCACGATCAAGAAGAGGCGATGGAAGTTTCTGATGCGATCGTGGTGATGAACAAGGGAAGAGTCGAGCAAGTAGGTACCCCGGCGGAAATTTATGACAATCCCGCTACTTCTTTTGTGATGAGTTTTATTGGCCCGGTGAATGTGGTGCCAGGCAACACCAACATTGCCGGCAAAAGTAACCATGACAATCGCGAGCATGTGTTTATTCGCCCGCAGGACATCATGATTGAAACTCAAGCCAACAGCACAAGCGTTCCTGCTCGCATCAGCCGCCTGATTCACTTGGGTTGGGAAATTCAGGTGGAACTCGTATTGGATGATGGTCAGGTTTTAACTGCTCATTTAACACGCGATCGCTTTGATGCACTGCAACTAGAGCCTCAACAGCGCGTACACGTTCAACCAAGAGATACCAGATCTTTTCCACTAAATTATTCAATTTGAGCTCTGCCAATCAATAACTTTTTGCTGCTTGTAAAATAGTTATTAGTCCATACTTCATTACCAAACCAATATCTATGACAATAAACCAGGTTAGTGTATCTTCCGAACTAGATCGGCAACTAAACCCAAGCCAGAGTGACGTTTACCAGATGTCACTAACAGCAGCTACTGCAGCAGAAGATCGCAAAGCGGAGGATATCTTAATCCTGGCGGTAGGCGAGGTGTCGTCACTGGCAGACTACTTTGTGATTGCCACAGGACTTTCAAAGGCTCAGGTGCGCGCGATCGCCAATGCCATAGAAGACAAAATTGCCGTAACCTTTGACCGTCATCCTATTCGTTGTAGCGGTGAAAGTGATGCTAGCTGGATATTGCAGGACTATGGCGATCTGATCGTGCATATCATGATGCCAAAAGAAAGAGAGTTTTATGGGTTAGAAGCTTTTTGGGGACACGCACCAAGGTTTATGCTATCTAGGGCTGCTTAATTTAAGAGCGATCGATTACTAGCAAGTTGTATGTGCTTAGTAGCGATCGCTTTTATCGGCACCAAACAGGCAAAATTGAGTATTTAGGAGCACTATGAAAGTTGGCGATCGCGTTCGCGTTGTCGGGTCGTTAAATGTATACCACCATCCCGAACACCCCAAACAAGCTTTTGACATTCAGGGAATGGAGGGGGAAATTATTGATATTTTGGCAGACTGGCATGGTAGGCCGATTAGCCCCAACTACCCTATTCTGATTAAATTTCAGACCAGTATTAAAAGCTTTATTGCCCACCTGGGATCTCACGAAATCGAGGTGACTTCATAACAACTTAGCAACTTAACAACTTAACTGAGCTTCGATGGATTAACAATCAACGCAACTGCGTGAGCGGACACGAAATCAGAAGTTCCTCCTCGTCTGACCCAACCAGATTAATTTCAGCAATCAGCTCGTTCAGGCGACCGTAACTTTGCTGGTTAAAGTACATGGTCAGGCGAGGTAAATGAGCAATATGGTCGTCCTGGATTTCGGCATCCAAAGCGCTACTACGCTCAATCTGGCCCGATACAAGAATATCGCTAAATTTCTGATTGAGGCGATCGAGGTGTGAGTCCGAGATATTGCAGTTTAGCCTAATCACAAACAAGCTGCCGATCCAGCGACTTGAGTGATAAATACTATAAAAATTACTAATTGTCTGGCAGGCTGCTTCAACCGAGTCAACGATCTTGTAGAGGCTGCGATCGCCTTCGCCGATTAGGCGGCGCTCTAGCAGGTGCTTACGAATGTATTCATCCCACTGTAACCAGTAATCTCCGCCAGGCTTATCGACTAACACCAAAGCTTTGGGGGTAGATTTACCAGTCTGACAGAGCGTGAGGCACTCAAAAAACTCATCCTGCGTACCAAAACCACCAGGGAATAAGGCGATCGCATCGCTTTCCTTCAGAAAAAATAGCTTACGGGTAAAAAAGTACTTAAACTGGATTAGACGAGTGCTGTCCTGGAGATGTTCGTTGGTTGTTTGCTCGAACGGGAGATCGATATTTAAGCCAAAGGAATGCTCTTGACTAGCTCCTTCATTGCCGGCGGCCATAATGCCACCACCTGCGCCAGTAAGCACCATAAACCCCTTAGAGGTAATGCAACGGGCAAAGTCCATTGCCTGGGCATATTCCGGTTCCTGTGGTAATGTACGGGCTGAACCAAAGATACTGACTTTACGGGTGTAGCGAAATGGGTAAAATGCGGCGATCGCCTTACGCATATCTTGTAAGGAGCCAGCAATTACTTTCCAGTCTAGTCTCTCGGTTTCAGTCTGAGCAATCTGCAAAATTGTGGACAGAGATTGGCAGATAATTTCGCCATGATCAATATCCTGAATGTTATCTAAGAAATAACTAAGTTCAGCCTTGAGGCTAGCAATGTCTTTCAGGTCTTTATAGCCATTAGAATATGTCATACAGCACATTGTAGCGAATCCCGACAAAATTCATTAACTACTGCCACAAAAAAAGCACTCCCGCCATAGCAAGAGCGCACCGAACTAACTAGCTAACGGACAACTAGGAAACACACCTAATTGTCTTACAGCTTCGAGAGTTGTTCAATACAGGTAATGACGTAGCCAAGCTACTTCAGCTTGATCCCATGTCAGACTTCCAACTTTTTCTTAGATCTAGTGCGTGAAAGATACTCAAGATATCATGCGTCCATTTCGGTAATATCAGCGTCATTGCAATTTCTTCGATAGTGTTGATCAGGCAAAAGGCGATCGCCAGCCAGAGAGGATCTGCATAACTAAAACCAAACAATGATACAGTAGCGATTAACAGTGCTAGACCCCATGCTTTGGCTGTGTATGTATGGAAGCTGGGGAATTTGCCAAACTTGACCAGACTAATCGCAAATAAAATTAATTGAGCCGCGATCGCTACAAGTAAGGGGATTTGAAAATCTACCAATACTTGAGGATGCACTAGCCAGGCACTGATGGCGATGCATATGTATAGACAGATATCAGCCCAACTATCTGCTTGTCGCAAAGCGACAGTACTGATATTTAATTTTCGCGCAATGATGCCATCAAAGATATCTGAAATGACAGCTATTACATATCCAACGATAAACCAGGAGCTAATACTGCGATCCAAAGCATCGAGAAGTAGTAGAGGCGCGATCGCAAAGCGTAGGGCTACCAAAAGGCTAGGAACATATACTAAATGGCTTATATACATTGTTTTGTTGATGTTTATTAACGAAATTCATGTAATTATCGTAGGGCAATCCCTCTGTGGTTGCCCTGATGTTTGGGGGTAGGCGCGGGGGCACTACCCCTACTGGTTTCGCCCAATCTCATTTTGGTGTCGGCTTAGCTCTAGGTAACGATGTAGATATTCGGCGATGATGCCATGCTGAAACAGGTCGCGTCCGGCATCGAAGGGACTATTTGGCGCAAGCGGATGACGGTTGAGAATAACGTGATTCCAGCGATAGTCTCCAGTAATATCACTGACATAGCAGCCAAAGTTCTCATCAAACTGCAATGATAGTACCGCACGTTCAAACTCATCACTTGTAAGGCAAAGGGAATAGAATACCTTAAACAGCTCAATTGCAGATTCCAGATCGAGAAGTTGTAGCCATGCCCGTTTTGAGCAGTCTATACTTATCTCAACTGGGTGAATACTACTGTAGTTAATATCGCTTGATCGCACTGCTGCTAACCAGTTTGGACGAGCTTGCATCGCCATATTATAGTCATAGACAAAGTTATAGAGAATTAAGTCGTGCTCCAGAAAAGCATTATTCGCCAAGTCATCAACAGTGCGGGGATAAAGATTAGATTTAGGAATACTAGGATCGGGGCCATTATCTATCAGGAAATTGACGATATTAGAACCAATACAGAGATGCCGCACGATTAGATAACAAGCTTCGGGGGTAACAACGTGCTTGAGAAAGAAAGCAGCAGCGCGATGCATCAGACCATAGGCACGGAATTGGAATGGGAGCAGCCGCTTGCAGGTCATAATTATGCCCAGCAGGATATTCGCAATAATTCTAATCGGAATTAGCAGATAATTACGCGTCCAGTTTTGCAGATCGCGAATCATATAGGCTTTGGCGATCGGATCGACAGGAATGGCATTGTCGAGGTATAGCAAATCCCATGCATTTGGATCTTTGCGATCGTTCGGTTTGGGTGCATAGGCCCCTGCCTGATGCGTGGCAGACTGGTGCGAAGTAGGCTTTGAAATGTGTAATAAGTGATTATCGATAGACATTTAGCAAATTTCCTCCAATTGCAAAAGATAGAGTCGGGAAGTCACCTGGGCAGTTTTGATGATGCTATGGGCGATCGCCTCTGTCATCCATTCTGCCTGAACTAAGGCATGGAGCTTATCTAGATGGGAGTCATCATTTTTACCGTGATAAGTCAAAAATGACACCTGCGACTCGCTCAGATGGAGAACATCCTGAATCTGCTCCGCCCACTTCCCGGCGAGCTTACTACCTAAACCTTCGACGATAAACATACTGCCGATGAGGTCAACTGGGTTAGGTTGGGATGCTTGGTTAAAAATGAAAGCTGACAGTGCCTCACTACCAATATTTTTTTCGGCGGATATAATCTCAGATAATTCACCTCCAACTGCTACATAATTCTGTTCCAGCATTTGATAGTCGCGATGTTCCACCTGGGCATGCCCAATAAATGCTGATCGCATTTGAAAATCCATCATATTCGAAGCCGCACGAGACATCCAACGCGCACCTTCCACTACCTGAGGACGCAAATTACGTAACAAAGCCCTGTAATCATCAAGGCTAAATTCGCGGCGATCGAGCCGACGTACCAAAGGTACAGAGTGAATGCGGCGCTCAAATTCCAGCCAGACAAGCGCTAGTTGCCTAAGTAAATAAGCTGACATGGGTTCCTTTTGTGGGATATCTGCCAGGATAGCTGGATTGACCTGGGTAGTATTGGGAGAGAGAGAAACTATACGATTATTAGCTTTATTTGGCGCGATCGCGCTTATCTCCAGTTGCGAAACTGCCGCATCACTGGCATCCACGACGCTCAGCATCATATAGGCTGTGGTAAAGCGCCCACTTTCGGGGATAAAGCAAAAAATCTTCTCACCGACCTCTAACTTTCCTGAATTAAATAGTTCTTCTAGCATCAGGTAAATAGCTGCACAGCCAGTATTACCGCGTGTATAGAGGTTTGTGAACCACTTGTGTTCGGGAACCATGCATTCAGCTTTTTCCAGTAGTTCGACAATCTGGCCGCGAAAGAAATGCGAAGAATAGTGACATAGCAACCAATCGATTTCACTCGGTTTAACCCTTCCTTTCTCAATTAAATGCAGCCAGCCTTCCACGCCTAATTTAATCACATCATCCAACATGCGAATATTCTGGCGCAGGTTCAACGCCCCTGCTTTAGATGCTTCTACATAGGAAGGATATTCCATCCAGTTATGTTTGGCACTTTGATCTTCAAATCCCGCATACATGCATACAGGATAGGTATTGGCATGGGAAATTAGTTCAACCCATTCGATTTTGAGACTTATGCCTGTGGGATTTGGGCGATCTTGAATCAACATTGCTCCTGCCCCATCTGAGAGCATCCAGCGCAGAAATTCCGTATCAAAAGGGAGAGATTGTCCAGCTTGGATCGACTCCTCCGCCTCAAAGCGACTGTGTTTGAATAAGCGGGATGGCATTTCCGCTGCTACAGCGATCGCATTGTGTTTATTTCCCAGTGATACCTGTGCCGCTGCGTACTTGAGCGCTGATATACCCGCACAGCATACCCCATGCGTGGAAGCAGTTTCTAATGGCGAAAACTCTGGCAATTCACCATGCACCATGCTGGCAAAACTTGGCACCAGTTGATCCGCCCAGGTCGTAGCCGTAGCGAGTAAATCAATTGCGGCGGGGTCGCGATTACTTTGCTCTAGGAGATCGCGCACGGCATATGCCGCCAGTTCACTCGTGCGGTGAGTAGTATTTTGCTGGCGATCGAGGGCATAGTAGCGCTGCTGAATGCCATTACTTTTGAGAATGCGCGCGCGGACTTTGGAAGGGCGATCGCCGATTTTGCCAAGGTAATCTTCCATCTCTTCATTCGCGATCGGATTGTTTGGCAGAAATTTGCCAATTCCATTGATATAAGCAGTACTCATAAAAACTCTTAGTCTTTTTTGTAAGTTGGAATCAAGTAGCGCTACTTCGATCTCCTGAATCATCTGACTGTATGAGTTTTTCCTCAGGATTAATTTGCGGTGTGTGCCAGTTTGTGAAATGTCATAGGCAGAACTTCTCAGTGGTGTTAGCCAAGTTGGCCGTCGTGGAAAATGCGATTACAGAAAGCTGTAAAACTCCCTGGGATTGAAGATGTTACTATCGATCTAATGAAATGTGGCAAGTCTTAGGCTCAAATTTGGGTAACATCCTAAAAGCATAGAGATTAAATAAGTTTTGTTTGAGGAGTAAAAATTTAAATGGCAATTTTCATAGGCACCGATGCTAACGATAGCTATCTAGCTACCACGGCAGGTGACAATGCTGGCGGGGGAAGAGGTGACGATACTTTAATTGGTAACAGCGGTCAAGACACGCTGAATGGTAATGCTGATAATGACCTGCTGCGTGCCGATAGCGCTACTCAAACCGCAGGTGGCAATGACAGCCTGTTTGGCGGCCAAGGTAATGACACCCTCCTAGGCGCACAGTTTGGCTTTAGTGCCGACAGCCTGGGCGGCAACAAAGGCGAAGACTTACTAATTGCTTCCACCAACGGTGGTAACACCCTATATGGCGGGCAAGGCGATGACACGATCTACGGTAGCCTTAGCAATGCCAACACCATGAATGGTGACCTGGGCAACGACGTACTGATCGCTGGTCGCGGTAACGATCGCATGTTAGGTGCAGATGGTAACGACACATTGATTGGTGGTACTGGTAACAACGACATGTTTGGTGAAGCTGGTGACGACCAGTTCCAATTCTTTAGCGCGATCGATGGTGATATCAGCATACTAACTGGGGAAGAGCAAGTAGTCAGAGCCAGAGGTGGCTTTGGCGGGTCTGACGTGATTAACGATTTCACCACAGGCGACACGATTTCAATTAGCCAATTGGATCGCAACGCTAAGGTTACTATCACTACTAATGAGTCAGGTGCAGCGGTAATTTCAATTATGGGAACCGCTAGCGATGGGCAACATACCAACAACCAAACGATTACAGTAGTAGGTGTGACCAGAGATCAGCTACTAGCACCTGGGGCGCAATTGTTAGCTATCAATGGCAGTTTCATTACCACCAACGACACCGTTAATGATGGTGCTGGTTCTGTATTTACAGTCGGGGATGGACAGCCAGGCTCAGATATCAAAGGGAAAAACCTTGTAGGTAGCAATGTTGCCGATTCATTCTCTCCAATAGCTGGTATCGCAACAACAGCAAATGGGATTCAGTTACTATCGACTGTGAATGATGACACCCTAGCTGGCAATGCTGGTAATGACTTCATGGATGGCGGCGCGGGAAATGACATCATTATTGGTGGTGATAGTAGTGGTGATGCACAATTTTTCCAACGTGGTGGATCGGTAGATGGGGGCGATACCCTCATTGGCAATACTGGCTCCGATACACTCACAGGCGGTTTGGGTGACGATTTCTTCCGGTTTGTCAACTTTACAACTGGAGAAGTTGATGTCATCACAGACTTTTTTAATAATGAAGGTGGTGACTTCATCCAGATCAGTGCCGCCGCATTTGGTGGCTCGCTCGTAGCAGGGCAAACACCCGGTGTAACTGCCCCAGCTAATTTCTTCTTCACTGCTAATTCAGGAGGGGTTGAAGGCGTCAATTCAACAGCTCCAATAGGCACATCTGCTTTCTACTATGACAATACCGGTGGCGGTCTCTATTTCGATCGCGATGGTGGAGGTTCTGGCACCACTTATACCAGATTTGTCCAACTGTCCCCTGTTCCCCAATCTGGAGTATCTGGATTTGCCATTCAGATTATTGCCTAGGAAAAAACCAAGCATCAAAGCGATTGGACAGCTGACTACTTGGCAAGATATTTATGGGGCGGGCAACGCCCGCCCTATTTTTCGGTCAATTTTCTCTAGTCAAATTTTTGTCCCAAGTTATTGCACCTCTATCAGCAGTTGCAATAGCTCAGCTTCAGATAGGCAAGTAATGCCTAGAGACTGGGCTTTTTGGAGTTTGGAACCAGCTTCTTCTCCCACCACCACATAATCAGTCTTTTTACTGACAGAATCAGTAACCTTACCACCAGCTTGTTGAATCAAATCTTTAGCCTCGTCACGCTTTAAGGTGGGTAATGTCCCGGTAATTACAAAGGTTTTACCCGCTTGCGATAAATTAGCACTCTTTTGGGAAGGAGAAGCTGCAGATTGGAATTGCAAGCCTTTATCCTGAAGACGTTGTAGCAGAGCTTGATTTACTGGATTGCTAAACCATTGATGTACAGCCTGGGCAATCTCAGTGCCGATACCATAGATGGAGGCGATTGCCTCTGGTTCAGCCTGTGCTAGCTGTTGCAGATTAGGGAAATTTTCTGCAATCAGAAGGGCATTACTACTACCGACATGACGGATACCTAAACCATAGAGGACACGCGCCCCTGGGCGCTGTTGTGATTGCGCGATCGCGGCCAAAATTTTCTCAGCCGATTTCTGTCCCATGCGCTCCAAGCTTAGTAGTTGTTCTAAGGTGAGATCGTATAGATCGGCAACGGATTGCACTAGCTGTGCTTCGACAAGCTGTCGCACCAGTTTCTCTCCAATCCCATTGATATCCAAAGCATCGCGGCTTACCCAGTGTTCGATCGCACCTCTCACAATGGCAGGGCAGGTGGGATTAACGCAACGCGTCACCGCTTCATTGTCAGGTTTGATGACCGGAGAATTGCACTCTGGGCAGTGGGTAGGCATTTGGAAGCGCACAGCATCGACAGGCCGCAAATCCGAGAGCACGCGCACTACCTCTGGAATAATCTCTCCCGCTTTGCGCACGATCGCCGTATCGCCGATATGCAAATCCAGCTCGGCAATGCGATCGCTATTATGCAAAGTGGCTCTGGATACGGTTGTACCTGCGAGTTGAACAGGGGCTAATTCGGCCACAGGTGTGAGCGCTCCCGTACGGCCAACTTGCACTGTGACGGCATTTACGATCGTGGGAACTTCTTCGGCGGGATATTTCCAAGCGATCGCCCAACGTGGGAACTTGTGCGTAAATCCCAGTTCTGTTTGTAGAGAGAGGGCATTGATTTTGACCACCATGCCATCGGTCATATAGGGTAGATTGTGGCGCTCCGTCGACCAGCGATCATAAAAAGCTTGGACTTCCTCCAGTGAAAGGCATAGCATTTTATTGGGATTAGCTTTAAATCCTATTGAATGCAGAAATTCTAAGCATTGCCATTGAGAGATTGGCAATGAATTTGCTGATGGATCGAGAGAATCTATTTCCCCATCCACAATATGCAAAGTATACGCAAAGAAGTCTAACTTGCGTTTCGCGACGATACGCGGATCTAGCTGACGTAGCGTCCCAGCTGCGGCATTACGAGGATTAGCAAATAGAGGTTCCTCCTGCTGCGATCGCTCTTGATTGATTTGCTCAAAACTGGCAAGAGGTAATAATGCCTCACCCCGAACCTCGATTAAAGGTGGTGGATTCTCCAAGTGCAGTCTCAGAGGAATGGAACGAATCGCCTTGATGTTTTGGGTAATTTCCTCTCCAGTGATGCCATCACCTCTAGTGGCAGCGCGTACCAATAAGCCATGTTCATAGGTGAGTGCGATCGCCGACCCATCAATTTTGAGTTCGCAAACATATTCTACTTCTTGGGGATTTGGAGCTACCTTCTGCCAGCGCTCCTGCCATGTTTGCATATCCTCACTGCTAAATGCATTTTCTAGACTATAGAGTGGGATATTATGCTGGACTGAGACAAATTTTGATGCGGGCTTTTCGCCAACTCGCTGTGTAGGGCTATCGGGTGCGATCGACTCTGGATATTGGATTTCGAGATCCTGGAGTTCCCGATATAGCTGATCGTAAACGCTGTCTTCCATGATGGGAGCATCTAGCACGTAATAGGCATAGCTTGCTTCTTGGAGCTGTCTTTGCAGATCTCTCACTCTTTGCTTAGTTGATGCTGCGATCGCAGATATTTCTCGTTCCATATCTCTAGTTCCCTTTCATTACCTTCTAAACATCCCAATCAATTTTTTAAGCCAAGGTGGTGAGATTATCTAAGTAGTCCTGTAATTGGTGATCGTGATCGTGGGCGAGGTTTCCAAGTGGCAGTGTGGTTAATGTAAATGCTTGTACATCCGTAATTTCATTGGGATCTCCTGTCTGCATTTCTCCGGTTACTTGGGCCGCGACAGCAATACAGATGGAGTGGACTCTGGGATCGCGCTCCGGCGATGAGTAAACCCCTACCAACCTGGAAATCTTCACTAATTCCAGTCCTGTTTCCTCCAGTAGCTCTCGCTGCATAGCTGTGGGAATATCTTCCCCCCAGTTCACCATGCCACCTGGTAATGACCAGCGACCGTTATCACGCCTTTTGACCAGCACAATGCGTCCATCTGGTAGGAGAGGAATGACACTCGTCCCCGTAATTGGATGTCGAAAGATAACGCCCAGGATATTTTGGGCAAAGTACCAAAGACGTTGCATGGATTAATTGCCTGAAACCAGGTTGGTGAGAGATTGCATCAATTTCCTGACAAATTTACCAGTAATTTCTACCAGCGTAGGTGTAGCCTCTGGATGAGGAGGTATGTTAGCCATCATGGCGTAAAAATCATCTAGAAGTTGATGCTCTGCCTCTGAGACGGAATTATCTGCAATTAATAAATTGGCGATCGCGGCGAGAGCCTCTTGTCTTTCTGTTTCGGTTGTATCCGCAAGGTATTCAGCCATCCATCGCTCAGTTTGGGATATCGATACAGGTGTGGCTGTGAGCTGGCGTAATTGGAGATCGCTCTCAAGATGGTAGTGCTCTAAGAGTTTGGTCAAATAATCAATTTCACTTTGATGTAAATGACCATCTAGCCACGCACAACCGATCGCGATCTGCATCAGTAATTTTTTATGACTGGCTTCCACAATTTGTTTGTAAATGAATAACTATGCAATCTAAGGTTATTCCGAAAAGTACAATAATAGCCGCAAAAAATAGCCCCCTTAACTTTTTAGGGGGCTTAGAGAAAAATTAATTAAGGCAAAAGCTAAGCATCATTCAAAGCTGCAATACCAGGTAGGACTTTGCCTTCCAGCAATTCCAAGCTAGCACCACCACCTGTGGAAATGTGGCTCATGCGATCGGCAACGCCAACTTTCTCTACCGCTGCGACTGAGTCTCCGCCACCGATGATGGTAATCGCACCCTTGCCAGTTAACCCAGCTAAGGTATTGGCGATTGCTTCGGTACCTACCGCAAACTTGTCAAACTCAAATACACCCATGGGACCGTTCCAGATTACGGTTTGGCAATCTGCTAAAGCATCCTGAAACACCTTGACCGAATCAGGCCCAATATCTAGACCCATCCAGCCATCGGGGATATTGTTGATGCTGACGGTTTGCGAGTTAGCATCGGGCTTGAAGTTATCAGCAATGACTACATCGGTGGGCAAAAGGAACTGAACGCCGCGTTCTTTGGCGATGGCTTCTAGCGATCGCGCCAAATCTAGCTTGTCTTCTTCGACTAATGACTTACCAACTGCCAAGCCTCTAGCTTTATAGAAGGTAAAGATCATGCCGCCGCCCAACAAGAGCTTGTCAACCTTGCCCAAGAGTGCCTCGATTACGCCAATCTTGCTTGACACCTTAGAGCCACCCACAATTGCTGCAAGGGGACGCCTGGGTGCATCAATCGCGCCGCTAAGGTACTGGAGTTCCTTATCTAAAAGGAAACCAGCTACAGAGGGTCTCAGGTACTTGGTAACGCCTTCAGTAGAGGCATGGGCGCGGTGGGCAGTGCCGAAAGCATCGTTAACATACATATCAGCTACAGAAGCTAGTTTGCGCGCAAATTCTGGATCGTTTTTCTCCTCTTCAGGATAGAAGCGCACATTTTCCAAGAGTGCCACACCACCATTACTCAGACCATTAACCTTAGCTGCCACCTCGTCGCCAATGCAGTCATCGCACTTAACCACGGGTTGCCCTAGTAGTTCTGATAGACGAGTCGCGATCGGATTAAGGCGCAGGCTCTCGGTCACGCCCTTGGGTCTACCTAGGTGACTGGTGAGGATTACCTTAGCCCCAGCATTAGTAAGATATTGAATCGTTGGTAGTGCTGCCCGAATGCGAGTATCGTCGGTAATTGCACCTGATTCGTCTTGAGGGACGTTAAAGTCAACTCTAACCAAAACTTTTTTGCCTGCGAGGTCAGAAGAGGTTAAATTTGCTAAAGTTTGCTTAGGCACTGGGAAAATCCTCCAATTTATTAAAGTAAAGTTAAGTAAGCAGTTTTTTTAGAGCCGTTCTAGATCTTACCGAAGTGTAGATGTTTAATACGATCTTGTTTCCAGTCGATCAAACTCGCGAGGCACGTCAAGCCGCTGACGTGGTCATTGAGGTTGTAAAAAAATATCAAGCGCGATTGATAGTTCTATCTGTAGTTGAACCCGATCAAGAAATTAGCACTGCCTCTGAGGTAGCTAAGGACTTGTTGAATAAAGTGCAGGCAACCTTGAAGGAAGTAGGAATAAATGCCGAACTGAAAATAGCGCAGGGCAAGCCCGCTTTTACAATTTGTGATGTCGCCGACGAAGTTGGTGCCGATCTAATTGTGATGGGGTCACGGGGCATGAGTTTGGCGGAAGAGCACCCAGAAGGTAGCGTCAGTCAAAGGGTGATTAACTTATCCCCTTGTCCAGTCCTTGTTGTCCCTTAAGGTGCGATCGCCATGATTACTGCAACAGTCCCATCCAAAGAAATTGGGCAAGGAGCCGATGAAGATCGGCACTTCACTTTGTATGGAGTTAGCTGGCAGCAGTATGAAACTTTAAGAGATACTTTTGAAAACTATGCAGGGTTACGTCTTACTTATCTGGAGGGAACTCTAGAGTTTTTTATGCCCTCTCGCAAGCATGAGTCGCTAAAAACGTTACTTGCCCGCTTATTAGAGCTATATGCCCTAGAAACCAATACGAGGATTTATGGCTTTGGCTCAGAAACATACCGCAAGCAGGCAACAGAAAGAGGACTAGAGCCAGACGAATGTTATTGCGTGGGGGTAGTTAAAGAACTTCCTGACATCGCGATCGAAATTAATTTAACCAGCGGGAGCATTGATAAGTTAGAGGTTTATAAAGGTTTAGGTATACCCGAGGTTTGGATCTGGCAGGATAGTCAGCTATTGCTTTATCACCTGCATTTTTTGCCAGATGGGTCTACCGAATATCAGATTATTCCTAAAAGTAAATTTCTACCCCACTTAGATCTGGATTTGCTAGTACGCTGCGCTAACATACCCGACCAGCATGACGCTGTAGTTGAGTTTCGGAGATGTTTGAGTGTCTAGGTGTCCAGATTACTCTCTTGATGGCATAATCTGGCGGGATCGATTTCCTCCTGGTGGCGATCTTAATAAGACCAGGCAGCGTTTTCGCCCAAACTGTATTAGCTGAGATTGGCAGGTAAGGTTGTGGGAGTGCTTAAAAAAGCATCTAGTTCTGCAAACGTGCCTGCATAGGTCATTGTTGGCATGTCATAGCCCTTCAGGTTAACAGAGTGGTTGTGAAATTTGAGCAATTCAGCTGAGGGAATCTGGGCATAGGTAGTCTCTCCCAAAGCAATATCCGCACCGATTTCCTTGGTTGCCGACTCCAGTCTAAAGGCGGCATTTACCGTATCGCCTAGAGCAGTGTATTCCGGGCGATCTCCAACACCCATTTGTCCTACAATCGCATGGCCAGTATTGACCCCAGCACCGATGCGGAGGCGAAATGGCAGCGTGAATTTGGTGTTAAGCTCATCGCTCATGGTATGCAAAGCCTGAAGAGCGCGCAGCACTTGCAACATTTCAGCAGGAGCTACTCCGCCAACATTCTTGTCCGTATTGTGTATCCAGACTGCCATTACAGCATCGCCAATATATTTATCTACCCAACTGCCATAGTGGCGAATGATGTTGCCAGCATTACCAAACCAGCTACCAATTACCTGCGAGAGTAATTGCTCTTCAACCTGGCGCGTAAGGCCAGTATAGTTGCGAATATCGATCACTAGCACCGTGATCAGACGACGTGTGTGCAGCATCACCGTAGATTTTTGCTTTGCGGGCACGTCTCCACCCTCCACCAGTGTTTTAGCTGTGGGACAGACTAACTGCATCTCTGTCTGACCAAGTGTGAGGCGATCGCCGCTTTGCAGTGTTACCGGTATGCTAACGCGACGACCATTTACAAATGAGCCGTTGAGACTGCCCAGATCGATCAGGTAAAAACTGCCCGAATCCATGACTTGCAGAATTGCATGGTTGCGTGAAGCCCACTTGTCATCAAAAAAAATGTCATTATCTGGACCTCGACCCAGCGTCCAAGAGGTCTCGTTCATGAGAGAAAATTTCTTATCCCCATCTTCAGTATGGATTAGTAGGTAAGGATAAGAAGACGATTCCATAAGTAATTGTCTAAGTTACTCGGACTGAGTGAATAAAATGCTTGGGTTAGGGTGCTAGTTAAGATCGCGTTAAGCGATCGCCGAGCCAGATCGCATTCTGGCTAATTTCATATAGCTATCTTACCGAATTAATTATCCCTGCCAGTCGGTATAAGTCAAAATAAGTCCAAGTAGCTAAGTCAAAGTAGCAACTAAACCAAAAATGCTATCTACCAGAATTGTGCTTAAAATCGCGCCGCTAAATGCCCAGTAGCGAACTTCCACAGCACGTATTGCCCACAATCCTAAGCCAACCAGTAGCGCACCTAATATAATCGCCCAAGCCATACCCCATTCCGTTTGCACTAGAGCTACCGCACTCTGGAGAATGGGGCGAATGGCACTAGGGTCGTTTTCTACTAGCATCAGCGATCGCCATTGGGGCATTAAGCCAGCGATCGCAAAATAAAGGTCGGTGACAACTGTCCCCATTAGTGAGCCAAGATAAAAGTAAGCTCCCACATCGTATTGACTTCTCTGCGGCGATCGAAGTGCCCAAATCGCCCAAGGCAGAGCGATCGCTTCAATCGGTAAATGCCATAGTGGTTCCCAACGCAGCCAACCCCAATAGATCGAACCGCACACCCAGGTTAAGCTAAATCCCCAGACCAAACTACCCCACACCTGTGATTTGCCATTTTCCATTAACTGCCGACTAATCGATAACCAGCCAACAGTAATTACCAAACTGAGCCAGGGTGCATATCGGACTAATGGGGCTTCAAAAAAAACTGGCACGCACACTAGGAAAACAGCAGCTAGCCACACAGTTAAGTGGGTAGTCCACAGAGATGCCCAAAGCTTACGGTTCTGTAAGGTAACAATGTAGGAAAACAAAGTTTCTTAAATTTATGTCAATTATTATTAATACTTAACATATCATCAAATCTGCGAAACCGTTGCCTATACTTAAGCTTCGCCAACCGCAATTTGAAAGCCTATCCGAATAGTCGAAAGTGGAAAAGTTGAATCTGTCGAAACCAGCAATAACTTCGGAACTGCCACCCAAAAGAATTTTATTTTTGAGTAACGGCCATGGAGAAGACTTAAATGCTTGCGAGGTACTAAAAGAGCTAAAAAATCGTTACCCCACTGTTGAAGTTGCAGCGATGCCAATGGTAGGAGAGGGGAATTCTTACCGCAACCAGAATGTATCGATCGTGGCTCCAACCCGTAATTTGCCCTCTGGTGGGTTTGTCTACATGGATCGGTCGAAGTTGCTGGCAGATTTGCAAGCGGGTTTGCTGAGTCTGGTTTGGCAGCAAATGCGCGCCATTCAACTCTACAGCCAGACCTGCGATCTGATCTTTGCAGCCGGTGATGTGGTGGTTTTATTGGCGGCAAGCATGGCGCACTGCCCCTATGTATCTTTCCTAGTATCGTCATCTGCCTTCTACGAAGGGAGGATGAAATTACCTTTACTCGCAAACCTGTTACTGCGATCGCCACAATGCCGTCAGATATTTACCCGTGATCGCTTTACCGCAGCCCAAATGCAAAAGCAAGGTATTAGTAAGACTCAGTTTGCTGGCTATCCGATCATGGACGTACTGGTGCCAACTGGTAAAGACCTCAATTTAGCGCCACACACACCTGTAATTGCATTTTTGTCTGGCAGCCGCCTGCCTGAAGCTTGCGAAAATATGGCTATCCTGCTCGATTTGGCGATTGAAATTGCCCGTGAATTCGCGATCGCGCCGATCCAGCCGATCCAATTTAGGGCAGCAGTAGTACCCAAGCTCATGAAAATAGGGGTGAATGGCAAAACACCCCTTGAGGAAGTTGCGATCCAGCAAGGATGGCAATACTCGAGCAATGGCAAACTTTACCATACTCAAAGCGATGTGACTATTATTTGTGCTTGCGATGCTTTTGCCGACATTCTGCAACAAAGCGATCTCGTAGTTGGCATGGCAGGTACGGCGATCGAACAAGCGGTAGGTTTGGGCAAACCTGTAGTTCAAATTCCGGGCCGAGGGCCGCAGTTTACCTATCGCTTTGCTGAAGCCCAAATGCGCCTACTTGGACATTCGGTGCAAACGATTGGCACACAGCCAGCCGATCCTCAAACTTTGGTGGCGGCAGCCCAACAAATAAAGAGAACTCTGGCGGACAGTACCTATCTACAGCAATGCGTGCAAAATGGCATAGAACGGGTGGGAACCCCTGGTGGGTCAGCTCAAATGGCAGATTACCTAGCAGAGCTAATCGGTGTTAATGAAAGTTCGTAATAAACTTTAAAGAGAACATAACCTGAGTTAAATAGTAATGTTGAAAAAATATGTCATGTGGGGTACATATTGCGCTGATGTCCTAGAAAAGCGCGCCCCTTATCGCCAGGAGCATCTGGATAATTTAAAAGCGCTGAAAGAATCAGGACAATTAGTTACACTTGGCCCTACCCAGGATCTAACCATGGTGTTTGGCGTATATGAAACTGAAGATGAGGCATCGGCGCGGCATCTGATCGAGTCCGACACCTACTGGCGCAACCAAATCTGGACGAGTTACGAAGTGCGTGAATGGATTCAGGCGTTCTAGAACCTTTAGAACAGGTAAGGGGTTTTGACTAATGCAGCTAAAATAGAGCAGATTGCTACTTCTCAAGATAACTCAAGATAAATTTTTATGACTGCTACCCCTCGCCGCTATCACATCACTACATTCGGCTGTCAGATGAACAAGGCTGACTCTGAGCGCATGGCAGGCGTGCTTGAAGATATGGGGTTTGAGTCTGTCGAAGATCCCAATCATGCGAATTTGATTCTCTACAACACTTGCACAATTCGTGACAATGCCGAACAAAAAGTCTATTCCTACTTAGGTCGGCAAGCAAGACGCAAGCACCAGGAAGCCGATCTCACACTTGTTGTCGCTGGTTGTGTTGCCCAACAGGAGGGTGAAGCGTTGCTAAGACGTGTCCCAGAGCTAGATCTAGTTATGGGGCCACAACATGCTAACCGTCTGCGAGATTTGCTAGAACAGGTGTTTGCTGGCAATCAGGTGGTGGCAACTGAGACGATGCACATCATGGAAGATATTACGAAGCCGCGCCGCGATAGCAAGGTAACAGCCTGGGTAAATGTGATTTATGGCTGTAATGAACGCTGTACGTATTGCGTTGTCCCAAGTGTACGTGGTGTCGAGCAATCGCGCACTCCAGAAGCCATCCGGGCTGAGATCGAAGAGCTAGGACGACAAGGTTACAAAGAAATCACCTTACTCGGTCAAAATATTGATGCGTATGGTCGCGACCTACCTGGCAGTACTTCAGAAGGTCGGAATTTACATACACTTACTGACCTGCTCCATTTTGTCCATGACGTGCCAGGCATCGATCGCATTCGGTTTGCGACAAGCCATCCCCGCTATTTCACAGAGCGACTGATTGAAGCTTGTGCAGAGCTACCGAAAGTATGCGAACACTTTCATATTCCGTTTCAGTCTGGCGACAATGACATCCTGAAAGCCATGTCACGCGGCTATACCCACGAAAAGTACCGTCGCATTATTCAAAATATTCGTAACTGTATGCCCCATGCAGGCATTAGTGCTGATGCGATCGTTGGCTTTCCAGGTGAGACCGAAGCGCAGTTTCAGAGGACTTTAGATTTAGTTGAGGATATTAGTTTCGATCTGCTGAATACAGCGGCCTATTCCCCCCGCCCTGGAACGCCTGCGGCGATTTGGGAGAATCAACTTGATGAGGAAGTCAAAGCCGATCGCTTGCAGCGACTGAACCATTTGGTATCGACTAAAGCAGCGGAGCGATCACAGCGATATTTGGGACTGATTGAAGAAGTACTGGTGGAAGAACAAAGTCCCAAGAACGTCACGCAGATGATGGGGCGCACTAGAGGCAGTCGCATTACTTTCTTTAATGGCGATCCCCAGTTAAAGGGGCAGATTGTCAAAGTCAAAATTACGGAAGCAAGACCTTTTAGCCTGACAGGAGAACTAGTGCAGTCGGAGCTAGCAGTTCCTGCTTTGGCGATGAGATTGTAGCCAAGCGCATGCTGATTGCCATCTGCGGTGCTACAGCCACCGGTAAATCTGCGATCGCCATGGCCTTAGCCGATCGCTTAGGCACAGAAATTATCAGCGCTGATTCGCGCCAGGTTTATCGCGAGTTTGACATCGGTACAGCCAAACCCACTAAATCAGAACAACAAGTGATCGAGCATCACCTGATCGATATTTGCGATCCGACTGAGATACTCACAGTTGCGGAATATCAAACTCAGGCGCAAACAGCGATCGCCCACTTGCAAGCAGAAGGACGTGTTCCAATATTAGTAGGTGGTACGGGTCTATACATTCGCGCCATAGTCAAGGGGCTGAAGATTCCGCAGGTACCACCACAACCTGAGTTGCGATCGCAACTAGCATCATTGGGGCAACCCTGTGGCTATGCTATGCTCCAGCAAGTCGATCCGATCTCAGCGAGCCATATTCATCCCCACGATACGGTGAGAACGCTCAGAGCATTGGAAGTATTTTATGTAACTGGAATACCAATCTCTGCCCAGCAGGGCGAAGCCCCACCTAGCTATCCGATTCTGCAAATTGCCTTAGACTACCAAGACGATCTGCTGATTCAAAGGATAAAGCACCGTACAGAGCAGATGATTGCGCTCGGATGGATAGAGGAAGTGCAATATTTGCAAGCTAAGTACGGTAAAGATTTACCATTACTGCAAACGCTGGGCTACAAAGAAATACAACAGTATCTTGCTGGACAACTTTCACTCTCTGAAGCAACAGAGCAAACTGTCTTACATACGCGGCAATTTGCCAAGCGTCAGCGGACATGGTTTCGGGCTGACTCACAAACTGTATGGTTTGATTGCGATTCCAGCGATCTAATCGAGAGAATATGGAGCGGTGTAGGCGAATTTATCAAAACTAACAAACGGGGAGGGGCAAAATAGAATATCTCCTAAAGCAATCTCCCCCCGTCAGGATTTGCGGTTATTTACCCTTTCCCGCTTCCACACACTTAGCAACAACTGCCTCAACTGCATCAAGTCCTTGCCAACCCTTGATATCAGTCACCTTCTTTTCCAGGTTTTTATAAGTGCGGAAAAATTCCGCAATCTCATCTAAACGATGGGGCGCAATATCATCAATAGACTTAACGTTGGCATAACGCGGATCTTTATCTGGGACGCAGAGAATTTTCTCATCGCGATCGCCACCATCAGTCATGATTAACATGCCGAGTGGACGAGCAGTAATTACGCAGCCAGGGAAAGTAGGCTGATCCATAATTACCATGCCATCAAGCGGATCGCCATCATCGGCTAGTGTATTGGGTACAAAGCCATAATCATAGGGATACTGGACGGATGCATACAAAACGCGATCGAGGGCAAAGGCGTTCAGATCTTTGTCAAATTCATACTTATTCTTGCTACCGGCAGGAATCTCTATCAATACGTTCAAGAGACCGGGCTTGGGTTGGGCGGGAATGCGAGATAGATCCATATTCTGTACTCAGATGCTCCTAATATTTACAAAAATACGCCTGAAAAAGTTTCCATATGGGTAACTTAAGTAAGTATATTTGATATAGCTAGTGCTATTAGATTACATCCACTAAAAAGGCTGCCCTCTAGAAGCACTAAGTAAGGTTTACAACAGGCAATTCCCGCCTTTCACTTCGAGCATTGCTACCTGGTCTAACTTATCTAAAATAAAAAATCTTTGCCATATAAGAAGGTTGCTGTATGATGGCAGCACAAATTAAGCCTGTTGCTTCTATATGAATAAGATCAGGTGCCCAACTTGATAATCAATTCCTAAAAACTTAATAAAAATTTGGAGTGTACACTCCGTCTAGTGTAAACATTTTGTAATTTATGCTTTACTGTGAGCAGTGATGTGTGAGGCAGTGAATGGTTTCAGAATATAGATCTGGTTACCCTATAGGTGTGTTTGATAGCGGGGTAGGTGGACTCACGGTATTGCAGGAAATCAACCGGCAATTACCGCATGAACCCGTAGTTTATTTTGGCGATACGGCTAGGCTTCCGTATGGTAAACGCTCTCAAACCGAAATTATTGAGTTTGTGCAGCAAATATTGATGTGGATGCAATCCCATCAAGTCAAGATGGTAATCATGGCGTGCAACACAAGTTCTGCCCTAGCGCTTGATGCTTTACGTCAAAAGTTTGATTTCCCAATTTTGGGAGTGATATTGCCTGGAGCTAGAGCCGCTATTCGGAAGGGAAAGCGCATCGGAGTGATTGCAACTACGGCAACGGTAAATAGCGAAGCTTATGTACAGGCGATCGCTGAAACTGCGGCGGAAAAGCAGTCACAAGCTCAAGTATGGCAGGTAGCCTGTCCAGAGTTTGTCCCCCTAATTGAGTCAAATCGGATTAACGATCCCTATACACTTGAGGTGGCAAGAGAATATCTTGCTCCACTGCTTGAAGCAGATATTGACACCCTAGTATTTGGATGCACCCATTACCCCCATCTTGAGGGTGTGTTTAGGCAAATATTGCCCTCTCACGTCCGCTTTGTCGATCCAGCCGCTTTTGTTGTCAAGGCAGCCTCACAGGAACTAGAGATTCTAGGCTTGCGTCATAACGAAGCTAGGTCTGCAATTGGTCGAGATCTGACTAAATTTTATGTTAGTGGCGACCCAGAGCAATTTGCCCAAATTTCTAGCCGTTGGCTAAATAAAATGCCAATGGTGGAACAAGTGGTACTTTCTCCTGTAGAATTGCTTTCCTAGGTTTTGACCCTAATTATTCAAGTTTGCGGAGTGGCGTAGATTGATGCGACAGCAGGTACGGCTTGGACTATGCCTTTGTTTTCTCAGTAGTTTCTTCAGTGGGCCAGTTCAATCCCAAACTGCTCCGCCAACCCATTCACAAGAACCTGAGCGGATTGCCCAGTTACCTATTTCGACTGGGCTACTGCGCTTGCGCAATATTCAGATTGCCCCAGAAGGATTGCTGTTAATCATCAACGGTAATCCACAGCTTAACGTTCAGCGGGTGGTATCTCCAGATCGGCTGATCGTTGACATGCAGTCGACTTCAGTGCCGCGTGCACTTCACGGGGTATCAATTCCGCTGAATCGTTTTGGAATTCGACAGATTAGAGTAGCGCAATTTCAGAAAAACCCTTCTGTAGCTCGGATTGTGCTTGATTTCGATCCCAATGACCCTAATAGCAAGTTAAACTGGCAAACCGTCTTTAATCCCAGTCGCGGTGGGTTACTCATATCGCCCAATGGCAGACAAGCCAACCAACCAGGAGTAACACAACCGACACCCACTCCTAATTCGCCAATAGTAATTAACAACAGTTCTGCCGTAAATCCAGGATTGGTTTTAATTCAGAGCTTATCGTTTACAAATTCTGGACAGATACTAATTCAGGCTAATCGAGAACTTAACTATAGGGGCAGTTTAGATCTACCCAGCCGTACTTTTAATATCAGTATCAGCTCCGCTCAAATTTCACCGCAGCTCCAGCGACCTAGCTTACCCACCAGTAGCGCTATTGAAAGAGTTAGACTTACTCAGGTGGGTAGTTCAGTTTTAGTTGGAGTTAAGGTAGCTCCAGGTTGGCAATTGCGCCAAATTACGGATGGCAACCAAACACAAATAGCCTTACAGCTCAGTGGTTCGGGATGGGGAACTGTTGCCCAGAACCCACCTGTCAACAATGCATCACCATTACCAGCGCCTACACCATCTCCATATCCTGCACCTAATCCGTATCCATTGCCCTCAGTTAACGTACCGAATCGAGGTCGTGGCGTCATAGTAGTCGATCCTGGGCATGGTGGCCCCGATCCAGGCACTATTGGTAACGGTATTTATGAAAAGCATGTCACCTTACCTATTAGTCTCAAATTGGGTCGTATTCTGCAACAAATGGGATATTCCGTCGTTTATACACGTACCGAGGATATTGATCTGGATCTGGAACCGCGTGTCAGGCTAGCGGAGAGAGTTAACGCTGAGGTGTTTGTAAGCGTTCATGCCAATGCACTTGAGGCTAGATCTGCCGAGGTTAGTGGGGTAGAGACCTACCATGCTAGAGGCTCTGTCATTAGCCGTCAATTAGCTTCTTTTGTCCACGATCAGGTTATCTCTGGTACTGGTGCCCTTGACCGAGGTGTGAGGGGAGCTGGTTTTTACGTAATTAAGCATACGTCTATGCCCGCTATTTTGGTGGAAACTGGCTTTGTGACTAATCCTCGGGAAGCTGCTAATCTGAATAATCCAGCCTATCAAGATCGGATGGCAGCGTCGATCGCTCGCGGCGTAGATCAATTCATTAAATATAATCGGCGTTAACCCATCGATCTATCGCTTGATTTCTTTGCGACCATTCTGAATAATCTTGAGCATTTCAGATAACTGATTCTCCAAGTTGCCAAGCATGCGATCGCTATAATCATCAGCGCCACGCTGCATCTCTTCTGATTCTGTCATGGCTTTGTGTCGCATTGCTTCCCAGTCTTTCTGTGCTTGACGGCGCACCTGGTTGAGTTCATTCATAGTTTGCGATCGCAGTTGCTCGCATTCTTCTTGAATATGACGACGTATTTGGTATGCCTCAACTTCTGCTTGCCTCAAGATCACTGAATCTTCAACCAGCTTCGCTGCTCTCTGTTCTGCGGCTTTGACGACATCCGTAGCGTATTTTTCAGCCTCGGTCACAATCTGCTGCTTGTAACGAAGAATTTCCTCAGCTTTAGCAATAGATTCAGGTATGGTTAAGCGTACCTGGTCAATCTGCTGGCATATTTTCTCTTCATCGATCATTGTGCGTCCCATCATCCGAGGGCCACTTTCTAAGAGCATTTCTTCCAGCTTGTCTAATTCCTTATGCAGGTTCATAAAAGTTCCGATCCTGTTAACCAAATCACTAAGTAGTTAGGCGGTAGTACTATATTGCCCCTCAATCAAGAGTTGACGGGTAAATGATTAGGTTACATCTTCAGGAATTTGCTATCTAAATCCATCTGCAACATCGCCAAGGGGAAAATAGCCATTGAGTGGTTTAAAGGGTTTCTGTATACGACATTGTACTTTAAGACGATTGTCCCTAAGAAAAGTTTGCCTAGTCAAGTTTCACCTGCCGCTGTGATAGGGCAATTGCTACCTCTGTTGGCACCAGATGATCGACCGGCCCACCAAACCTGGCAATCTCTTTCACAACGCTGCTACTCAGGAAGCTATGTTCGTTCGATGTCGCGAGAAAAACAGTCTCGATATCTTCAGCCAAGGTTTTATTGGTATGAGCCATTTGCAGTTCCATCTCGAAGTCAGATACAGCACGTAACCCACGTATCAGTACCATAGCGCCTTTACTTCTGGCATAGGTAACAGTTAAGCCAGAGAAGCAATCTACTTCAACCCCATTAATATGACTAGTTGCGGATACGATCAGAGCGATGCGCTCTTGCATCGTAAACAGGGGAGTTTTGCTGGGATTACGCAGCACGGCTACAATTACTTTGTCAAACAGGCGGCATCCCCTGGCGATGATGTCGACGTGTCCAAATGTAATTGGATCGAAACTGCCTGGATAGATAGCAATCAACTTAGGATCGACCCCATAAGACTAACCTTGGGATTATATTCTGCTTGGTCCTAAATATATAGCGATCGCGGGGGAATAGATCTCATAAATCATGGTCAGTGGCTGCCCACCATGCCACAGGAGGTAGTGCCTACCCCAATAAGGGCCAGGATGTCCAAAGGCTGAGACAAGCCCAGGGCAATACCCATGATGTATACCTCTAAGATCGCGGTAAAGCTCAGTATGCTTCTGGTTCAAGCTAGCCCAAATTGGCAGGGAAGGATCTTTAAGGTGTTGGGCAATCTTGGCGGTTGGCCACCATGAGGTCGCATGGGAAAATATCTCGCCGGACTTGGCACATTTCAGCCAGATCTGCCGCCGAGTGCGCGTTGAGGGGATCTCGTTAATATCTGCTGGTGCATTGTCATCGCGATCACCAATCGGTGTCATGGCAATTACTTCAACAACAATTTCTGACTGTGTAAGTAACTGTAAGTGACGGGTAGGTGCCCCATCGCCAAGCAAGAACATTTGCCAGGTCGGTGACATGAGACTAAATGGCAACCCTTGGCGCATTTCTGCTGCGCTACCCTGCCAGACTGGATTAACAATGCAATTCCAAGCGCGATCGATCTTATGATTGTCAGGTTTGTGATTGAAATTATCTAACTGCCGATCTAGTTGAGAGTAGATTTGCATTAAATCATGACCTTAATATTACTTAATATATTAATTCTAATCTAGACTCAACTGCAAGCACTTATGACTAAATATAGGTCTAGCCAAATTCAAAGGGCGATCGCTCAATGAACTTGCGATCGCCCTACAGCAAATGTATAAATGTTATGGATTCAAAGCAAAACCTAAGCACTATGCTATAGCGTTCTTGACTGAGCCGGGTTGTTGTGCAGCGCCAGGATTGCGAGAAGTTCTCTGTACTTTTTCGTCTTCAACGGCAGAAATTTCGATGTGATTGAACAAGGTAGTAACAAAAGCAAACAGCAGGAACGGTAAAGAAACTACGATAATCAATCCCACTACTGCCAGGGCATACATAGGATGGCTCATTAATGATAGTGCTGCGGCCAGACTAGCAAAAACAACAGCTAGCCAGACAATGATTTGGCCATAGATATCACCTAGGGAAAGGGTGCATTTAAAACGGTAATTACTAAGTTCATTCATAAATTTCACCTAAAAACTTTTAAATTCCCTAGCTACATCTGTGACAAAGCCAGAGAGTGGAATTCTTAAATAGCAAAAAATTTTGGCGGTCAAACAGCCAAGCTATACAGATATATGGTTGATACTATTAACATTTTAATAGCTTTCTTCATATTTGTTGTTTACGATATATTTCCAAGCTTAGACATATGTTGCGGAGAGATGCACAAAAGGTTATGGGCATTTGTGCCTGACGCTATCGATCTCAAGGCTGATATTAACTAAACTTCACATGTGAATTGCTGCTGTATAAAGAATAAGTAAATTTTGCTAATCTAGCGATCGCTCCCTAAATTAACGATCGATATAACTAACCCATGAAAATGCGCGGAATTTTACCTGCTGCTCTAACTCTTTGCTGCATAGCATGTTTCGATCTTGCAACTATTTCAGTGCAGGCACAAAACAACATCGTTATTTTTGGCTCAGGCAAGGATTCCACCCTGCCCTATAAGACACGCACTAAACGACCTGGGGCAAGACTCAATACCTACAGTTTTTTCGCTCCCCTGCCCAGCAATAAAGCGGTGGCAGAGTTACAGGTGATTTACCCGCAGGGATTTAGGGGGATTTTCGATGACAGCGTGGAAATTGTCAATCGGCGCACCCAAAAGAAGTACGACATTCAAGAAATGATCGTCGATAAAGAAGTGGGTAGCACCAGATTTGTCTTTAAAGAAGCGATCGCCGCCGCACCCAATAACGAGCTAGAAGTAATTGTCAGAGGCATAAGTAACCCCAGTGATACTGGCATGTATCGGGTTCAGGTACAAGCACTGGGGACGGAAGCCAATCCTCTATTTAAATATTTGGGGCAATGGTTGGTTGACATTTACAACTAATAAAAACTGAACTTGAAGGCAACGCCATCAGCTAGTTTCAGATCTTGACTTAAACTAGAAGAGTCTGAGAGATCTTTATTTTGGTATATTCGCTAACGGGATTGATGGCGGCAATACCTTAATTTTTGTACAAAGTAACTGCATTGCAAAGATGGATTTCCTGTTTTCCACCCAAGGGGTAATGATTCTTCTGCTTGGCGCTTATGCTGCTGCCATGTGGATGTTTTTGACCAGTGCGCCCAAAGTCCATACCGTGATGGTATCCGATATGGATCAGGCTAAAGTCTTTTATGAGGGGCAGTTGGAACTCCCCAATGCTGATGTGCCTTTGCATTATTACTACGGCTACGATCAGGGGCTAGGAGCGACCATCGACCCTATGTATTTGCCGAGGGAGGCAAGATCGACAAGAACTAAATCCCAATATGCCACTGAAGGGCTGTGGTACCAGTTGCAAAAAAATGCTCAGCTCCACATTGTGCCAGGAGCCAAGACAATTGATTTCAAACGCAGTCGTCATGTTTGTTTCAATCGTGACTGTGTCGAGAAAGTGTTATTGCGCATTCAGACACGCGGCATTAAGCACAAGATTGTGAGTGAAAATCCGCTCCAGTTTTTGGTCAAAGACCCTGACGGCAGAGTTATTGCCATCGAAGAAATAGTTGGCTAGGCTTGCTTCATATCCTTGCATTAAGTTTTCCTAAGCTATGGAATAATTGGATGCTTAGATTAAACGATGAGGATTTTTCATGGAAAGGACATTTTTGGCAGTTAAGCCCGATGGCGTACAGCGCGGCCTAGTCGGCAATATTATTAGCAGATTTGAAGCTAAGGGCTATCAATTAGTGGGGCTGAAAATGCTCAAAGTCAGCCGCGAACTAGCCGAAAACCACTATGGCGAACACAAGGAGAAGCCATTTTTCCCAGGTTTGGTGGAATTCATCACGTCCGGCCCTGTAGTTGCAATGGTATGGGAAGGTAAGGGCGCGATCGCCACTGCACGTAAGATTATTGGCGCGACAAATCCCCTCAATGCTGATAACGGCACTATCCGTGGTGAATTTGGCGTAGATGTGGGACGCAACATCATCCATGGCTCCGATGCACCCGAAACTGCCCAGAAAGAAATCGCGCTCTGGTTTAGCCCTGAAGAATTGTCCAGTTGGCAGCCAACCATCTTGCCATGGATCTATGAGTAGGTATTTGTAACTATTTGTAAATTTTTGCGAATAATTTTGAACGAATGCCGTTGACATTTCTTTACATACTGCGTAACATGAGTTCAATTAAGTTAATCCAACTTAATAAATCTCAAACATTATTCTAATTAATTCGCAATAATAATGACAATCGCAGTACAAAGACGTGAGAGCGTCAATGTTTGGGATCAGTTCTGCAACTGGATCACCAGCATCGATAACCGCATATACATTGGTTGGTTCGGCATCTTGATGATTCCTTGCCTACTTGCAGCTACCACATGTTTTGTGATCGCCTTCATCGCCGCGCCTCCCGTGGACATTGATGGTATCCGTGAGCCTGTCGCCGGCTCATTGCTCTTCGGCAACAACATGATCTCTGGTGCTGTTGTACCTTCTTCCAATGCCATTGGCCTGCACTTTTATCCCATTTGGGAAGCAGACAGCCTGGATGAGTGGCTCTACAACGGTGGCCCTTACCAATTGGTGATTTTCCACTTCCTAATCGGCATTTTCTGCTACATGGGACGTGAATGGGAACTATCTTACCGCCTTGGTATGCGCCCCTGGATTGCCGTAGCTTACTCTGCACCAGTAGCAGCAGCAACAGCAGTATTCCTGATCTACCCAATCGGTCAAGGCTCTTTCTCTGATGGTATGCCTTTAGGTATCAGCGGGACATTCAACTTCATGATCGTGTTCCAAGCCGAGCACAATATCTTGATGCATCCCTTCCACATGTTGGGCGTAGCCGGTGTATTTGGTGGTAGCTTGTTCAGTGCGATGCACGGTTCGTTGGTAACCTCCAGCCTGATCCGCGAAACAACTGAGAACGAATCAGCTAACTATGGTTACAAGTTCGGTCAAGAAGAAGAGACATACAACATCGTTGCAGCCCACGGCTACTTCGGTCGTTTGATCTTCCAATATGCATCGTTTGACAACAGCCGCAGTTTGCACTTCTTCTTAGCATTGTGGCCAGTAGCCGGTATTTGGTTCACCTCATTGGGTGTGAGCACGATGGCGTTCAACTTGAATGGTTTCAACTTCAACCAATCAATCACTGATACGCAAGGCCGCGTTGTCCCTAGCTGGGCAGACGTAATCAACCGTGCCAACCTGGGTATGGAAGTAATGCACGAGCGCAACGCTCACAACTTCCCCTTAGACTTGGCCGCGATTGATGTCGCACCAGTAGCTCTAACTTCTCCTGCGATCGAAGGCTAATCTAAGAGTCAAATTCTAATTGGTCTACACTAGACAAAGATAAGCACCTCCTAAGGGGGTGCTTGTTTTATAGAAATTGAGATTCTATCCACATGTCTCCCTCTACATAGACATATCCAACATCCGTTGAATTGGAATTAATGCAGCTTGCCGAATCTCCTCATCCATCACGATTTCAGGTGAGCGGTTTTTCATAGCTAGATAAAGCTTCTCTAGGGTATTCAACCGCATGTGTGGACATTGATTACAGGCACAGTCATGGTCTGGTGGGGCGGGAATCAAGAGCTTCTCAGGTGATGCCTTTTGCATTTGATGGATCACACCTGGCTCCGTTACCACGATAAACGATTGTACGGGGCTAGTTTGAACGTATTTGAGTAAGGCTGTAGTGGAGCCAATAAAATCTGCATGTCTAAGTACATTTGGTTCGCACTCAGGATGAGCCACGATCGCTGCATCTGGATATTTTTGCTTTAGTTCGACTAGCTTACGCTCAGAAAAAATCTCATGCACCATACAGCTTCCCTGCCAGAGCAATAGATCGCGTCCCGTCTTCTGCATAACGTAGCGGCCTAAATTGCGATCCGGCGCAAAAATGATGGGGCGATCGCGCTCAACCTGGTTGACAATCGCCACGGCATTGGAGCTAGTACAGATAATATCGCTCATTGCCTTAATTGCCGCTGAGCAGTTAATGTACGAAATCACCATATGATCGGGGTGCGCTGCTTTAAAGGCGGCAAACTCCTTGGGAGGACAGCTATCAGCTAGCGAACATCCAGCTTCTAAATCCGGTAATAGTACCAGCTTATGTGGGTTAAGGATTTTGGCAGTCTCAGCCATAAAATGTACGCCCAAAAAGACGATCGCATCAGCATTCGTGTTTGCAGCCGCTTGCGCAAGCCCCAACGAATCGCCAATATAGTCAGCCACATCCTGCAAGTCAGGGTCTTGGTAATAGTGAGCCAAAATTACCGCATTGAGATCTTGCTTCAAAGCGGCGATCGCTTCAAATAGATCGTGAGGAATAACCGGGTGCTGTGGATTGCGTCTTTCTAAAGTAGCGAACACTTAGTGCCTCAATTTTAGTTCATATAATTTTTAAACCTAGAACAATTATAGTAGAAATCACTAAAAATAACAGTGTAGAATCTATAACTCAAGGTATATTTTTGGCAAATATAGTTTAGCTTCTTGAGATCCTTGAAAAATCGCCTGAACATACGAATTCGATTCCACCTTAGAGCTTTAAAATCGTACTAAAATCCCCTCAAAAATCAATGTTGTGATGATGTCCACACTCTTAGATAACCGCTTTCAAATTGTTCGGGTACTAGGTTCTGGTGGCTTTGGCGAAACCTTCTTGGCAGAGGACACCAAAATGCCCTCAAGTCGTTATTGTGTGATCAAGCAACTTAGACCCATTACCGATAAGCCAGAGGTATATCAGTTAGTGCAGCAAAGGTTTATGCGCGAAGCTGCTGTCCTAGAAGAACTAGGGACATCTTGCAACCAGATTCCTTGCTTATACGCCAACTTTACGGAGAACGAACAGTTTTTTCTGGTACAGGAATGGATTGAAGGCCCAACTCTACTGGAAAAGGTAAAGTCAGAAGGTAAACAGAGCGAGAAGTTTACGCGGCAGATCCTGATCGAAGTCCTGCAGATCCTGGACTATGTCCACAGCCGAGGTATGATTCACCGCGATATTAAACCCGACAACATTATTCTGCGCGACAGCGATCGCCTGCCTGTGCTGATCGACTTTGGGGCAGTGAAGGAAACGGTTAGTAATGCTACTAATGCGCGACATCAAGCTGCAAAATCGATCATTGTCGGCACACCGGGCTTTATGGCCTCAGAGCAGTCGGTGGGTAGACCGATTTTTGCCAGCGACATTTATGGTTTAGGCATGACAGCGATTTACTTACTTACAGGCAAATTACCGAGAGACTTGACCACCGATCCGCATACGGCTGAAATCCTATGGCGCGAACATGCGAGCGATCTCAGCGAGTCGTTGGCACAGGTATTAGAAAAAGCTGTACATTTCTATCCCCGTGATCGCTATGCTAACGCCAGAGAAATGCTCCGTGCCTTAGGTGATGGAGCGCCATCTCGCAAACTGCCCTCAAGATCGTTTGCTCCACCTAATACTGCCGCCAAGCTTAAAAGGAAAAGAAAAGTAGCGATCGCAGGCTTCCTAATATTTGGCACGCTTGCGGGTAGTGGTATGGCTCTAGGGCTACCACTGCTCAGGAATTTTTACCAATCCCAACCCATAGCCCAGTCCAATATCCCAACCAAGCCTAATCCTCCGGTTGCTGTCAAAACCGATTCCTTCTATTTTCTTGCTGAAGCAACCTATGAAGATGCAAGTACCGCCAAGCTGCATGCCGAAGCGCTCAAGGCCAATGGTTTCAACCAGGCAGGCGTGTTTAAGTTATCCGACTATCCCAACCTCAAAGGGCGGGCGAATGTGCAGGTATATGTGGCGAAGTTCGATCGGATTTCTAGCTGTGTTGCCCAGTTGAAACTCTATGTCAGTCAGAAGCCGGATGCCTTCTGTGCCCTAGCTAGTACCGATGCCAGTAAATCAACTGAGCAAGTAGTTGGTAGTGCCGTGCAACCACCCAAACAACCGGAACCAAAACAAGCAGCGTTAGCAACAACAACTCCAGAGCAGGCAGTCAGGGAATACTATGACCTGATCAACAGCCACAACTACGAAACCGCTTGGCAGAAACTATCAACTGGCTACCAGCAGTCAAGAGCAAAAAATGGATTTAAAAATTCCTATGTAGCCTGGTGGGAAGAGGTGGATCGAGTCGAGATCAATCAAGCTAGCCTGATATCTCGTGGTGCTGATAGAGCCAAGGTCAATGCCGAACTGACCTACTACAAGAAAAATGGTGATATCACACCAGAATCTCTACAAGTGTTCTTAGTATGGGATAATTCCCATGGCTGGATCTTCGATGACACAAGGGTTAGGTAAGAAATAAAAACTATGGCTTTAATCAAAATCCTACCTGACTGGCTAATTTCAGAAAATGAAGCGACATCTGAGTCGGTTTTTATGAATCGCCGGCAGTTTGTCCAAAAGCTAGGACTAGCTGGGATTGGATTTCTGGCTACAGGTTGTACCTCGGCAGAGGAGAAACAAGAACAGGTACAGCAAAATCTCAAACAAGCTAAACTCAAACCAATCAAAGCTCAACGCAATCTTGCCTTTACGCTCGATCGCCCCCTAACCGAAGAGAATATCGCCGCTACATACAATAACTTTTATGAGTTCAGTGGCAGTAAAGAAGTTTGGCGTTATGTCGATGCATTTAAGACTACTCCCTGGACGTTAGAAGTATCAGGTTTGGTTGCTAAGCCCCAGAAAATCGCGATCGAAGACCTGATTGCCAAAATGCCGATCGAAGAGCGTCTCTACCGACACCGCTGTGTAGAGACTTGGGCGATGGCGGTGCCCTGGATTGGCTTCCCCATGAAGGCTCTAATCGATTTGGTGGAACCAAAGCCCCAGGCCAAGTTTGTGAAAATGACCACCTTCTTTCGCCCCAAAGAAGTAACGCGACAGGATCTGCAAAGCTATCCCTGGCCTTATACTGAGGGGCTGACCATGGCGGAAGCGATGAATGAGTTAACCTTACTAGCTGTGGGCATCTACGGACATGAATTACCCAAGCAGCACGGCGCGCCGATTCGTCTAGTAGTACCCTGGAAATATGGGTTTAAGAGTATCAAGTCCATCGATCGCATTGAGTTCACCGATCAACAACCATCAACTTTCTGGAATACGCTTGTCAGTGATGAGTATAAATTTGAGGCTAATGTGGAGCCAAACGTACCGCATCCACGTTGGTCTCAAGCCACAGAACACATGCTTGGTACGGGTGAAAGGCGGCGCACCCTACTCTACAACGGCTACGACAAGCAGGTAGCATCGCTCTATATTTAGTAATACCCTGATTAGCGTGTGATGCAGATCGCAAAGACTGTGCGATCTGCATCACACACCAAACTATTTAATGCAGGCATTATAGATACAGAGATAGAGCATTCAAGATTAGCCCCTGGCCACCCTAGCCAGGGGATTTTTTTTTCGCGATTGGAACTAGATGCCTCTTCACAAGCGTCTATGAGTTTTGGCTATACTGACATCATGTTCGATCAAAAATTGATGACTAAATCGGCTGTGTTTCTAGCTTGCCTAGCATTAATAATGCCACTGGCGACAATTGAGTTTGCTGGTGACCTAAAGCCTGCTGTTGCTAAATCGCTGAGCAGTATATGCCAAAAAAATGCTGACCAATTGACAAGCATGGTCTATCAAACTGATGTGGAGATCGAAGCATCTAAGTCGCAACTACAGTTAGCTGAAGACAGAGCTAAACAACTGAAAGAACTATCTGAGGCTGGTGCAATCTCTTCAAGAGAGCTAGATGCCGCACAGGCAGAGGTAAAAAAAGCTAAGAAAGATTTGGCGACGGCGATCGCCCGCTCTAAGCAAGCCAAAAAACAACTGACGACCTTACAAAATATGTCAGCCTGCACTGTTTAGTAGGCCGCACCATCAAGGATCAGCAGGGGTTTGGGTTGTATTGGGTGTAGCATTGTTGATTTTGATTTCGTCTGGATGGTACCGATCTGGCTTCGCAAAAGACTTAATCCGCAATAGTTCCTCATCCTTGAACTTGTCTAACTCCGTGTCTGACTGTGGCTGTTCGGCAGGTTTATGCTTTGGCTTGTCCTTTAATTTTGATTCTGGAGATTGACCTTTAGCAAGCTCTGGCGATTTTGTCTTGGCTAGTAAAGCCGTTCCCAGTTCGATTTCTGGTTTGGGAGGAGAGGCTACAGGCTCAATCAGGTTGGGCGTAGATGAGAGCAAACCACTGAGGCCATTAACCAGGGTACGGATGTTGGAGCGAAACTTGGGATCGCCGGTGAGTTCGTCAAGATCGGCGGTAATTTTCTGGGTATTGGCAAATGTAGCGCGGGCGGAATCTAAAGTCTCGCGCAGGGAAGCGATCGTATTCGGATTATTCACCTCGGTCGAAAGTTGGCGCAGATTGGCAGCAGTTTCCGCCGCATTTTCAGACAACTTTTGTAAGTTCGTCACAAATTTGCCATCGTCTAGCAGAGGACGAGTACTCGCCAATAAAGATTTTGCCTCCTTCGCCGCTGAACTGATGCCCTCAAGTGTCTGTGCCAGCTTTTCTTTATTTTCTAAAATTAGCCCATCAACTTTGTTGGCAGTTTGACTGAAATTATTAGCCGCCTGACTAATCGCTGCCGCAGTAGTACTAAACTGTGCCACTGGACCTTGAAAAGAGTTGACCAGCTTATTAGCAGAGTTAGCGAGAATTTTGAAGCTTTGAGCTGCCTCATCCGTACTTTTGAGCGTTTTATTCAGGCTATTGAGTAGCTCAGAATCATTCAGCTTACGCATCGTTTGGCTAGTTTCTCGAATTATCTGCGTAAAATTCACGCCCGTTGTGCCATCAACTGTGAGGCCGCGACAGATAATTTGATTGCGATCGCAATTTTGACTCATGGGATCGAAATTAGCATCAGCCGCCAGATTTGCTTTAGGGAAAATATCAATCGTTGTACTGTTGAGAAAGCCACTCTGATTGGTCTCAACAATCGAGTTACGCGGAATGGCTAATTTGGGATTGTCGATCGCGACACTAACTTTGACACTACTACTTTCCGCTTGCAGGCTTTGCACTTTGCCAATCTGCACGCCACGAAATCGCACTGGCGAACCCACGCCTAAGCCACTGACATCGGTGAAATTGATCGCAAAGGAAAACCCGCTATCATTACCACGGAAGCCCCGCAACCACAGCACGCCACCGCCTAAGACAGCAACACCAGCCACGATTAACAGCCCCAGAGTACCCTCACGTATTGTTCTTGACTGCACTTAATCTATGCCTCCCTATCCATAATCTGAATTGGTCCGGTGATGCTACCACTAAGGAACTGACGCATATAGGGGTTATCCGTAGCATCCAGCTCATTTACGTTACCCTGCCAGCATACCTTTCCACCATATAGCATGATGATGCGATCGGCAGCACGGCGAATGGTACTGTCCTGGTGCGTAACCACAATATAGCTATTACAGGCATCTTGTTTATCTTTGAGCGCGCGAATTAAATCTTCCACGATTGTGGAAGCAACGGGATCTAAACCAGCCGTAGGTTCATCGTATAGCAGGATATTTTTAGTGATGGCATGTACAGTAGGGTCGCCAACGATCGCGCGCGCCAGACTAACACGCTTGCGCATCCCACCTGATAGTTGACTGGGGTAGCGATCGCAGATATTCGATAAGCCAACCTGCCTGAGTTTTTCTTCCACAATTTCGAGAATCTTGCGCTTGGGCAAGCGTGAGTGCTCGAACAAATAAAAGCCCACATTTTCTGCCACAGTGAGCGAGTCGAACAGCGCGGCTTGCTGGAACACCATGCCAATATTTACCTTGCTATCAGTACCAGCAATTTCATGGAGCGGTTCGCCATCCACCAAAACTTCACCCGCATCTGGGAGCAATAAACCGCTAATAATTCTGAGGATGGTGGATTTACCTGTGCCGGAGGGGCCAATAATCGCTACTGCTTCGCCGGCATAAAGCTGTAAGTCCAGGCCATCAAGGATTACGCTATTACCGAAGCTCTTGTGAATTCCCCGCAGTTCTAGCAGAGGTGTAGTTGTGTTTGGCTCACCCATAGTTCTAGAGAAACAGGACTAGCAAGACTAGGTAAATTACTTACCAATCGAAAATAGCATATTTGAAGCTGTTAGCTATGCTTGAAACACTAGGAGCTAGCTGCTAAAGACTTCTCCAATTTACGACTACCTAACGACATGGAGTAACAGAAAATCCAATAGATTAAGGCAGCAAATAGATATACTTCAGCATATCGGCCCAAATAGTCAGGTTGCGCCAGGATAATCCGACAGACTCCCATCAAATCCACCAGACCAACGATCGCCACGAGAGAAGTATCTTTAAATAAACCAATAAACTGACCGACGATCGCGGGAATTACCGCTTTTAATGCCTGCGGTAAGACAATCAGTAAAATCGTCTGAGGTATGTTTAACCCCACGGCCTTTGCTGCTTCCATCTGCCCCCTTGGAATTGATTGCAGACCACCGCGCACATTTTCTGCCAGGTAGGCAGCACTAAACAGCACAAAACCAAGAACGGCACGGATTACCCTGGATACTTCCATCCCGGGCGGTAACAGCAAAGGAAACATCACCTGTGCCATAAACAAAATCCCAATCAGGGGCAAGCCGCGCATTACTTCAATATAAATAACGCTGAACCATCGAAATATTGGCATTGTGCTCTGCCGACCCAGTGCTAGCAGTACGCCTAAAGGGAAAGAGAGAAAAATCCCAGCTACAGCAATCAATACGGTCAGGAATAAGCCATTCCACAGGTTATCTTGCACAGGGAGTAGCCCCATGCCACCGCCAATTAACCACAGCATTAGTGGGAATGACAGCAACCAAACGATAGATAGCCAGTTGCCGACAATCGACTTGAGCCGTTGACCAAACCAGAATCCTGCAAATACGGTAACGCCAATCCCCAAAATCCAGATTTTGTCTGACAGGGCGATCGGGAGTAAAAGCATTAAGGCAATAGGCACAGCGCCAATAAATATGGCGACACCGCGACTAAATCTACCCCATATCCCCCACGATAATCCCGAAAGCAGAGACAGTAAAGCGGTCACACCCCAGATCCGCCAAGCTTGATCGAGCGGATAGCGACCAATAAAAAATTGGTACAGATTAACGCCCAATACCTCCCACTGAGCGCTAGTGGTTGCCCACGTCCAGGCACCCGTGACTACTTTGTAGGTCAGCAGCAAACATACCACCGTCAGGATGCTATTAATCCAATTGCTAAACAGGTTTATCCGCATCCACTGGATCGGAGCTTTAGGAATTACTGGTGGCAAGCGACTTTCGAGAGTTGGCGGTAGTTGCATTTAGGGTGATGAAGATGGTTATGATAAGTTTATTTATTCTGAAATACACCTGTATCAATAATAGCTTTACAGATTACATCTATACCTGGAACAGAAACACTGTTGTCTATGAGCTTCATCCACTGTATTGTTGGTATTCAGCATACAATTTTTGTTGTGGTCAAAATCACTTGCGGACGCGATCGCGATCGCCACCCTATCCTGCAACCAGATTCTACAATGAAGACTAAATTCTTGTAGTTGCAGTCGAGGTATCTAATGAGTAGTAAGCAGAAGAGATTTCCGTTGTCTGGTTGGTACTATGTTGTACTTAGTACTAGCTCTTTGTTCCTATTAGCAAGCTGTGGCTCTAATATTCCTAGGACTCTTACCCTATCTCAATCACCCACAACTACTACATCACCTCAATCACCTGCAACTGTTACCCCATCTCAATCACCAGTCAGCACTGTAAATTCCAACGATCCTGTAAGTAAACAAATCCTCGGGACGTGGCAAGGTAAAGATCCAGATGGTAAAGACTTCTCGCTGATTTTCTCACCGGAGGGTAACATGTTTCCCGTTGTCGAGAATGGGAAGAAAGCATTTAAATTTGCCTATAAGCTTGATACCACAACTAAGCCCCTGAATATAGATATCTCTGCCCGAGGCGAAACCGCACAAACAATTTGGGAACTTACGGCAGAGGGACAACTACGCATTCAACTAGACGGTGTCGATCCCAAGAAAAACCGCCCCACAGATTTTAGCAGTAAGGCGACCCTACTAAAGAGAGTATCGGATGTTGTAACACTCCCTGCTGATGTGAAGCTAGATGATAGGACAGTCAAATCAGAAGTAGCAACTTCCTCAGACAATGCCTCAACAAGAGTGAAACAAGCAAGAGCCAGAAACTTTACTGGTACTCTCAATCGAGTATCTCAGGCTTACTTTGTCGAAAATGAGCGTTTTACAGGTGATATTGACCAGTTATTAAAGGGCTTTGGGTCAAAGCCCAACAGCCCAAATTACGACTTCAGTCTGGCATTGATCGATGAAAAAAAAGCAGTCCAAACTATTGTCGTGGCTAAGCTTGAAGGTTTAAAAAGTTATACTGGCCTAGCTTATGTCACCTCTCTCCAATCTAACGGAGCTGATACAAAGGCAATCATTTGTGAAAGCGATCGCCCTACCCAAGACAAACCCGCCGCCCCCGAACTTGTGAATAATGAAGCAAAGTGTCCCTCTGGTTATACTCAGATAAATTCACGCAGATATTAGAAAGATACTCAAGAGCATTTACTGGTTGTCCGGTAGTGTGGGCGCGCGTTTTGGGGAGGGAATTAGATAAGCCACGATCGCAGCACCAACAAAGCCAGCTACATTGCGCACAATCGGCAGCAAATCGCCCGTGCGCGAAACTACAGGCCCAATGCCGAAGGCAATAAGTAACATGCCCCATAGCGGTGTCATCACCAATGCCCAGCGCCAGGCAAAGACCTCTCCTTCATGCCGAGGATGTCCAGCATAGCCGAAAATAAAGCCACCCATAACTGAGGTGATTAATGTCAAAATCCATTGTTCTTTTGGTAAGCCAGGCACGACTTTACAACCATCGTTAGCTAAGCAGGACTCGATCGCCGCGATCGATGACAAAATCGATCGATCTTGCCCTTCTTCTCGCACATAAAACTGGTTGCCATAACGAGACTGTAGCTCGATCCAAAAACCTCTAGATAAAAGATTATAGACACCATCACCCACATTAAAGTTGAGTAAATTTCTCCCGCGCGCGTCTGCCACCAGTAAAATGCTGCGATCGTCCAACCCCCAAAAGTCTTTGACAGCTAGGCCTGGAGTCCGATCCACTTGAGTCAATACGCGTAGCTTCCATCCCGTTTTCTGCTCAAATTTCTCCAGATCCTTGTCTAGCTCTGCCTCTTGGAAGTCGTCGAGAAACCGCCCCAGATCGATCACGTTGGTCATTTGGGTGGGTAGGAGTTCTGGTGCATCTATAGCTCTTGCTGGAGCAGGATTAGCTAGGGTAACAAGCACAAACATAACCAGCGCGATCGCACTCAACCTAAAGTGTGCATAAGCACGATTTACCATTGCCGTAAATCTCTGAGCGAAGAGTTGACGCATAAGACACACTATCTTAAATATAAAAATTTTTAATCCTTAACTAATTGTAAACTTTGAGTGTAAGTAATTAATCCTATCTACGCCTGCCTAACTTGATATTTCTTAGAATCTTGTCTGTAGTTCCCTCAATTCCCTCAATATTTAATTTTTTATGACTGCGCTGATTCAGTGGTACCCAGGTCACATTGCGAAAGCTGAGAAAGCGCTACGAGAGCAACTCAAGCGTGTAGATGTGGTAATCGAGGTCAGAGATGCACGCATTCCTTTTGCCAGCCACCATCCCAGAATGAAGTACTGGATCGAGGGGCGATCGCATCTGCTTGTACTCAATCGTGTAGATATGATTCCCCACCACGTGCAGGCAAAGCTAGTGAATTGGTTTAAGCAGCAGGAATCTACGATCTACTTCACCGACGCTCAATCAGGTAAAGGCATACAGGCAGTATTAAAAGCAGCACAGATTGCTGGCGAACATGTCAACGAAAGGCGGCGCAGCCGTGGTATGTTGCCCCGTCCTGTTAGGGCTGTGGTGATCGGTTTCCCTAATGTTGGTAAATCTGCGTTAATTAATCGCTTGCTGAATAAACGGGCAGCAGAAAGTTCGAATCGGCCTGGCGTGACTCGGCAACTGCGCTGGATTCGCATCTCCGATCAAATTGAACTGCTCGATACGCCTGGCATTCTGCCGCCACTCCTAGACGATCAAGAGGCTGCGCTGAAGCTTGCGATCTGCGACGACATCGGCGAAGCCGCCTACGATAACACATTGGTCGCCGCTGCCACCATAGATCTATTGATGCAGCTTGGCGTGTCCCTCACCGATCGCTATGGACTTGACTCGCACGATCCGCAGATCAGCTCAGGCATGGACTACATCATGACTCTAGCTGAGAGCGATCGCTTCTCCGGTAATTCTGAGCGTGTTGCCAACCAAATCCTGCATGACTTCCGCAAAGGTCGTTTAGGGGCGATCGCTTTGGAAGTACCTGAATAGGGGGCTTCTTTGACTATACGGACAGTATGCGATCGCACTTGTAACTGGCAAAAGTGCGATTAATAGCAGCCGATCAAGAGCTAAATAGGGTCGCAATCTTTGCCAATACGTCATCAATGATCGCAGTTGGAACTCTTTCCAGCTTTCGCGCTTTACGAGCAGACAGATCGAGAGGGCGTGGCTGGTCGCAACGAATTATACCTTTGGTGCGGGTTCCAGCACTTTCCAGAGAAATAGCAAAGCCTGCAGTTCTCGCAAAATTCCCTCCCGATGTGATAGGGACAACAATAGGGACTTTAGTTAAAGTATTAAATTTGTCTGGAGAGACAATCAGAACTGGTCGAGTACCTTGCTGTTCATGACCTTCTGTAGGGTCGAGAGAGACGAGATAAATATCACCACGTCTCACAGCTCATGCCCCACAGGTTTGGCATTAATCCAAGTGAGATCTTCGTCTGAGATCTTCGCGCTTGAGTCGCATTGTGCCAAAAGCTGATCTAGGGAGTAGTGTGGTTTTGGCAAGGGTTCAACGATCAATCTGCCAGCATCAACGGTAATTCCTAGGGTTGCGCCAGGTTGCAGGTTTAGAAGTTCGAGGATACTTGGAGGAACCGCTAACATAATTGAGCCGCCGACTTTGCGAAGATTTGTCGTGTGCATAATGCTTCATTTAGTTATATTTTAATATAACATTTTTCATCGATCGAAGGGTTCCAGGATTATAATTGCTATAGATATCAAGAAGCAAAAATTATGCGATCGCCGATCCGCATTTTCTCAGTTGCTGAATATTTAGAAGCAGAGAGTAAGAGCGAGGTTCGCCATGAGTATCTGGGCGGTCAGATTTTTGCGATGGCGGGTGGCAGTAAGGCGCACAATATCATTACTTTAAATATCGCGAGTCTTTTGCGTTCTCAGTTACGGGGTAGAACTTGCGATGTATTTATGTCAGATATGAAGGTAAAGCTCAAATCCGCTAATCAAAGTAAAACTATATTTTACTATCCTGATGTGGTGGTTACTTGCAGCCCTGAAGATCGAGATCGCTATTTTGTGAATCATCCTTGTCTAATCTTTGAGGTGTTGTCGCCAGGTACTGAGGTAAGCGATCGCCGTGAGAAGCTAGTTAATTATCAAACGATTGACAGTTTGCAAGAGTATGTCCTGGTTTCGCAAGATGAGATAAAAGTGGAAGTCTATCGTCAAGATCTGCAAGGGGATTGGACTAAGGAAATATTGAGAAGTGAAGATAAATTAGTCTTAAACTCAGTCAATTTGTCTCTAACGATGGCAGATGTTTATGAAGATATTTTTTGATTTGAGCGATCGCTTTTCCGATCAACTTAGCGCGATCGCTCAAGGCTACATCAATCGGGTTCCGATGAAGACAATCGGCGACGGGCGGCAGCGATCGCTTCTTGTAGTTTCGCTTGGAATAATTCTTTGGGTATTCCGCAGGATGGCATCTTCGATGTCTTTTTCGAGCTGTGACGGGTTAGGGTGAGCCTCATTCATGATGGTTTATCTTTTGAGTATTGCGGTGGATGGATGAGTTTGATTGAAAAGGCAGGAAAAATTCTGTATTTTTGGTAGCTATTGTTTGGGATCGGGGATAAATACGATCGGGAATAGGAGCGTTGATTTGATTTCTTCGCGAACTTTTTTGCTGTCGTAGCTGCGGCTCATGCACTGAACGAGGAGGTGATTTGCCTCGTAGTATTTTGCGAGTAGTTCCACTTGCTCATCAGTAAATTGCCAATCGTGACCGATGTTGCGGCGATCGATACATACTTGGCGCAGTTTGCGCCTCCATTCCCCTCCATTATTTCCCCACCATTGAGAGAAATCCTCGCGTTTGTCAGGCAACTTATCCTTAAGCGCTTGCAGCGCTTGTCGCAATACATCATCACTCATCTCGCGGGCGCGGGCGATCGCGCTGGGGCGTATAGAAATTCCAGCTTCATGATACCCCGGCTCGATAGTCGTTTTGACCGATAGTTGGCAGTCGGGAGCTGATGCGCTCAGCCCATAGGCTGCGGGTTGAGGGCTGAGCGTAGCCGAAGCCCAATCCAGGACTTACGCCCAACTAACGAGGCAAAACCAGTATGGATCGTCAGGTTAAGTAAGATTGCCTATCTGGTGAACAAATGTTTCATATCCCGTGTTCTACCCAACATAAATGGGATAATAAGAACGTGGAAACAAGGTGAAAGAGACTTGTGGCAGCACTTCGAGCAGTGCAAGAGAGCGCGTAGCGGCGAAATAGGTGTCAGCTTATTTTGATCGAATCAACTATCAAAAACTGATATCCCCCCTCGCAAAACGCTTCGACTGCTGCGTGAGGAGGGATTCGTTGTTTAAATTGAGTTGTTACTTTTAAATTTTCTAAGACCATGCCCGTGCTACTGCTGCCCGACACTCACACAAACGATAGCGAGTTGCCAAACAGTTTCTCTAGCTAGCAGTTGGCAGTGTATTCATGAGCGGGCTAAACAGGAGGAGAACTATGTCTCAGATTCTTCCCAATCCTAATCCGGTTGGTTCGACAATTACGGTACCCGACAATGGCGATACGAATAGTGTGGATTTTACCAACTATGGCGGTATTCGTATGGGCTATTCTGGTAATCTCACAAACACAGATACCGGAAGCCTCAATAATGTAGGTCACATCTATAGTGAACGATACACGTACCCCACTCTCATCAATCAAGGTACGATCACTAACAGTGGTTATATCCATCTTTTCCCCAACCCGCGCGGTTCCGGTCTCAGCAGCGGCCTCATTAATTCCAGTAGAGCTAGCATCGATAATAGCGGCGATATCAGCTATCTCTATAATCTAGGAAACGCCAACAATAGTGGTCAGATAAGTCCTGTACTATCGTATGATATTGGCCTTCGGAACACTGGTAGCATTGATAATAGCGGTTATATCCGGAACGTTGATAATGCTGGTAGCATCCATAATAGCGGTGTTATTAATGGTGCGCTCTTCAATGGTGGCCATGGCGGGCTTAGTGGCCCTGGCACTCTTATTAATGATGCCACTGGCATCATTAATATAACCGATACCGTTTTCGGGGGCGGCAATTCCTCTGAATCAACTTTCAGTAATAGCGGGCTCCTCTATATCAGTTCCCGTTGTTATTTTGGAGGCGCCTCGTCCACCTTCACCAATACCGGCACCATTGCTGGGACAGGTCTATGGAGCGGCAGACTACCACTATCTGGTGGGATACTAGCCCCAGGTGGAACGCTCAATGGGCGTACTTATAGCGATACTGACGGAACTTTTACCATCTATAATGGCAGCCTAAGCTTAAGCGGAGGTACTCTCGATATTTCAGTCTCGGGCTTTGACGACACCCAGCACGATTTGCTTAAAGTATTTGGTAATGCCGATATAGGCGGTGGCACCGTTAAACTCGACCTCAATCTACCCAATAACGTCAAATCGCTGCTACACAAAGGCGAGACCAAGACGTTGAAGCTTTTAGATGTTTTAGGTAGTTATACGCTAACTGGAATGCCTGCAATTCAAATTCCCACCATTGACCCTGCGATTGCATTGGAGGTTGTCAAACAAGACAATGACCTTCTCTTAAATATAAGCCTGGCTAGTAATGGTGAAAACAAAATCGACGGGACATCAGGGGCTGACATCCTTACAGGTGGTAACGGCGATGACACCATTGATGGCAAAGCAGGCAATGATATCTTGGCCGGTGGAAATGGTGATGACGTACTCATTGGCGGTCTTGGGGATGACACCTCAACCGGCGGTCTTGGGGCAGATACATTCGTCCTTGCTGCTTTAGATGGCACCGATACCATTTCTGACTTCAAGCAAGGCACAGACCTTATCGGCCTAGCAGGTGGATTGACATTTGGTCAACTGTCCTTCTCTGGGAACAACATCCTGGTGACTACTACGAATGAAGTCCTAGCAACGCTAACTGGCGTAAGTACCAGCACCCTCACCGCAACAGATTTCACGACTGTTTCTATCTGAAACAAGTAGAATTACGGTAGCGTGAAATTAGAGAAATGGGATTTGCGATTAAGAGTTGGCAAAATGGGCGTTGCAGAATGGAGGTGTGAATGGTGTTTACCGTCGCAACAAGCCAAAGGCAAAATCCCGTCCTTGTCCGTAGGCATAGGCTAGTTGAATCCAAAGCAGGGCGAGCGGTTCCAGCAACCTTGCCGTCGTGAGTTTGCCCGCATTGATCGCTTCAAAGCCAATTTCTGCCGCGAGCTGGAGCGCAATGGCTTTACCTTCGGGATCGTCGCCGCAGACGAACATCACCGCCTTATGTCCCTCCAGTACGGGATCGGCCATGATGTTAAATCCCGTTTGGTTGAATACCTTGTATACCCTCGCCCCTTTGGCCCACTCTGCTACCATTTCGCCACCGGAAGTCGTGAAGCCTGCAGTTAAAGCCGAGAAATCCGGCGCGAGGGGATTCGTGCAGTCCAGCAGGATCTTGTTGCTCAGGTCGCCGCAAGCCGCGATCACCATGCCCAGAAAAGTAAAGCAGTAAAACATCCTCTTTTGTTTTGCCGTCAAAAAACTGTTCGATCGCAGCTTCCATTTGGGTACGATCCAGATTAATTTCAACATTGAGAATGCTGCTACTTTTCTCGCCTTTGGCGACTAATCCCTGTTCAGTTGCTTCAGTTGAAGCCACAGGCGCTACCTGTGCCGATTGACTTTCCAGTTCGCCTGCTAGCGTCGCTAAAATAGCTTGTAGTTCGTCATCGGTTGCCTGCTCGTCTTGCACGGAGAGATAGAAAGCGATCTCATCCTTCTGAGCCTCTGGAGTCATAATTTACTTCTACTTTGCAAGAATTTCGTTTTCTAATTCTCGCATAAAAGCCGAAATTTCAGGCAAATGCTTTAACAATGCAATTATTCCCAGGTATCCATACATTTCTGTACTCCAGCCTCTAAGTCTAAAAGCATGTCATCCAGCGATTCATACCCATAATCGCCTTCCCAGAACTTACCACCAATATCAAACGCTCGCACAAATGAATTTGAATGTCCATCTGATCTATCTCCAATTTCAATCAACCCATTCTCTTCATTAACCCATCGGGTAATATTTGGGTATTTATCTTCAAATGATTGCTTTGACATGTTCTTAAAACTCTAAACGACTTCATGTAAGGTGTGTCAGAAATTGACATCCACTCCTTCCTCATCAGTAAGTATAGTTTTAAACTTGAAAGTCTAAAACTATATTTAGCGATATCTAAATCGATTTCCAATATTCCGATTCTAGAACTCCTACTAGTCCTAGAATGCGTTCATGAGAGACAGAGCGAATTTGCCCCACATCAATGTAGCGATTCAGTGGTGGCAATTCCGTCTCCCACAACGCTATCCCAAATGGCAATTTCTTCCAAATACTCTTTATCCTCAGCGTCTTTTAGCAATGCAGCGATCGTTTCAGCTTCAAGAGCTTGGCGGCGTTGCTGTGAGAGCAATGAATTGATATAGCTACTACGGTTACCATTAGCGCACAGATCCAAAAACTGGAGAGTCTCCTCCTCTAATGAAATTGTTATCTTAACCATAAGTACTGCCGTATAGGACTACTGATTAATCATACCAAAAATTATAATAAACCCAACGGGCAATATTGGGGCATTTGTCTTCAAAAGATTGCTTTGTTATGTTCTTGAGACTCTAAGCAACTTCACATAAAGTGGGTTCTGGCAGGCTATCTCCAGCGATCTCGTAAGCAAGGATGAGAGATTCCAACGCCTCGATGCCATTGGCAACAGCAGATTCATAGGTGTCTCCGTGCGTGCGCCAGTGCTGTCCAGGAAAATCAGGAAAGCTAACTAGAAAACAATTATCCTCTTCAGTCCATTGGATTACCATTGGATACTTAAGTTTTCTCATTCTGTTGCTTCCTCTCGATCTCATCAAGCATCTATTGAGCCTTCTCTATTGTCGTCTTGCCATGGATTAACTAAAGCTAGCTGACAGTCACAGAAATCCGAAATATTTCGAGTCGCCAGTATGGCATTATTGGCACGAGCGATCGCGGCAATCAGAGCATCCGTTTGGGATATTGGCTTACCGCTTTGTCGCCGCAATGCTGCCAGCGTCGCATACTCCAGCGCTGCCGCACTATCGAATGGTAAAATCCGCTGCTGAAAATCTTGCTCAAAGACCTGACGCACTAGCCTTCCCAACTCGTTGCGTCGTTTCCCAACAGGTAAGAGTGCCAAGCCGTAATACATTTCTGCTTGCGTAATTGTCGTAACGAAAAGCTCAGATGATTCGTATTGCGCTATCCAAATCATCACCCTAGGGTCAGGAAGTCCCCGCATAAACTCTGAGAGCACATTGGTATCGAGGATAATCACAGATCTTCAAATACAGGGCGATCGCGAATCTCTTCCCGTGAGATCGGGGGTAAATCAAATCCCCCCAGTGCCGCAAACCTTTGATGAATTATCTCTCCAAGATTTTGTTGTGTATCTTCTTCCGCTAATACGCTCTGAAGAATAACACGCACTTCTTCCTCCATCGATCGCCCCAACCGCGCCGCTCTAACCCGAAGCTTCGCCTTGAGTGCATCGTCTAAATTCCGAACTGTAATGCTAGCCATCACTGCAATCTTTATATAACTTCAATGATAGCATCGATTTTTTGGATTGCAAAGACAAAGAATGCTGCAAAACTCAACACTAGCAAGAGATAAGAAGATTCTCAGTAGGTGAAATCCCTGTAGAGCAGGTTTAGCTTAAATTTACAGCAGTTTTTGATCGAGTCCACCACAAAAAACAGGTCGCAGGGGCGTAGCTCCCGCATGGGTTTTAATCATCTTATCCGTGGTGGTATCGATGGCAAAACCTGCCCCTACCACAAGGGTATATTTCCCCTTAGGAATCTCCTAACCGATTAACTCCTTACCTCGATGAGCAAGCGCCTCAGCCGTCAAACCGTTGAACTCCATTAACTGTGCCGCTGTCGCCGTTGTCTCACCACGCTTCCACGCAAACGTATCGCGCTTAACATTACTACGCAGCATCACTGGTTCCAGCGCACCGCTGGCTCCACCCGTCACACCAATCAGCGCATCACCACCAAAGATTTGCTCAAATCCAGCATCACTAAGAAACTCGCCATCAGGCACCGAACATGTATCCCATGCGACATCATGGAGACGATAGAGACGACGCGGGCTGACCACCGAGACGATCCTAGAACCGATGCCCTGCGCTTTGAGCTGTTCCGCTGCCGCAAATACGGGGATCAGCGTCATGTCACCAATGACCGCAAATACGACGGTTTTATTTCCAGGAATTTCTTGCAGAGCGATCGCCCCTTCATGCAGAGCTTTACGAGTTTGCTCGAATGTCGTACGAATCGGTAAGGGTGATTTGCTGGCGGTGATGACAATGCCCTTATTTCGCGTTTGCAGTCCCCATTCGTAACAGGCTTGAATACTATTGGCATCGGGTGGGAATAGCGGGAAAACATTGCCGTTGCGCATCATTGCTGCGAAGTAGGCTTCGATTTCAGGACGTTGGTGTGTCCAGCCGTTGCGCCCTTGCTCTAGCGCCCCTGCCGTAAATAGACAGATCGTCGAAGGCGTGGGACGACGCAATTCAGCCATTGCCTGTGTCACCGTTTGCCAGATCGGTAAACCATTAATCGCAAAGGATTCGTAGGAACACCAGAGCGTGCGGCTTCCCATCAGCGCCAAGCTCACTGCCAAACCCGCACAGGCATCTTCGCTGAGAGGTTCATAGACTTGCCCACCTGGCCCTTGGAAGTATAGTTCATCAGCGGTAGGGTGATTGATTTTTAGGGCTTGATTGATATTAGAGATGCCTGAGGCTTCATTGCCATCCGCATTCGTAACGATGAAGGCTTTATCTAACATCCCAACTTTTGCCACCAATAGTCCCATTGCCGTAGTGGAAACCTTAGATTCACCCACCGCGAATTCTTCTAGGGGTAACCCACTGATATCTGGTAAGGGCAAGACTGACTCAGTTACCGCCACTTTAGCCGCAGGGCCACCGCCAGCCAGAACGAAGTTTTCGCGAACTAAGCTCCATGCAGAGGGTGCGATCGCTCTTTCCTGCAATCCTTTAATCACATCAGGATTTTCGAGGGTGTGGTGAGCATAGAGATTATGGGATTTGGCTCCACGCGCATGTACGCCTGCACCCTTGAGCTGCTTGATAATAAAGACGGTTAGCTTGCCAGACATCGCTGACTTGGCGGCGCGATCGCAACCCGCGAGCACTGCTGCTGTAAAGGCTAAGCGTTGCGGCAAGGAGAATACGGTACTATCAACATAAGCTCCAGGTTGATTCTGATCGTCAAAATCCTTGGCATTAACTAAAATCACTTCCTCAAAACCATTACCCTGCCAGTAGCTAATCATTTCCTGATTAGACTTGGTGGAAACCATACTGTGATGTTCCTGGCTATAACCATTCCAAACCAACACAGGTAGAAAATTAGTTACTTTGGGATAAGCAACATGGAAGTGTTGCATCGCACTCATGGGATATGGTTCGCCCATACCACCATCACCCATCGTGAATGGAAATAGCTTGTCGCGGTGCAAGAGTGCCCCCGCCATCGCAAAGTGCTGCCCCTGCCCCAGTGGCCCCGCTGGGGCCAGAATGCCAGGAATATATCCAGATAGATGTCCTAACAGTCCATGCTTTTCACGGAAGCTGTCGCGCAGTTGCATCACAGTAGAGATGCCCATATCCTCTAGGGAGCGATCCATGAACATAGCACTATAAAAACCAGGAGCATGGTGACCCACTTCCGTGGGAATATTTTTATGTCCCAGTAAGAAAAGGGAGACATAGGCTTCAACGGAGCTGGCAAATCCACCTGGATGGCCTGAAGCTTTGCTAGCAGTAATTTGCAAGGTTAAGTACCGCAATGCATCTGCAGCCAATAGCGTTTGAAATACAGCCGCCGGATCGTGAAGATCGCGGAGCGCACCAGTAGCGGGGTCAACTGCGGGTGATTTCCCCAGAGTCTCGAACCCAGGCAGAGTCTCGCCAAAATATTGAATGCCTTCACAAAAGGCAGGTGCGGTACCTATAGATTCTGCTGGGGTGGCAACCATATGATTTTGACCTATCGATAGTTAACATAAAGACTGGCAAAATTTGCCAATCTCAATCCTATATCGTAGCGTGTAGGCATTTAGCTGCTTGGCGGAAAACAGCTTATCAGCATAGATAATTCTCTATGAAGAACTCGTCAATGCATAAGACTGAACGTTGCGATCGCGATCCTGTGTCGATGCGATAATTAGCTATAATCTAGCGGCTAGAAATTCTGAGGCTAGAACTGGAAATAAATGGCAATTTTAGATCGTAAAGGCAGGCTATTCGGCAAGATCAGCGTATTGGATGTAGGCGCGATCGCCGTAATTTTGTTGACTCTGATCGGAGTATTCCTGATCCCTGGGAACAATGGTAATTCCATCGCTCAGCTCAGTAATCCTGACACCAAGCCCGTGGAAGTAGACATTATGGTGCGGGGTCTAACTGTCCTCAGGCCTTATGATTTGGTTAAGGCAGGCGACAAAACAAACATTATCATCCGCAACCAACCGCGCGGCGAAATCAGTGTCAAAAAGGTAGTGGTGCTTGTACCAAAGATTCCCGTACCTAAACTAGATGGCACCCTTGCAGTTTTGCCCGATCCGCGTTTGGCAGATACCTACGTGCGAGATTTTGCGATTACGCTCGCCGCCAACGCCCAAGTTACTAATGATGGCGTCATTTTTGCTAGCGATAAGGTCAAGGTTGGTACACCAATTGATATTGAGGGACCAAAGTACATTATTCGCGGCAGCGTCATGGATGTGCGCTATTAGTGTTCTGTCAAGAATTTTTTAAGAGTGAAACCCTTAAAAAATAACTCATCACAACGCTTCCTAATGCTCGTCAAAATTGGTGTATCTCTAGTCGTACCAATATAGTATTGGGAACATTTACTTAGCTGGTGTGTCATGAAACTGAAATCAATTTAGCTAAATGTGGCTAATTCATAGCCGCCAGTATTAGGATTGTATGGACGCGAATAAAACACTCAGTATAAGTAGCCATAATCGATCGTCTATGCAATCCCCTATCCCTCAAGGTTCAGTCCTTCGCGATCGCTACATTATTAAAAACGTCATCGGCCAAGGGGGAATGGGTCGCACCTACGTCGCTGAGGACACGGAGCGTTTTCATGAATTGTGCGTACTCAAAGAATTTATTCCCCTCACTCAATCGCCAGATGTGGTAGCTAAGGCAAAAGAATTATTTCAGCGTGAGGCAAATACGCTTTACCAGATCAAACATCCCCAAGTGCCTGAATTTCGTGCCACCTTTGAAGCGGAGGGACGACTATTTCTCGTCCAAGATTATGTTGAGGGCAGGAACTATCGCCAACTGCTGTCCGAGCGCCGCCGCCAAAAAGCGACATTTACAGAAGCAGAAGCTGTTACTCTGCTCCAGCAGATTTTACCCATCCTCTCATATCTGCATAGCCGCAAAATTATCCATCGGGATATCTCACCAGAGAATCTGATGCTGCGATCGCAGGATCAAATGCCCGTGCTCATTGACTTTGGCGTTGTGAAGGAAGCTGCGACTCAACTGCAATCGCACTTGGGAATGGCGCAATCAACCGTTGCCGGGAAACCTGGCTATGCCCCTCCCGAACAGTTGCAGACAGGCAATGCCTACGCCAGTAGCGATTTATATGCCCTCGCCGTCACTGTCCTGGTATTGCTGACTGGCAAGGAACCGCAGGATCTCTTCGATGATATTAGCCTCAACTGGAAGTGGCAGCAGTTTGCGAATGTCAGTCCTAGTTTGGCAAAAACTCTCAATCGCATGCTGAGCTATAAGCCAGCCCAGCGTTTCTCCAGTGCCGAGGAAGTATTACAAGCCCTACAGGGCGCATACTCATCTGAGCTGAAAACCGTTGCCGTAGGCCGCCAAACTACACCAGATCAGCTAGCTGGATTGCAAGAGAAGACCGTCTATGCTGCCTCTAATCCACCGCCTAAGCGAGCGAACCCAGCCTCTCGTCAAGGTCAGGGTGCTGGCATCAATATATTTTTAGGGACTTTGCTAGTGCTGATTTCAGGCATTGCTTCCTGGGCGATCGCTTCGGTGATTTTTGATCGCAGCAAACCATCTCAGCCAGTCACCAGTGCAATTAATAACAACTCCAGTCAGCCAACGACAGTTCCAACATCGACACCAAGTGAGCCAGCACTGACTAATATCAATAAAAGCCTTAACTTCAACGCCGATTCAAATCGAGCCTCCATAAATGACAAAATTTCTTCGGGGCAAAGCATTACCTATCGGCTGAACGGTAAGAAGGGGCAGAAAATGACTACCTCGTTAACTGGCTCTGGGCTACAGATGACGCTTAATTTTGAAGATCAAAAACCGATTGATAGCAGAGCGGATAATATCCACGTAGGCTACTGGCAGGGCAAACTACCCGCTAACGGGGCCTATTTCGTAGTTGTGCAAACTACTCCTGGCGTTACTGAAAGCAACTTTAGCTTAGACGTGCAACTGGAAAATCCTCCCACCCCCACGCCGACGATTACACCCACGACATCGGCTAACCCAACTCCAACGGAGACTCCCACTAACCCACCCACCCCCAACAGTTCTACTTTACCCAATGCTAATCCACAGGTAACTTCTAGAAATATTGAGTTTCCGCCAGGAAATTTCATTACCTCCGTTGCTGATACAGTCAGACCCAATGATGTCATTCGCTACCGTGTGGGTATGCTGGATGGGCAAACCCTAGGCGTACGCGTAACTGAAGGGAATGTTAAGGTTGAGATTTTCGATCCGGAAGGTAATCCGGTTGGCAACATTGCTGGCGGAGGCGAGCAGCAGGTCACAGCTACACGGGCTGGTAATTACAAAATTCGCGTCACCAGCGACACCGAAACTAGTTTTAGACTAGATTTACTCGCCAAATAGCCTGGTATGGAAACACGCTTTTAGTTGTACGGGCTGTACGGGCTGTACGGGCAGACCTATGTGGTTGCCATGTGGACATGGCAACCACAGTCGCAAAAATTATTGCTTGCTTGCTTGCCAAGCCTGCTTGAACTCCTGCACAGCCAGATCCATACCTACAGAGCGAGATGCTTTGAATAATAGGCGATCGCCTGGTTCTACTAGCTTAAGCAATGTCGCTACGATTTCAGCATGGCTAGCACAACCAACAACTAGGGATAAGTCATGGCCAGCGCCGCGTAAAATGGCATCTGCTTCACCATCGAGCAGTACTAACAGGCGATCGATACCTAAACTGGCAACAGTTTCACCAATTTTGGTATGGAGGGTATTAGACATCGCTCCTAGTTCCTTCATTGTGCCGAGAATTGCCCAGCGGCGGCGACCTGGAGTATTGGCCAGTAAATGTAATGCCGCAATTGTGGCCTCTGGGGAGGCGTTGTAGGTTTCATCAAGAATCAGTACATCATCCTTGAGGTGATGAACCTCTGCTCGTCCTGAGGGCAAACTGAAATTAGCAATGCCATGGGCGGCCTCTTGGTGGGCGATCTGCCAATCTAAGCCCAGTGCTTGCAAAACACCTAGAGCTGCTAAAAAATTCAGCGCATTATGCCGTCCGGTTAGGGGCATTTGCCACGTCATTTCCTGAACTCGCAAAGTATCTCCTTCGAGTTCGCCATTCACACTATTACTAATATTAAGATCGCAATTATCTATGCCACCTATACAATCGGCCAGACCATAGGTGACCGTATTGCCATGCCAGACTCTACTCGCAGTTTGCAATAACAAGCGATCTTCACCGTTAAGCACGGCAATACTACCAGCGGGTGTTTGCTCCAGCAATTCGCATTTAGCCGCAGCGATCGCCTCCTGCGAACCCAGCCTACCAATATGTGCAGTCCCAATATTTGTAATCACGCTCACGGTTGGTTGGGCAGTGCGAGCTAATCGGGCAATTTCTCCGGGTCCCCGCATCCCCATTTCCACCACCACAAAACTATGTTGGCTGGATTCGATCGCGAGTAAAGTTTGGGCAACACCAATATCATTGTTGTAGTTGGCAGCGCTCTTGTGTACAGATTTGCCTGGATCGGTGTAATAGCTTAGCAGCGCCGCAATTAGCTCCTTCGTGGTAGTTTTGCCTGCTGATCCTGTCACTGCTACGACTGGCAAATTGCATTCCAGCCGCCACCAAAGCGCGATCGCTTGATAAGCGGCAAGGGTATCTGGCACTATCAACAGCGGTAAATCCGACGCATTAGCAAAGCGATCACCTTGCACAACTGCGGCTATTGCTCCCTGGGCGATCGCCTGGGCGACAAACTCATGACCATCAAAGTTTTCCCCCACCAGCGCCACAAATAATTGCCCCGATTGCAGCTTGCGGCTATCCGTACAAATTCCATCGATTTCAGCGATTGGATCGATATTTACCGCTGCGGCTGACATTACGGCGATCACGGTTTTAACATTACACTTACAGGCCATTTTTTCTATGTTCTAAGTTGCCACCGAGCTTTTACAGATGCAGGCAAAATGCTACTTTGCACAGACCGATCTAGATTACCGTAGAAACGCTGACGGGAATCCGATAGTAGCGATCGCCCTTATACCAAGCAGATATAGAAGGTGATCGCTATTTAAGAGCATTTCATCGCCACTCAAGAAAGTATCACCAAAGAACAAGCTGAGGCGATCGCTATCCAGGAATGCTACCAAAAGGAGAAGCTAAAAGCCTACCTCAGAATATGCTAAGTTAGGCTCAGATCCCATATGCCTTGGAGTGCCACTATGATTGTTTCTGGCGAACTCAAGCTAAACCCTACAGTTGAATACTTGGAAGAGGACTTTGAGCCAATGCCAGAAGGCGATAAACAGCGTCGCAATCTTAGCTATACGACAGAGGCACTGAGACTTTGGTTTGAGCCACAAGAGAATGTCTATGTCTCAGGGAATCTATTCATTTTTTATGAAGAGAATAATCCTGATAAAAAGATCGCTCCCGATCTATTTGTAGTGTTTGGCATGAGTCAATCCGATCGACTTAGTTATAAGGTATGGAAAGAGGGTGGAAGAGTTCCTGATTTTGTTTTAGAAATCACTTCTAAGGGAACTGTGCGTAAAGATCGTGATGAAAATCCATTGATTTATCGGGCTTTGGGAGTAAAGGAATATTTTCAGTACGATCCATCTGGAGAGTATTTGAAACCAATGTCTCTACAGGGAGTGCGTCTGGAGCAAGGTAATTATGAAGCGATCGCTTCATCTATTTTGCCAGATGGGGTATTGTCATTGCATAGTGAGTTATTAGGTTTAGACCTACATTTGTACCCAGATAAACGGTTCCGTTTCTTTGACCCTAAATCAAATCAGATTCTGCGATCATATGCTGAGGCGGAACATGAGCGATCGCTGGAACATCAAGCCAAAATTCAAGCTGAACAAGCCAAAATTCAAGCCGAACAGCGTCAAGTTGAATTGGAGGAACTACTCAGAAAGTATCGCGATCGCTTTGGTGATATTCCTGAATAGATATTGAAGCGATCGCCTCCTCATACCAAACATCACTAAGAGTGATCGCCCTTATACCAAGCAGATATAGAAAGCGATCGCGCCTCGATTTCAATCAATAAAATTATGCAATGACAACGATGTCGGAAGCAGCCAGAGATGGAGCACCTTGGAGGTTAGCGATTTGTATAGTTCCTCGTGGAATACCATCAGAATCGTAATAAAGATCCCCCGTATTAGTGTTGTATATAAACCTGTTAGTATTGCCAAAACCAACAATTGGCACAGTAGTGCCTGGAGCGGCGAGGAATTGACCGGGAGGACCAGAACTAATGGTTTGGTCAGTTGTAAGGGTAACCCCAGCTACTAATCCACCACCAAATCCAGAAGCGGAAACAGCAATAATATCGCCAGAGAAGTCTGTAATTTGGTCAACTCCTTCCGAGGGCGAATTATATCGAAAAGTATCCGTTCCACCACGACCAGTTAGGATGTCGTTCCCAGAACCACCAACTAGGGTATCGTTCCCACCGCCTCCCAACAGAGTGTCATCACCGCCATTACCATTAATCAAAGCTCTAGAGATAGCGGGTATCGTTACGGTAGCGGTACCACTTCTTCCTACACTATTTTCAAGTTGATACCCAAAGCTACTATCACGGGTTGGATCGGTGCGTGTGAATCTAACTGCTGGATTGCCATTCTCAAATGGTGGTGAAACTTCACCATTGATGAAAAAACCTACAAGATTCTGTTGAATTCCAGGAGCGCCGTTGATTGTGTCATTCTGGAGAAGGAAAGAAGTGGGAATACTAACAGTTCTGACTCTCGGGTCGGTCTGAAAATCGAAAGAATCAGAACCAGATGTACCATTGAAAGTAAAAACACCAAAAATATCTCCTGGGAGAAATCGATCGTCTACTGCGATCGGTCGCCCTGTATCAGGTGGATTGCCAGTGGTATTTATAGTAACTGTTGCAGGAGTGGTATCTTGATTGCCGTTGTTATCGATCGCCGCGTAGGTAAAGCTTGTCTCTGTAAAATTAGCACTAGCTTGAAAAAACAGATTTCCTATTTGGTCAGCAGGGATTAGCTGGTTGAGAGTGACTTGGCCACCAGCAGCAGCAGGGTTTCCAAAGAAAAGAGTGCCTTGTGAAGGCAGACTAGTAATGATAAATTGCGTCACCGTATCATTGGGGTCAGGATCTGTTCCGCTTAACCCTGTTAATTGTGCTGTAGTACCAGGCGCAGTGATAATTACAGGTGGCGTGGTTGTTTCAGGTGGTTGATTCCCAGGAGGTGGAGGTGGAGGTGGTGATATCGTACCAGTTGTGAGTTGGATGTTGTCAATACCAAACTCACGCAAAACACCACCTATCCGAATCAGGCTAGGAATTCCGTTAAATTGCACCGTGATATCAGGAGTATAAGCATTAGGATCTGTGAGAAGAGGAATTTCATAGGTGCCATTAGTTCTTGGCAAAGCCTGAAACCCAATCTGCTGACCCTGGGCATCAAAGATCCCAACGCTAAGTTGTCCATCTGCCACGTTAGGCGCAACATAGTTGAATGTAAATCGCCCTGGTGATGCCTGCGTCAGCCCCAAATTCTCCAATCGCAACTCTAGGATAGGATTATCAAAATCAGCGACAACAATATTCTGACCAGGGAAATACCCATTACTGCCGCTTTCATTCGATGCCAACAATCGGGCAGTATCCGAAAAAATAATCTGAGCATTGGTAGGGAAGTCCCCTCCAAGAACCACAGGAGCAGTAAATGTGGGAGAGCCTTTCTCGAAAATCCGCGTAAAGCCTAATAAGTCACTGATTGCCATTTTTACTTAATTCCTTAAACTTATGGTGCGGTCTGGAAAATACCAAAACTACCATTGATACTTGGTCCTGGTACTCGTGGGCTTTGCGGATTGACTATACCCTTAGAAAAGCCAGGGCTACGATTATCTTCGACGCTGGGATTGCGACCTACCATTGCACCTGGATCTTGGTTACCATTGATCGCATCGCTTAGGAATGTGGTATCAAAACCAGTGCTAGCCCTTTCCGCCTTATCTTCCCGCTCTTCCGCTGGGGTGGGAGTGCGGATACGTCGTTCTTCTTCAAAAAATGTAGGCTTGATCCGCTTTGCTAGTTCTGTAGTCGTAGTAACAGTTCCAGTTGTTTGAGCGCGAACATTCATCCCTAGATCGAAACTCAGGATTGCTAACAATGCTCCTGCTAAAACGGGTGAGACCAGTAGATGCAAAAATAATTTGGGTAAATACATAATCATTCCTCCTTAGAAGCGGAAAACAGTACGAATAGTGCCAACAAAAATGGTGTTGGCTCCGGTAGCGTGGTCGGGATTGGTCACAAAGAAAAAGCCAGGGGTGATGGAGATATTCTTGTTAACCTGATAGCGATAAAAGACTTCGTAGTGCAAACCTGTCGCCGTATCGGCAATATTAAGACCGCTTGGACTTCTCCCTTGAGTCAGTTTTGGTGGCTGCCCGAATAGAAAAGCTAATAGATCGCCTTCGCGGCCAAAGGGATCGGATAAGCCCAGAGATACCAGCCAGGTGGTGGTATTGGCATAAGCATTTGATACTTTAGAGTCGGTAAAAGTCCAGCCTCCCCAAGCACCAAACCGCACAGTTGGAGAAATTGCCCAGTTTAAGGTGCCGCTGATCGCATTAATGGTTGAAGGCTGATTAATCGCATTGCTAAAATCTAGACCGTTTAAACCAGTTGAACTACCGCGTATTCCTCCTGTATCAGCCGCAACACTACCCGTGGCAGTATTCAATCGTCCGGTGGTGGAATAGCCGTTAATATAGGCAATGCCAGTCCACACCGTATCCGCAGGCTTGAGTAACAGCTGCACGCCAAACGCGCTACTATCGGAGCCTGTAATCCCTCCTGAGATAAACTTGCCAGTATTGATAGGATCGGGAGTAATTGAACTACTGGAATTGGCAGTGCCATAGGCTGCTTGCAGTCTGATGCGATCGCCCAAAAGCCAATCAAATCCTGCACCTGCCTGTAGATTGCCAATTTTGAATAAGGGACTAGCCTCGGCAAAGCGCGAAATGGAGCCGCGCCCATTATCAAAATAGGGTGAGTTCGCAGTTAGGACGGTACTAAGACTAAAACCAACTGGCCTAAAGGTGAAAACTACGCGATCGCCAAAGGCCGGAAAGCGATATTCCAGTAGTTCTAGCTCGAAATTATTATTGGTTGTGGATTGATAAGACAGCAGTGCCATATAAGTACCCAGTGCCTGACCGCTACCAAAGCCTAGTCCCGATTGATCGTTTTTATTACCAAAGTTTGATGCTTGCAAGCCAACCCGCAGGCGATCGCTACCTGTAAACGAGGCCACCAGACCCAATCGTGCCAAACTGGTAAAAACGATATTTGGGTTTTTAAAACCAGGACTAGCGCCTGACGCACCGGCTAGACCAAAAATCACCTCACCACCCAACTTGACGGTTGTGGAGAATTGTTGGGCTTCGATCTGAGCTGTTTTTGCTTCCAGGGCATCCACTCTTCCCTTCAAAGCAGCTAGCTCGGCAGCAAATTCTGCCTGCAACTTTTGCACGGCGGCTAGATCTTCTTTGCTGACCTTATCTGCCAAACCTGCCGTAATAATCTCATTAATCTTGTCTAAGCAAGCATTAAGACCAGCCGCAAACTCATAGCGACTGATGGTGCGTTGACCGCGATAGGTGCGATCTGGATAACCGGCAATACAGCCATAGCGTTCCACCAGAGACTGCAATGCTGTAAACGCCCAGTCGGTTGGCTTCACATCTGACAGTTGGGAGACCGATGTTACTTGTGCCTGGACAGACTCATCGACCTCACCTATTTGCTGAGGCAGGTTGGATTGGCTTGCTTCATTGGTAATTACTGGAGTGTCAGACTGCTTTTTAGTTTGGATTGCCGTAGTTTGAGTTTGCGCTACTTGACTTTCCCTATCAACATTTCCCTTGGGACTTGAATGATGATTAAGCGAGGTATCCTCAGTATCTAATGCCTTATCTAATGCCTTATCTAATGTCTTATCTAATGTCTTATCTAAGGTTGAGCTAGGATCTTCATCCAACTTGCGATCGGCTCGGATGTGGGATTCATTAGAGTCAATATTTATTTCTGGCAAATCTAACTCTGCCCAAGCTGCAAACGGCACACCGATTGAAAGAGATAACACGCTTGGCAATAAAAGAAGCCCGATCTTATTCATATCTTTAACCCTCACACACCTTCAAATCTTACTTGAAACGCTATCTCTTCGCAATACAAGAATTATGAAGTCGATCTAATCGTCAGGCAGCAAAAGGTTGCCGCGTCCTCCCGATGGATCGTCTCTTAGGGCTGCGGCTTTAAAATCCCGCGTATAGTCTTTGAAGATGTCGGGGGTGAGGCAGGCGGTAGAGGGGAGGGGGAGTGCTGCGAGAGAGCTTGGTTCAAAAGATGACACAAACACTTGAAGTCTCTGTTTACCAGCTTCCGATGTTAAGGCATTGACCTGAATTCCCTGATTAAAGGGAACATTAGGTTCCTTGCCGCGTCCATGAATGCCGATAATCTCACCTCTAGCATTGAATACGGGTCCACCACTCATACCCCTGTAGGTCTCGGAGCTGTAAAGTAAGCCATAGCCGCCATTGGGGTTGGGGGGATTTAAGATCTCTTGCAGATTGCCAGGGGATAATTTACACGTACGCCGAGGATTACGATCGCCAGGATCTGGCCAGCCAAACACAAACGTACGATCGCTCTGTTGTAAATTCCCAAGCCCAACCTTTGCTACTGGATAATCGCGATCGCTTTGGAAACCGACAATTGCTAAATCGAATCCTGTTATTTTTCCATCTTTGCCAGATTTGCCAAAGTAAAGAATGGGGAAACTAGTAACCCCTTGTTTGGATAAATTGGTGCTAGCAGTACCATTGGCCGAAAAGTAAACTTTGCCATCATAGGTACGAATGCCATAGATCGCTTCTGGTCTAAAGGCAACGTGGAGATTCGTCGCCACGAAATAGGTATTACCCAGTTTGGCGACAATAAAACCAGAGCCAGGGTTAAACTCATTTTGGGCTTCTACATCTCCCTCCTGCAAACCCTCAGCAATAATCACCGTTACATGTTGGGCAATATAGCTGATATCTCGATCGGTTAATGCCTGCGATCGCCCAGTCTGTGTCTCAGCCTGTGACAGAGTGTTTACCTTTGAGGGTTTGGCGTGATTATTATCATTAAGTTCAATTGGACGACTAGCTATGGCTAAAGGACCTAATAGACATGTTAGCGATGAAATAGCCATAGTTACTATGACCATCTGCAACCAGGAACGTGGGATAAAGAACATGGCGATCGCTCTTACGTAATGGCTAATATAAGGCTAGATGGAACCGTCCTTATTAGCTGGAATGTCTGGTGCTTTTGGGATAGATACAGGTGAAGGTGAAGGCTTATTTGCAGGTGGCTGCGAATTAGAATCAGAAAAGAAGCGCTCTATTGATTCTCCGACATTAGCGTAGAATATCTCACCACTTTGTTGAACTGGAGTACCAGTGCCTTGAATACCAAAATTAACCAACTTCTCTAGGATTTGGCGTTCTCTACCTCGGTCGGCTGGACGGAGTGTAAATAATTGGTTATCCGAGTTGCACGACCCATTAGGATGATTGACATAACAGATCACACGTTGTCTGTTGTTAATGCCGTAGGTTAAGAGCATGCTCTTGAGCTTGCCACCATTCAGTGCAACTGCTTGGGTGAATTTATCACTGACAATTTCGCAACGACGCTGCGGCGTATACTGACCGAACTCGCCAAGCGTACTAGTCCATACAATCATGGGAGGTGTTTGGCGATCGCCCCTTTTAGCGACAGTTGCATAACTCCCTCCCTGCATAGGAGTGCAATGAAAAGTTGTCTGAATGGGCACAGTGGGAGTAGATCGAGTACGTACATGTACCCAGACTTCTGCTGCTGCAAAGTTTTGAGTCATAGACTGAAGGCCAAATGCGGTAAAAATAGCTAGTGAAGCTCTGACTGCGATATTGACTTGCATAGGAAAAATTTCGACCTCTCAATTAAATCGCTTATCGATACGTACGATTTACCTATCATGCTACCCAATAAATCATCCATGCAATGCCTGTAAAGGCTAAAAGACATAAAATTTAAACGACATTAAACCTGGAATTTTGTCTTTTGATTGATACCTATGTGTTTAAGTGTGTTTAAGGTTAAGATACACTTGTAACGCTAACTAAATTCGCAATTCTCGAAAACCCAATATGGCTAAGCGCTATGTGATTGAATCGTCACAAATTATCCGACGCGTTGAGGAACTGGTCGCTGCATCCTCTAATCGCTACCGCATTACCGTACAGGTGGCAAATCGAGCAAAGCACAGACGCTACGAAGATGTCGATGACTATGACGATCACGCAATGAAGCCGATTTTACGTGCCGTGATTGAAATGTCTGATGAGCTTACCCAGCCTGAGATCTTGAGTGACTAAGCACCGAATAACAAGATAACCAGTAAACAATTGGTAAGTAAACAACTCTTAAGCGGAAAAGGCTGGCGTATAGGTTGGTTTCCACATATACAGCCTTTCTCTGGCCTAGTCGGCGCTGACAACTGGGCAATTGAACTAACTCAGCCGGAGCTGGAGGAATTTTGTAGCCTCTCCCTGCAACTAATAGAGTCTGTACAGCAAGCGCAGTCTGAGTTGTCTGAGCAAGAAAGTCTAACCTGCACGGCTGAAACGGAAAATATAAGTTTAGAACTGAGTGGCTACCCAGGTGATTTTAGAATCAGCTTGCAGCTTCATACCGGACGTAGAGCCGAAGGAATCTGGGAGAACGATGCCATCAATGAATTGATTGACGCAATTACCAAAATTGCCGTGAGCTAGCTTTACTCATTGCTAACCCATTAAGTTGTCAATTCTAAATACTATTCGGCTTCCGCATAATGGCTCAATACCCTACGCCTGACATAGTTGTAGTTCCGCTCTAAAGTGCTTTGGTGCATCCAAGGATGTTTTTCTTTGGCGATTCCCGTCTGGATGCGTTCCTCCGCCGTTGCTAGGAACTGCTTTAATAGCTCTGGTTGGGTAGCATCAGTAAAGTCTGCCCCATCAATACTGGCACCATCAAGATTCGCATCGCTTAGATCCGCACCTCTAAGATTTGCTCTCACCATAATTGTCCAACTGAGATCGGCTTTACTCAGAGATGCCTGGCAAAGGTTTGCCCCGGTAAGATTGGCACCCACTAAACTCACGCCACGCAACTTGGCCGCAGTGAGGTTGCAGGCCTGCAAATTGGCATTCTGCAAATTGGCACCACTCAACTTGGTGGCGCTGAAGTCAACTCCGCTCAGATTGGCTCTAGCCAGATCGACCCCATTCATAAATGCCCCACTAAGGTTGACCCCATTCATAAATGACCCATCCAATAGGGCTCCACTCAATCTAGCCCCGCTCAGATTTGCCCAACTGAGGTTTGCACCCCTAAGATCTGCACCTCGGAGGTTAACATCTGTAAGATTAGCACCGCAGAGGTTGGCTCCAGTTAGCACTGCACCCCGCAAATTCACACCAGTTAGCACTGCACCACTTAGCCTGGTCTTACTAAGATCGGACTTGACGAGAAATGCACCCTTGAGGTTGGCTTTGGTGAGATCGGCGTTACTAAGATTGGCATCGCTGAGTTTCACAAAACTCATATCTGCCCAGTTAAGGAATGCTTCACATAAATTTGCACGCATTAGAAACGCGCGGCAGAGATTTGCACCAGTTAAATTGATACCCCTGAGATTGACTCCAATCAGATTTGCTTTGCTTAGATCGGCTCCACTCAAATCCATACTGGTGAAATTTCTATCTCCCATCTCATAGAGCTGTAGCAAGTATTTTGCTTCCATAGAAATCGTGCCCTCAGTCAAAAGTTCGGCTGTTGAGGAAGCTAGTAAATGCAATCTTCTAGCAAGATGCTGATGCGCCCTCAGTAGAAGATTTTATGTTAACTGTGGGGATCGCACTTAGCTTTATTCGGTATCTGACACCTAAATTAATGCTTATGCATGTAACTGCTAACTCAAAGATTGCAAAAAGTGTAGTTACAGGTACTTATTAGATCGCATCAAGGTTTTTTTCGCCATATGCTGCTAGCTCGATCTAACAGCACAACTTCTTCGGGATCGAGTTGCCATCCTAGTGCTCCAGCATTTTGACGTGATTGTTCTGCGTTTTTAGCACCTGGTATGGGAATAACGCCTTTAGTCATCAGCCAATTGAGCGCTACTTGGCCAATTGTGCGATCGTGTTGTTCGGCGGTCTGTCGCAACAACTTTAATAAGGGCTCAATTTTGAACAGACCATCGTTACCAAAGCGAGCATCGAATTGCCTTACTCCTGTGGGTGGTTTTGTAGATGTATATTTACCAGTGAGCAGCCCCTGGGCGAGGGGACTATAGGCCAAAATTTTCACCCTAAGCGATCGCGCCGTGTCTAGAATGCCATTGGTCTCGATCTGCCTATCGATCAAAGAGTACTTTACCTGATTAACTGCAAGTGGAATGCCGCGATCGCCTAAGTACTTGTGTGCTTCACGCATCTGCTCCGCCGAATAATTGCTGACACCGAGTGCCAGGATTCTTCCCTGCTTTACCTCATCCGCCAGAGCATTCATTAATGTTTTCTGGCTCATCAAAAAACTGACGGGTTGATGTACTTGGTAGAGATCGATCCGCTTAACTTGCAAGCGCTCAAGACTAGCAGCGATCGCATCTTTAACAGCCTTAGCATTAACGCGCCAGGGGACAGGCATGTACTTGGTGGCGATACAAATTGGTTGCTTGGCACCCCGCATAAATTTTCCTAACAAACGTTCGGATTCCCCTAGACCATAAACCTCAGCCGTATCAAAGAATGTAATACCAGCCTCTAGGGAAGCTTTGAATGCATCTTGGACTTGTGCTTCGCCATAGTCTTTACCATAGCTCCAAAAACACTTATCACCCCAAGCCCAGGTACCAATACCCAAGGGTGGAATAGACAATCCGCTAGATTCAAGTGTGGTTGTTTGCAAGGAAGTTTGTCCTACTTGATTTATCTACATTTGTTGACAACATTTGCAACATAAGCAAGCGCAAAATTGCCCCTAATATCCCTGATTAAACGTACCAGCTAACCAAAGTTTAACAAATGCTTTAGGTTTCCTAAGTATTTTTGCTCTCAAATTACATATAGGTCAATATATGGCTGTAGTAGACTAACGATTGGGAAGAGTCACTATCATCTAAGCGAGTTAAATAACCTCCAAATATGGAATTTGCATATCAATACGCCTGGCTTATCCCTGTGCTGCCTTTGCTTGCAGCATTCATGATCGGATTGGGGCTGATTTCCTTTAATAAAGCCACCAATCAACTGAAGAAAGCCAGCGCCGTCTTAAGCGTGTCTGCCACCGGTGCAGGCATGGTACTAGCCTGTAGCTTATTGTGGAGCCAAATCCAGGGTCACGCACCGTATTTATGGACGTTTGAATGGGCACAAGCAGGTGATTTTCATCTGAGTATGGGGTTTGTGATCGATCACCTGACAGCTCTAATGCTGGTGATTGTTACCTCCGTAGCTTTCCTGGTACAAATTTATACCGATGGCTACATGGCTCACGATCCCAGCTATACCAGGTTCTATGCATACCTGAGTCTATTTAGCTCCTCGATGCTGGGCTTAGTAATTAGCCCCAACCTGATACAGATTTACGTTTTCTGGGAGCTAGTGGGTATGTGCTCTTACCTACTAGTAGGCTTTTGGTTTGACCGTAAGGGGGCAGCCGATGCCTGCCAAAAAGCATTTGTTGTTAATAGAGTAGGAGACTTTGGCCTTCTGCTTGGCATATTGGGACTGTATTGGGTGACGAGGACATTTGAGTTTGGTGAAATGGGAACCAGATTAACTGAGGCAGTTGAGTCTGGCTCTATCAGCGTCTTCCTCGCGACGCTATTTGCCATTCTGGTGTTTATGGGGCCAGCGGCAAAGTCAGCACAGTTTCCTCTGCACGTATGGCTACCAGATGCGATGGAAGGCCCTACACCGATCTCAGCTCTGATCCATGCCGCTACCATGGTGGCAGCAGGTGTGTTTCTGATCGCTCGCATGTTCCCTGTATTTGAGGAACTGCCAACTGTGATGAATACGATCGCCTGGACAGGTGCATTTACAGCATTCTTGGGAGCCAGCATCGCCATTACCCAGAATGACATTAAAAAAGGTCTGGCCTATTCTACGATTTCGCAGTTAGGCTACATGGTTATGGGTATGGGAGTTGGAGCCTATGGTGCCGGACTATTTCACCTGATGACCCATGCCTATTTCAAGGCAATGCTGTTCCTAGGCTCTGGTTCCGTAATTCACGGTATGGAGGGAGTTGTCGGACACGACCCCTCTGTAGCGCAGGATATGCGTGTGATGGGTGGATTGCGCAAGTATATGCCAATTACTGCGATTACGTTTTTGATTGGCACCCTGGCAATATCTGGTATTCCACCATTTGCTGGATTCTGGTCCAAAGATGAAATCTTGTCATCCGTATTTGCCGCTAATCCCGCCATGTGGGCAGTGGGCTGGCTGACAGCTGGTGTTACAGCCTTTTATATGTTCCGCATGTATTTCAGTACCTTTGAAGGTGAATTTAAGGGTACTAAAAAAGAACTCTTAGCTCAAGTGAAGCTAGAGAACTCTGGAAATCCGGCTACTGAGGAGCATAGTACACACGACCACCATGCTGACAAGCCTCATGAGTCACCTTTGACGATGACTTTCCCACTCATGGCTCTAGCCGTACCATCTTTACTAATTGGTCTGGTAGGAACGCCATTTGGCAATTACTTTGAGGCTTTTATTCATGCCCCTGGTGAAAAAGTAGAAGGCATCCCCGTTGAAGGTTTAACACCTGAATTCTTGGCGATGGCGGGTAGTTCGGTGGGAATTGCGCTGATCGGTATTAGCTTGGCAGTGCTGATGTACTTGCGGAAAACGATTTCGGCAGAGGCGATCGCCAAATCCATCCAGCCGTTGTACCTACTCTCTAAGAACAAGTGGTACTTTGACGAAATCTACGACTTTATCTTTGTGCAAGGTTCGCGTCGCTTAGCGCGTCAGGTGCTGGAAGTAGATGCCAAGATTGTTGATGGTGTCGTCAACCTGGCGGGATTCATCACCGTAGTTACAGGTGAAGCGCTGAAATACTTTGAAAACGGACGCGCTCAGTTCTACGCACTGGTAATTTTCATCGGTGTCTTAGGACTGGTAATTGCTTCTAGCGTCTAGTTGCAAAGATTACTGGCTATAAAAAAGGAGGCTACTCAAGGTAGCCTCCTTTTTATGTAAGATTGATTTTTGAAAGATATAGGATGGGTTTAGCGCAACGCTAGCAGGACTAAGCCTAGAATAATCGCACCGCCACCCAGAAGGAACGACCAGAAGCGATGGTAGCTATTGACGATCGTACCGCTATCGGTCTTTAACTGGATCAGATCGACCCAGGGGGCAACACCGCGACGGAACCAACCTAAAGTTTCTACTTTCATGCCAATCAGGTTCTTCACCCGTTTCATGCCGAAGAGGAAGTTCCCGATCGGGCCAAAGCGCGAAGAGTAGTGCAGATACATCATGCCGCTACGATCCTGCATTTTGAGATCGGAACCAAACACATAGCCCGCATCACCGCGACCAATCAGATCGCCGTTCAGCTTTGCTGGTTTACCGCGCAACGGGCTGGCATAGGGATCGGACATCAGTTCCAGGACACTGGTGGCTTCGGCTCTGCTGTAGTCGGGGAAGGTCACCAGCGCTTTGATCAGTATCCCAGCTCCAAGACCAACTAATGGGCTGCTTATGAACCACATGCTATTGCCTGAGGAACTCGCGATCGCAAACCCAAGTACCAAGCCAGCAAAGAAACCGATCGTTTCCGCTGCGTACAAGACGACATCCAGGGCAAAATTACCGTATAGCTTACCTTGATCCAGGTGCTTGCCGTCAGCAACCACACGCGCCATATCAAACTCTGTTTCCAGACCTAATTGCTCCGCGTAGGTACTTAAAGCGCGCACGCGCTTACCAGTCAGAGGGTGAGTCGAATTTAACTCCATCCACCAGCCCCAGGGGTTAAACATATCCCAGAGAAATACCCGCCCGACTTGATTAGGCGAAGAAGAAATGCGATATGCAGTACCTGTAGAAGTTGCAGCTTTAGCATCGTAAATCCCCAGAGCACGTGTACCTTCTACCAACCTGCTAGGTTCTGTAGAGCGTTCCCCCACCTCAATAATGCCGTAGGCAATCTTTACCAACGCCCGCGATAGTGCATTAGGGTTGCCAGTAGTTTCAGCGGCAAATTGATCGGCAAAATACTCCCGCGTGCGGGATAGATACAGCATTAAATAGGTGCCAACTATGTAAAACACATAAGCAGCAAATGAGACAGCGGTGGCGGCATCTTTGAGCTTACTATCTCCCCCACCGCGACCCATACGAATTGCGGTGACATAAATTAGGTAAACGATCTGTACCATAGTAGCTGCCAGGGTCATGACCGCAAAGTCCCAGTGCACGATATGACCTAGTTCATGGGCATAGACGGTAGCTACCTCATCATCATCAAGGTAGGTAAATAGTCCCTGACTCACAACTAAACGAGCGCTGTTTGGTAGAGAACCATAGGTAAAAGCCGTAGGATTCTCGTCATCAATAATGCCTAAACGAGGTTGCTTAATCTGTTTCTCCGCACAAATGCGGCGAATCACAGCAGAGGTCTCAGGACTACGTCTGGCAATTTCCTCTAGCGAAACCCAGCGCGTTTTATACAACCAGTGCTGCGTCATATCCATGATGAATGGAGCTAGGAAAAAGACGACTAGGTTGAACACTACAGCGATCGCAACAGCCATGCCTAGACCAGCTATAGGGTTATCGCTGCCTGAAATCAAGGTTATGCCTAAAATTAGGACTAACACGATACCAAAGAGAAGACTGATAGTTACTCCCGATGCTAGTGCGAGGTTACCAGCACCACCGAAAGTAACTAGCTTCACGCCAATCTGGGCAGCACGTCCTGCTTTGGGAAAAGCGTGAGGTTGCTCAGGGTTTGGCTGTTTCGGAGATGTCATATAGAGAAACTCCTTAAAAGGTAGAAGGGGTTAAGATTTATTTTCGCGCAATTAACCGTTGTAAGTTTTAAACACCTACTAACATTTAAGAGTGCGTGCGAGAAATTATGTGCGATCGCGATCGCAAGTATTCCCATTTTGCTTTTGGTTGATTCATAGTAGCGATCGGCTAGATTTCCTCACAATGGATTGGTGTAAACAAACAATAAAAATGGGGAGAAATTCTCCCCATGTAAAGATTTGGGTTGGTAATGCTTTAGAACTATATTTCTGGATATGTTTTTTGAGTTAGACAGATACAGGCTGCCACTCCAGACTCTCTAGGGTGTTAGAACGCTCTAGCGCCCGCTCAAAACTGTCAAGTTTTGGTTCGATTTGCAGAGGCTCGCCCACATAACCCTGAACGGCCTCCGTGGTCTTAAGACCATTGCCAGTAATGTAGACAACCGTAGTCTCATCTGGGTTAATCTTGCCAGCCTCTACTAGCTTTTTGAGGACAGCAACTGTAGTACCGCCAGCGGTTTCCGTGAAAATGCCTTCAGTTTCAGCCAACAGCTTAATCCCAGCAATGATTTCATCATCATTCACAGAAGCAATATTACCGTCAGTTTTGCGAGCAATATCGATCGCATAAACACCGTCGGCAGGGTTACCGATCGCAATGCTCTTCGCAATGGTTTTGGGCTTCACAGGTGTGATGAAATCGCGACCTTGCTCAAAGGCAGCGGCGATCGGAGAACAACCTTCAGCCTGAGCGCCACTGAAGCGTACGGGTTTGTCATCAACTAAGCCGACTTTGACAAATTCTTGGAAGCCTTTGTAAATCTTGGTGAATAGCGATCCAGATGCCAAAGGCGCAACAATATGATCCGGTAACTGCCAGCCGAGCTGCTCGATGGTTTCATACGCTAAGGTCTTTGAACCCTCAGAATAATAGGGGCGGAGGTTAATGTTCACAAAGCCCCAACCGTAGGTATTTGCCACTTCTGAGCAAAGACGGTTGACCTGATCGTAATTGCCATGCACAGCAAATACTTTCGGTGAATAGATCACTGTACCCAAAACCTTACCTGCTTCGAGGTCAGAGGGAATGAAAACGCAACAATCTAACCCTGCATGGGCGGCGATCGCGGCGGTCGAGTTCGCTAGATTACCTGTACTAGCGCAGGCAACAGTAGTGAAGCCCAATTCGCGTGCACGGCTGAGTGCGACGGATACCACGCGGTCTTTGAAACTGAGTGTGGGCATATTCACAGCATCATTTTTAATGTAGAGATTCTTGATGCCGAGTTTTTTGGCAAGGCGATTTGCCTTGATTAAAGGAGTCATGCCTGTGCCGACATCGATATAGTTATCGGTTTGAACAGGGAGAAAATCTCGGTAGCGCCAAATTGAATTAGGGCCAGCCTCAATCGTGGCGCGGCTAACTTTAGCAGCGATCGCATCGTAATCGTAGTCTACCTCCAAAGGCCCAAAACACATTTCACAAACATGTATGGCCTTGGGCTCATACTTAGCACCGCATTCTTTGCACTTGAGATGACTGAAGGTTGTAACTTTCTCGCAGGAGTAGTTCGCTGTGGTTGCTATTGTCATGATGAGCTTTAAGAACTAGGAGTTGACTAACTTATTTGGAACATAACATAGCCTGTCAAATAGCGTCAAATATACCCGACTTTTTTTATCGGGATTTAGTAAGTACTTTTATTTTCAGTAATTTTTGGCTCTTCACATTGCTGAAAGCTCAATTATGTTGCCATCAGGATCTTGAACAAAGAGAGCCGCTCGACCAGAAGCACTCATTTGAAGTGGGCAATTATGGGCTTGCAATTTTGCCTTGACAGCTTCCAGGTCATCGACAGCAAAAGCAATATGGCGATCGCGACCCCACTTCTCTGGTAAACATCGATCTGACGGCAGATCGCAAACGAGCAAATGAATTTGGTAATCGCCTACATCGCCTACTTGGTACCAAGCCCCAGGGAACCTCAGTTCTCTATTTATTTTGGTTAAACCCAGTACAGTGCCATAGAAATGTTCGGCCTTAGCTAAGTCGCTAACCAGTATGGCGGCATGAAGGTATTTAATAATTTGCATTTATCCCCTGACAATCCATTTATTAATCTTTGCAGTTGGCAACTAGCAAAATGGTATAACATCAAGAAAATTGCCCCCGAAATGGCTAAAATATTCGGTAAATAGGATTAGGTTTCCACAGGTGATTGAAGATTCTTCCAGGTATCATTCCAAGTCATCACCAGGATCGCAGCAATTTGTGCGGTCAGCAGGTCGCATTCTCAGGCGCAAGCAGGGTCTTCCCGTGTGGGCGATTGTGGCCATAGCGCTGCTAATGCTCTCGCTTTGGAATTGGCAGTTGGTTGTAGCAACGATCGCTGGTGTCATAGTGATGAGCTTGGTATATGTATGGCAAGACTGGAACTGGGGCAGGCTTATTCTCCGCAGCCAAAAATTACTGAGTCATCCCAATAGCAAACTCACCCTTGCCGTCGGTATGGGGGCTGGCACCGTATTTTTGACATATATGGTAGCTGCGATCTGGAGCAATATCGAAAACCACTGGATTGCCAGTGCTGGTATTCTGCAACTTGCGGCGACGCTAACGGTTTTGGGCTTGCTGATCAAGCTGGCAATAGACAATTGGTTGACAACCCAAGAGGCAAATGTCGAACAACTGGTTGCTCAATTTACTGCTAATGATGAGCTAGAACGCCTGATTGCAGTGCGTCAGGTTGCCCAACGAGTACAACAAAAGCGATTACCGCTCAATCAAGAAATGGCGATCGCGCAATATTGCCAAGTATTATTAGGCCGCGAAACCGTTCCCGCGATCAGAGAAGCTGCCTTAGAAACCCTAGAAGCGTTAAACTATAAGCAAATTGGCTCGGTCGATCAACCATAACTGGCAGTAATAGTTCAGCAATAGGTTTAGTAATAGGTTCAGTCAAATGTCTGATGCTCCTACTCTCGCGATCGGTAGCCTGCGACGCATTCATCATTTTGCGCTTAACGTTAAAGATATGCAGGTATCCCGTCATTTCTATGGCGATATCTTGGGATTGTATGAACTCCAGGGTGAAGAAGTTCCGTCTACACTAATTGAATTAGTAGCATCAGGTAAAGTTGCTAATTTTGCCACACCTGACGGCACAGTGATCGATCTATTTTGGGAGCCTGACCTATCACCCCCCAATCCCGATCCGCAGCAGCAGTTTACCCGTGCCAATCATCTAGCCTTTGATATTGTGCCCGATCTATTCGATCGCGCTGTCGAGGTTTTGCGATCGCATCAAGTACCCATGGGTGAAACGGTCACACGCCCCACGGGAAAAGGAATTTACTTCTACGATCCAGACGGTTTTTTAATTGAAATTCGCTGCGATCCAGTTTAAATTGCCATTGAAACAAGCTAGATAATGAGCCAAACGGTGAGACAATTTTGGTAAAAATACCTACAAATCTGGTGAAAATGGCCGATTAGATCTTATGATTTCCTAGTACTTAGTATCAAAAGTTAACACCTGGCAAAACAGGGAGAGTGTAATTATGCGTTTCCAATATGTCTTAGCTGCAACTTTAACGGCCCTCGCCCTAGTGGCTTGTGACAGCAACAAGCCGACACCGACAACATCAACACCACCAACAACAACTACTACAACTACTACAACTACTACGTCAACTCCTTCAGCCTCCCCAACTGAGACAGCCAAGTCGTCAGGCAAGTCCTTGAGCAAAGCAACGAAGCCAGCCGCTGATGTCAGTTCTCCTGAAAAATTTCTCAAGGTAAAGGCAGACAATCTGCAACCTTATAAATATAAATCAGGACTGTTTGAGATTGATATTCCAGAAGGTTGGTCGCCAACAGACAATTCCAAACCCGGAGAAGCTATTGTTTTGTGGTTCGATCCCACCAAGAATGCCCTGATTACTGTTGATATTTTCAACGCACCACCAGGTATTGATGATGCCAAGATGGTCACCCTGCTCAAAACCTTTTTGCAAAATACCTTTGGCAAAAGACCTGGGTTCTTTATGGAAGAACCAATTATCCAATCAGATAAGAGCGTTCAGATTGTCTGGGGCTACACTGAAACAATTCAGGGCGCTACCGGCCGAGTGCAGGGCAATAGTTTTATCGAGAAGGTAGATGATAAGGTCTCCCTCCTAACGACAGGAGTGCTTGAGCACCAGTTTGACGATCTCAAAGATTCCATGGGTAGCGTGGTCAATAGCTACAAAGTCAACGCTGCGACTAAGTTGCCTTAATTCTTGGCTTCTCTGACAATAATGTCCTTACCTCGAACCATTGTCCTAACTGTATAGGTCTTGCCTGTGTTGGTTCCGTTTGCTAGAGCAAGGAGTTCACTACCTCGCTAAATGTAGTACTCCTTGCCACCAATTAGATGAGATCGGCTTAATGTACTTATGGCCAAAATTGAGTGCTTTTGCAGTTCTTTGATGGAGCGATCGCCCTAAAATCCGCTTTTTAGAGCTAAATGGCGTGTATAGCTACATAAATCTTAATCTTTCGACCTTAATGACAAATAGGGGTTAGTTTCAACATAAAATTAGCAAGACCGTGGTGTGCGTTTACGAATTTGGCAAATGCAACTTCCCCCAAACGGTCTAAGTTTAATAAAATAACCCCAAATTTCAAAAAGTTAAGAGGAAATATGGCAGCAAGAAGAGGTAGAGCCGCAGCAGGCGGTTTTTTAAGGGATTTTCAGACATTTATCTCCCAGGGAAATGTTGTCGATCTCGCCGTCGCCGTCATTATTGGCGGTGCATTTGGCAAGATTGTTGAGTCATTTATCAAAGATGTGATCACACCAGCAATTTTAAGCCCTGTGCTGACTTCCCTTGGCATTAATGAACTAGACAAGTTGATATTCAACGGTATTAAATACGGCGTTTTCCTAGCCGCAGTACTCAACTTTATAGTCATTGCCTTTGTCATTTTCCTGATGATTCAAGCATTTGAGAAATTTAAGCGCCAAGAAGCTGTGGCTGCTGAAGAGGCTGCTGCTCCAGATCCTGCACTTGAGTCTCAAGAACGCCTGACTACAACCCTCGATCGCCTTGCTAGAGCTTTAGAAAGTCGAGGGGCATAGAAGCTAGCTAACCCATCTACTTTTTTGATCTAATTCGAGCTAAAACTTTACTTTGACACGACTTGGAAGGTTAGCACTCAGTTACAGGGCTGAAACCCAGTATCCTCGTTGAAAAGGCTAAAATGCTCATCCTCTGAGACCCTTATTTGGCAAGGTTTTCAAAATAACCTTCCAAGTCGTGACTTTGATGTCATTTACATTTGTAAGTGGCATCAATATTTTTAGAAGGGATACGACATTTTGATGGATTTAACTAAAGACTGGATCGAGTGGCTGAAATTTGATGCGAATGGATTGATTCCGGCGATCGCCCAGGACGATCTCGATGGGGCTGTGTTGATGATGGCCTGGATGAATAAAGAATCCCTCACCATGACGCTGCAAACCGGAGAAGCGCACTATTGGAGTCGATCGCGCCAAGAACTATGGCATAAAGGAGCAACCTCTGGACACATCCAAAAAGTGAAGCACCTATTTTATGACTGCGATGGTGACACCATCTTGATCAAGATCGAGCAGGTGGGAGATATTGCCTGTCATACTGGAGCAAGAAGCTGTTTTTTTACTGAAGTAGAGGTTAACCCTAGGGTATAGATCGATGACAACGACACTACCAATCCTCACAGAGGAAATAATTAGAGAAAAGCAATTTATTGAACTCAAGGGTATTAGTTGGCAAACTTATAAGGAACTAATGGCTCAGTTGGGTGACGATCGCGGGTGGAGAATTGCCTATGACCAGGGTGTGTTGGAGATTAGAATGTCATTACAAGAGCACGAGCAACCCAAGATTGTCATCAGCTATCTTGTTACAGCTATGGCTGATGAACTGGAACTTGAGGTTATGGAGCTTGGTGCTTGGAAGCTAGAAAGAGACGATCTCACCCGTGCAGTTGAACCTGATACTTGTTTTTATATTCAAAATGAATTAAAAGTTCGGGGTATTAGTATTAGCTTACCTAGCAATCCGCCACCAGATCTAGTGATTGAGTCCGACCACAGACATTCTTCCATCAACAAATTCTCTCTCTATGCTGCTCTTGGTGTCCCTGAACTATGGCGATATAACAAGCAAACTTTGGAAGTTTATCAATTAATTGATGGTCAATACCAACAAGTACAAGAGAGTTTGGCTCTACCAAGGTTTCCAATTACTGAGGTAGCAAAATATATTGAGCAAAGCTATCAGATCGGACAGCGATCGACAGTGCGCTTGTTTAGAAAGCATATCCGAGAAATTTTAAATCAAAAATAACATTCCTATGACACTGCGTATTTACAATTCCCTAACGCGAAAAAAAGCAGAATTTGTTCCCTTAGAAGCAGGGAAAGTGAAGATGTATGTCTGCGGTGTGACGGTGTATGACTACTGCCACTTGGGACATGCCCGAGCCTATGTCGTGTGGGATATGGTGCGGCGTTATCTCTCCACAAAATATCAGGAGGTGCGCTACGTCCAAAATATCACTGATATAGACGACAAGATTCTCAATCGTGCCAAAGAACGCGGCAAGACGATGGCAGAGATCGCCGAAGAATACATTCGAGCCTACAACGAGGATATGGCTAAGCTAAATATCCGCGAAGCCAATGAGTATCCACGCGCGACGGAATCAATTCCTGCCATTATTGACCTGATTCAGCAACTAATTGATGGGGAACATGCCTATGCCATTGGCGGGGATGTCTACTATGCTGTGCAAAAATTCCCGAGCTATGGCAAGCTCTCTGGTCGCAAGCTAGACGATATGCAAGCGGGGGCCAGTGGTCGTGTTGATGCAGCCGAACCGCTCAAGCGCTATCCATTTGATTTTGCTCTATGGAAGTCGGCTAAACCAGACGAACCATTTTGGGAATCACCTTGGGGAAAAGGACGGCCGGGTTGGCATATTGAATGCTCAGCTATGGTGCGATCGCGTCTCGGCGACAGTATCGATATCCATGCTGGTGGTGCAGATTTACAGTTTCCCCACCACGAGAATGAAATCGCTCAATCAGAAGCGGTAACGCAGAAGCCCTTAGCGAATTACTGGATGCATAATGGGTTCGTGAATATTGAAGGGGAGAAGATGTCAAAGTCTCTCAACAATTTCACGACGATTCGCGCTTTGCTAGAGCATTACGATCCGATGGCAGTGCGCTTATTCATTTTACAAGCTCACTATCGCCAACCGATTGATTTTACGGAAGAAGCAATTAATGCGGCGACCAAAGCTTGGCATACCATCTATGAAGGGATAGTTTTCAACTATTACTATGGAACAAGGAAAGGTTGGAATTTAGCTGGAGTACAGCTAGCTTCAGAGTTTATCAACCGCTTTAATGAAGCGATGGATGATGATTTCAATACATCGGTTGCAATTTCTCTTGTTTTTGAGCTTATCAAAGACATAGATAACGAGAGAAACACCATAATGAGGAGAGAAATAGAGAATGAAGTTTTACATGAGAGTGATATGCAGCAGTTAGCTAATTATTGGCAAACTTTGGCATATATGCTTGAGATCTTAGGACTACTCAAATTTAAGTCCAAAGTTTTAAAGATCGAGGACGCAAGCATAGCTTCCATGATTCAGAGACGTAATCAAGCCCGTGACCAGAAAAACTTTGCCGAGAGTGATAAACTGCGTGATGAACTTCAGGCTAAAGGTATCAGATCAATAGATCAGCGTGGAAGCAAGCCTAAATATGTAATGAATGTTTATCCATCACTACTTGTTTCGAATTTCAAACTAAGCCTGGATTTCTATGATGTAGTTATGAAAGAACTTAAGTTTGAACGTTGCAACCTAATTAAATCCTGTGGTATTCAAGAGGCAGAATATGGTTTTGATGACCTAAAAGTGCTGTCGATTATTGAAAGCCAAAATTATTCAGACAAAATCATTGATCCTGTAAGTCATGTCAAGATGAAGCTTAATTTTAAGGCTAAGGATCGTGAAGCAGTAGATTCTTTTTACAAGTCTGCATTGGAGAATGGAGAAAATACTATAAAGGAACCTGGTTATGATGAAGATGGTAAGTATAGTGCTTCTATTCTAGATCCTGATAAGCATGAGCTAAGTGCTGTCTATGACCCTTCGACCAATGACCAGAACAATTAGGTATAGTCTAAGAGGATAAGTCAAAAGCTCAAGGCATTAAGCTACCACCAGATGGATCGACTCGTTGGCATCGCTAACCATGCGAACTAAACGAGCTAAAATCTCAGATCGGGGTGAATGCGATCGAAATCCGAACTGCGCAATTAAGCACCTATTTTGGCAAGCTCAAGGGACGCGATCGCATTGAATGCCACATTCTAAATACCCCCGTCGTTATTTGGGTTGGTGTTATTTTGATTGGAGCTAGGTTCATCTTCCCATGTGCGACTTGGTGGTGGTGCAACTACTGGGTTGTGCTCCGGCTGAGGAGGGGGATCGAAGGTAGGCTGCTGTCTTTCAACATTTGCAGTACTATCTGGGATCCTAGTAGAACCTGGATCGACGGGAGTAGAATCTACGGGGGCAGGACTTGTATTGGATGGATTTACAATCGGAGGCTGACTATTTCTGGCAATCCGTGCCTTCGCATCATTAAGTATTGACTTAACTTTGTCTTGCCAAAAGGCGATCTTGGGAATCTTACTTGCAGCTTCAATGGCAGCCTGTGGATTGTTTTTACTCAGCTCTAGCTTGGCAGCATTGTATTGCTTCTCAGCAACTTGCCAATCTTTTTTCCAGTTGGAGATCGTTGTCTGCGCTTTAGCATGAGTGGGACTGTTTGGCGGAATTATCTCTAGTAGGGCGATCGCGGCTTTAAAGTCACCCTTCTGATATTTTGATGTTGCTTGAGTGATAATCTGCTCCGACCATTGACCTGCTAAATTTTGCGATTCATTGTAAACAGAACTATTGGCTGGAATTTGCTTGATGGTTGTGAGGGCGATATCATATTTCTGTTCTGCTGCTAGTTGCTTAGCTCGTCCTAATCGACATTGATTGAGAATGATTTGCGTGTCAGCGTAAATACTGGCATCTCTTGCAACTGTATTGGCTGTCGTAATGCACTCTTCATATTTTGCCTGAGATTTCAGGGCACTAACGTCATTTAAAATCGCAACAGCAGTATTATTACGACTTTGCCCTTGCCAATAAACGTAGAAACCTCCCGTGAGTAGGGCTGCCATCCCAGTTCCTAGTGCCAACTTAACTAAAAGAGATTTGTGGCTTGGCGGACGAACGGGAGTTGTGGCGATATCCTCGGCTTGGTTGATTTGATTTGGCAGAAGATTACTGGCTTGTGTAGTCTTTGAAGCGTATAGCTCAGGTGCAAATGCATTTTGTGTGGAGTCAGTGACATCTGAAGCAGTAGATTGAGGAAAGATAGATTCTGCAACTGACTCTGTGCCTGATTTTATGATGGGAGAGAAAGGTTGACTAACTGCCGTTTCCGACTCAGATATGTTTAATACACCTGGATGAATAGTTTGAGGAACTGCAATATTAAGCGGTAGGTTATTGACAACAGCAGCCTGAATGATGGCTCGACCAAGATCCGCTACTGATGCAAAGCGACGATCTGGAGATTTTTCTAGACATCTCATCACCACTGCCTCTAGCTCTAATGAAATGTTTTCACAACCGGGTTGCGATCGCAGAGGCATAGGAGATAGCTGAGTGTGAGCCCTTGCCCAGAAAGCAATGGAAATAGCACCAGACTTATTTGTATTACTGTCGAACGGATCGGTGCCGCTCAGCATTTCATAGAGGATGATGCCCAGGCTATAAATATCCGATCGCCCATCTAACTCCTTTCGGCTCTCCCATTGCTCAGGTGATGCGTAGCGGAAGGTGCCTAAAAATTGATTGTCAACACTGAGATTAGTTTCCTGATTTTTTTGATCGTTATAGATCTTGGCTATACCAAAGTCAATGATCTTCACCAACTCACCCAGTACAGTAGGAACCAAGAAGATATTTTCTGGTTTTAAGTCACGATGAACTACCTTGATTGTCTTACTGGAAGCAGTATGCTTCTGCCATACTTCTACGCCTTCATGTGCCACCTGGAGTCCCTTACAAACCTGCACAATAATCCCGATCGCCTGTTGAGGCGATAGTCGTTGCAGTTGTGCCAATCGTTGCCCTAAGGTCTCTCCTTCCAGGTATTCCATCACATAGAATGGATCGCCTTCTGCAAGCATGCCGTAGTCGCTAACCTGAACAATATGATCGCTTTTGAGTGCTGCACAAAGAGAAACTTCCCTGGCAAATCTCTTACTAAATGCCTCGGTATTGATGAGGGCACCTTTAAGTAACTTTAAAGCCACATACTTCCCTAAGAGGGTATCGGTAGCTAGGAAAACATCTCCCATCCCACCACCACCCAAATAACTGTCCAGACGATAACGATCGCGATCGCCAATGAGACGACCAATCCAAGTGTCAACTTGATGGGAGGAATTCATGGGACAGCCCCTTAGTACTAAGCATAATGTCCTTAATTTTGTTAAGGCTCCAGTTCATTTGTAACACGTTATCCTGTCATCAGTGCAAGTGATGGTTCATAGATTAAAACAGGACTTTAAGCCGTTGGCCTTAAGGCTTCGATCGCATGCTACTAGTACCACTTTGTAAGCTTGTGGTAGTATGTGGCTGAAAAGGTTTGTTTGGTCTACTAAGTTTTTTAATTTAGCAATTGACAGACTATTGTCAGGCTTGGCTTTCTTTTTTAACCCCTTACGTGAGGGCAGCTTTGTATTCCTTGAGATACAGTATCGCCTAACGGTTCCCTGATAAAAACTAGTTATAGAACGGAAAACGGATGAATATCCTATTAGTCTATCCACTGTTTCCTAAAACATTCTGGTCTTATGAAAAGATTTTAGAATTAGTAAACCGCAAGGTTCTACTACCGCCCTTAGGATTGGTCACAGTGGCGGCTATCCTACCTCAAGAATGGAATTTCAAGCTAGTAGATCGTAATATTCGTGACATAACGGATGCTGAATGGGAATGGGCTGATGTTGTCATCCTCTCTGCCATGATTGTCCAGAAAGCTGACTTACTCGACCAAATCAAGGTAGCTAAGCAGCATGGTAAGTTGGTTGCAGTTGGTGGTCCCTATCCAACCTCAGTACCTCATGAGGTGCAAAATGTAGGCGCAGATTTCTTGATTTTAGATGAAGGTGAGATCACCTTGCCCATGTTTGTGGCGGCGATTCAACGGGGTGAGACCTCAGGCACCTTCCGCACTGACGAGAAACCAGATGTCACCAGTACGCCAATCCCCCGCTTCGATCTACTAGAGCTTGATGCCTACGACATGATGTCGGTTCAGTTTTCGCGCGGCTGCCCCTTCCAGTGTGAATTTTGCGATATTATCGTGCTCTACGGGCGCAAACCACGCACCAAAACTCCCGCACAATTGCTAGCAGAGCTAGATTGCCTCTACAACTTGGGATGGCGGCGTGGTGTATTCATGGTGGATGACAACTTCATCGGCAATAAACGCAATGTCAAATTGCTCCTGCATGCTTTGAAAGAATGGATGGCAGAACATGAATATCCTTTCCGCTTTGATACCGAAGCATCCATCGATCTAGCTCAAGATCCCGAATTAATGGAGTTGATGGTTGAATGTGGGTTCGCCGCCGTATTCTTAGGGATTGAAACACCTGATGAAGACAGCTTGCAATTAACTAAGAAATTCCAAAATACGCGTGGGTCGCTGACTGATGCGGTAGAAAGTATCATCAGAGCCGGGTTGCGCCCAATGGCTGGGTTTATTATTGGGTTTGATGGTGAGAAGAAAGGAGCAGGCGATCGCATTGTACGGTTTGCGGAGCTAGCGGCAATTCCTTCAACTACATTTGCCATGCTCCAAGCTCTGCCTAATACTGCTCTCTGGCATCGCCTCAGTAAAGAAGGCCGCCTGCGCGAAAATATGGATGGCAACATCAACCAAACTACTTTGATGAACTTCATCGCCACCCGTCCACTTGAAGATATTGCCAGAGAATATATTGAAGCGTTTTGCGCCTTGTACGAACCCGTTGCATATTTGGATCGTACCTACCGCTGCTTTTTAATGATGGGTGGCCCCAGTTGGACAGCACCAGCTAAATTCCCAGAATGGTTGATTATTAAAGCATTCCTCACGGTAATCTGGCGGCAAGGGATTAAGCGCGAAACTCGTTGGAAATTTTGGCACCATTTGTTCAGCATGCTTAAGCGTAACCCCAAGGTGACAGAGCATTATCTGGCTGCCTGTGCCCATAACGAGCATTTCCTGGAGTATCGCCAGATCGTACGCGATCAAATCGAAAGCCAGCTAGCCGTATATCTAGCACAGGGTGCAGAAAAACCCTATGAGCTACCTGTTAAGCCTAAAACAGATAAAGCTGATAAAGCTGATAAACAGGTGGCGGTCGAGCAGGTAGCTTAAATGAACGCTCTTTCCTTTCCCACCTGGATTATTCATGTCTCTAGCGTTCTGGAATGGACGATCGCCATCTGGCTGATTTGGGTCTATGCCAGGGTTACGAAGAACTATGTTTGGTGCGGCTTAGCGATCGCTATGTTGCCTGCCTTAGTCAGTGCTATGTGTGCCTGTACGTGGCACTTTTTTGACAATGCTAGCTCGTTGGAGTGGCTAGTCACTGTCCAAGCTAGCATGACTTTGTTGGGTAATATAACATTGGCGATCGCCGCCTACTACATCTGGAGCGGAGCCAAAGCATCAGCTTAAAAGCTATTCCTTAAACGCACCACCAAATTTTCGGCGGTGTTGTTGTCGGGGCCAGCCACAGCAAAAAAGACAATATTCTTGTCCGCAACGCAGCGAATAATAGCGCTGTATTGACCTTTAACAGCAAAGGCACCCGTGCGCAAAAACTCAAATCTTTCGGTGAATCCCGCACGCTTCATCGTCGCACCAGCATTATCTACGCATCTACCCTGACTCAGGCTCGTATCCTTAATATGATTAAAGATAATAGGATACTGAGCCAAAGCTGCGGTTGGGAATAGCACTAGACCAAGCAAAGGGATCAACTTCTGGAGCTTCATATTTTTTCGCAGAATCAGATGGTATGCATGAATTGACTAGCTACCGCAAGCGTGAGTTTGGCACTCAACTAATTATGTAGCTGTGCTCTTTTGGGTGGAGAATAGCGATCGCTTTAGCTTCATGAGTGGCAGAGCCAATCGCCGATTAAAATCATGATATATCATCCCAAAGCAGTGAGGAAGTCCTGTGTGTCGCACGGAGAGACTTCTTTACCAAAAAAACATTAAGCCAGCAGACTATCCAGGTTTGGCACATCAAACCATTGCTTTTGTTCGTAGGAATACTTGGTTAAGTCCATTAGTAATTGTGAATAGATGCCTTCGCGGAGACTGGGGGCAATATTCTCACCCTTGCGGATCGCGGTGACAAAGCGATCGCAGATTGCTATAAATGGGGCTAAGCGGCCATCTTTAAAAGTGCGTGGGAAATTGTATTCCGACGGAATGGGCATAACTTCTAATTCGCCACTAGGCATTGCTTGCTGCAAGCTAAAGCCGTGCACGTAGTCATTAAGATTGGGGCTACCCAGGACAAGCGTAGTGCGATCGCCGTAAACCGTTACCCAATGGCCTCGACCGCGATAGGTGACTGTGCTGATACTGATATTACAGGGAGTGCGATCGGCTAGCTCTAGCATGATATTGCAGGTGTCATCGGCATCGACTGGATGCATGATGCCTTGAGCATCTGGACGCGAGGGAATAGTTGTACTGAGTTGACCGCAAATTCGCTCGATGGGGCCAAATAACCAGCTTATATAGTCGAAGGTATGGGAACCCAATGCGCCTAATGCGCCACCACCTCGATCTTTCTGGCTATACCAATTCCACTGCCGATTTGCGCTGGCACGTCCTTGTACTAACCACTCAATCTTAATTAGCCTGGGTTTACCAGCGTATCCTGTTGCCAATAAATGCTTTAAATAGCGCCAGTGGGGACAGGTGCGAAATTCAAAATCCATCGTCACAATAATGCCCTTGCTACGGGCAAGTTGGTATAGCACGATCGCTTCGTCTACACTGAGAGCTGTGGGTTTTTCCAGTAAAACATGCTTACCTGCCTCAATTGCAGCCTTTGCCATCTCAAAATGCAAAAAAGGGGGCGTAGATATGGCAACTGCTTGGATTGAAGGCATTGCGAGCAGATCGTCAAGGCGATCGCAGGCTGCAAAAATACTAAATTCGTTGGCGACCTGTTGAGCTTTTTGCAGATCGCGGTGGTAAACCGCCACCACTTTTGTATCGGGATGGGTCTGAAATCCTGGAATATGAACGGTTCGCCCGAATCCAGTTCCGATGATACCGATGCCAATTGTCTCAGCCATTATTGAGCTACTAATATGCTTATACGCCTTGTTAATTCTACATCTGGTAATTTCTAGCCAAGAATATCTATCCTAGCTAAACCAGCTAAAGTGCTAGGGATTGGGCGCTATTTTCGATTAGCTTAGCCAAGTCCTGAAGGAACTGTGCGGCATGAGCACCATAGATCACACGATGATCGCAGGTGATATTTACTTGCATTTGATTGCGAACAGCGATCGCGCCATCAGCAGTTGCCACAACAGTGGGGCTAGAAGCACCAATCGCCAGAATCGCCCCCGTTCCAGGTGGGAGAATGGCATCAAAGCGATCGACACCAAACATGCCAAGATTGGAGATCGTAAACGTACCAGAAGAATATTCCTCTGGTTGCAGTTGCTTCGCCCGTGCCCGCTCGACTAGAGACTTCCATTGACGAGATAGGGAATAGATATCGGTCCGATCGGCATGGGGTAGCACCGGCGTAATCAAACCACCATCATCCATGGCCACCGCTACCGCTACATTAATATCACCTTTGTAAGCGATGCCCTGATCGGTGAAGGCCGCATTGAGCAGAGGATGCTTTTGCAGCGTTACTGCCACCGCTTTAGCCAATAGTGCGGTCATCGTCACGCCTTTGGACTTGATTTGCTTGTAAAGACTATCTAACGCTGTTGTTGAAATCGTGTAGCCCACATGGTAGGTTGGCACGCTCAAACTGGCATTCATGTTGCGTACTACGGCATTTTGCAGTGTGGTCAAAGGCTGTACTGTTCCAGGCTGTACTGTGGCATAGCTTGGTGCTGAAGTTGGTATGGAGGGTTGGTTGGCTACAGCAGGTTGAGCAACTGGGGCGACAGGAGTACCTGGTTTGAGTAGGCTTTCAATATCCGCTGCAGTAATGCGACCATTTGGGCCTGTTCCCTTTACAGTATTGATATCGATGCGATTATCGTTGGCGAGGCGCTTGGCACGGGGTGAAACAATGACGCGATCGCTGCTTCTAACTGCTGCGGGACTGGAGGCGATCGCATCGGGGATGGCAGAAACGGCAGATGTTGAGGCAATGGCGGCGACTGGGGCGGCAATGGGAGCAGCAATCGTACCAGAACCATTACTAGAAGCTGCTTTCTTTTCTGCTTCGGCAATTTCTGCTTCGGTTTCAGCCACGTAGGCGATCGCGCTACCAACTGGGGCAACTTCACCCGCCGGGGTCACAATGGCGGCTAAATAACCTTCGTAGAAGGTTTCTACGTCCATATCTGCCTTGTCAGATTCCACGATCACGACGGTCTCGCCTTTTTCTACTTTGTCGCCTGGCGACTTAACCCAGGAGGTGATTTTCCCCTCTGTCATGGTGGAACTTAGGGCAGGCATGAATATTTCGTAAATCATAGTGATACTTCAGACAGATAGGGATTATGGAAGCAAAAACGCCAGAATAAATATTATCGTGTTTGTTGGCATCTTAGATAGATGATGCACTGCACCTAAAACGGAGCCTTCATTTTAGGTTCTTTATAATCTAACTCTTTAAGCTTGCGCAGGATACGCCCAAAATACTCCTGTAGGTAAGCTTCTAGAGTAGTTGTTTCATCTGGATCGATACCGAAAATTTTGTAGGTCTCGTCCATTTCAGCGTTCAGGGGAACACCACTGGCTAACACCTCAGTGAATGCCATGCGTTCGGAGATACTCCAACCAAACTCGAAGGTTCTAGTGACATTGCGCACAAACCGTAGTAAGCCAATTGGCATATTAGCAGTGCGGGCGGTACGGCCTGATAAGCGTTCGCACAGTCGCAGAATTTCGCTAGGTGACCATGCTTTTGGCCCTGCGATCGCAAAGGTTTGGCGTTCGACCTGCTCGAGCGTGAGGGCTGCGATCGCAAACTTAGCGATGTCCTGGGTATTCATGTAGGCGATCGGGGAAGCTTCGCCGGTGACCCAGATTGTTTGATTTTCCAGGATCGGGATGGCATACTGACCAATCAGTCCCTGCATAAAGCCACAGGGTCTGAGGATCGTGTAATTTAGCTTAGTCTCCGCCAAAAATTTCTCAACACAGTACTTAATATCCATCAAAGGTACGGCGGGATACTTCTCGGCATTTAGAATGGAGAAGAAGACAAACTTCTCTACATTGGCTTTTTCCGCCGCCTGGATCAGAGACACCTTGCCAGCCCAGTCCACTTCTTTAATTCTTAACGCATCGGTGGCTCTAGTTGTAGCAGCATCGACTACCTGGGTAATGCCCTGCATCGCTTTTGCGATCGTCTCCGGCTTCGTCAGGTTGCCAACAATCAGATTGGCTCCCCATTCTTTCAAAAAGCCAGCTTTCTTGGGGCTACGTACAAGGCATTTTACCTGAAGCCCCTGATCCAATGCGCGACGAGTAATTTGGCGACCAAGTGTACCTGTCGCACCGACGATCAGTAAGCTCATAGGAATTTTATTAAAACGGAATTGTTAACATTTATAAATTTAACAGAAAGGGGGGTGGCCAGGCATTAAAATCCCTCCGCAGAGGCAGTGCGGCTTAATCAGTATAAATACTTAATCCCGAAACTCTGGCAATTTGGTAATAGGGTAGTAATCTTATTTCTTGTTTTCCATAGCTACATCTTCTCGCTAATCGAGATTAACTTTCGCCTTCTCATATTTGCTCGGTTCTCTCGGTGAGATTATAGCCTTGCCAGAGCAATCGTAGTCTTTCTATAAATTTCTCTCGTACAGAGTCAGGTGCAATAATTACGCAATCTTCGCCATAGGGAAATATCTCGCGAAAGAACCAGAAAGTACTGTTGATTTCCTTTATCACACGGCGAACTGGTTGGTCTGGTAGCCAATCATTTTCTAGATCGTTGGGTTTGGCTTTGTAGGCAAAAGCTAAGCCACTCAAGAGGTGAATCGTGACCGGGATTTTGTCGAGTTGCGATCGCCATTTTCCCTGCACTGAGGTAATTGCCGCTTCAGGAATGCGATCTAACCGCAGACAGCGATTATGCTTGAGTTCGGCGATATCTAGATTCCCATCTGTTTCTTCGCACCAGCAGTCAAGGTATTGTTTTTGGTCGTGGATTGCGATCGCGGCATTGCGAATCGTAAATGACCAGGCGCGATCGGCGGCATCGCGATAGTTGAGTTTAAATGGCCGCTGTTGATATATGTAGCGATCTAACGTTTGTCGCCAGGGAATGGGAGGCTGTTCCAAAAATTTTTCTATTTCTCGGCGCAACGGGATGGATAGTTCGCTGCGCTCAGAGAGAATTGTGGCGATCGCTCTAGCTAGTTCGCTCTCTCCAGCATCGCTTAGTCGGCGATAGGTGCTCTCTAAAGCAGTGATCCGATCGTCTGACCAGTCGTTATTTAAACCAATTTGAACCTTACGTCGCGCGATCGCTTCAACGAGTTTGGATATATTTGGGCGCTCTCCCCACTTGATATTTAGGGCAAGGGCAATTTGCTCTAGTTGGGTTTTATCGCGATCGGAGATGGCAAGCGTAATAGACTGACCTTTACGAGACACAGATTTCCTCTAATAATATAGCCATTGGTAATTTAGTCATGAGCTTTGAGTGCGTCACGATAAGCAATCACAGCTTCAGTTTGGTTGGTTGCGCCAATAAACAGACTACTTAAGTTGAAATCGAGTTCTGGGAGAAATTCACTGCGGGCGATATTTTCATACTTTGTTTGATTTTCTAGATTGTTAGATTCGGCTCTAAGGCGATAAAGCTTCCACTGTTGCTGTTTTGCCAACCAAAACCAAACTTCAGGAATTCCCAAACCACGATATACCTCTAACTTATCAATGCCACCACTGGTTAGGACTATTTCGATCGCAATATCGGGAACTTCCCTTAACTCACCCAAGCAATAACACTCATCAGGTTCTAGACCTCTTTGAGCAGCTTCTTTCCTGAACGTAGCATTACCATAACCATCAAGGGTAGTGCGCTTTTCTACGACATACATCTCAATTAAGCGAGCGATAATTTTTTTCAGCCGTTCGTGTTCATTTGATGTGGTCATAATTTCTAAAACACCTTCAAGGTAGGTCATGCGAAGAGAAGGGTATTCATCAATATAGGCATTGACGAGCGTGCTGTATTGCTCCCATGTCACGTCGCTCATGATCAACCGTTGTTCTTCGGTATGAGGTAGTGGAATAGGATTTCTGGCTAAAACTTCGAGAAGTTGCATAGCTAGGGATCTCTGAGGGTGGTTCTTGTTAATTTAATCATATGCGATCGCTACGAGCATTTCCTGCGTTCTAAAATGTCCGTATACTTTGAGGTAACTAAGCAATATAATCTTTGCTATATATGTAATAATAAATTTACGGACAATATTTAGTAGATCCACCATATGTAATAACAATGGGGTGCAATTACATAATCTCAGTCCCCTCACCTGAGTTAGTGGGAAGCTACATAATGTGTATTAAGCATTGTGCAAGTAGTAGTCTATATGGAGTAAGCGATGTTTGCGAGACAACCTGACATGACCTATGCAGAATATCTTACCTATGAGCATGAGAGTCAAATTAAGCATGAGTTTGTGAATGGGCAAGCTTTTGCAATGGCTGGAGCAAGTGAAGCTCATAATTTGATTGTAGGAAGTCTATTTTCGCGGTTTCGATCTCATTTGCGCGGTAAACCTTGCCGCGTGTTTTCGTCAGATATGAAGTTAACGATCGCGGCAGCGAACTATGCAACTTATTATCCTGATGTGATGGTGGTTTGCGATCGCACAGATAGCGACCCATATGTGAAACAGAAACCTTGTTTGCTCGTGGAAGTACTTTCGCAATCAACGGCTTTGCTAGATCGACGCGAGAAGCTATTTAATTATCAGAAGTTGGAATCTTTGCAGGAATACGTTCTGGTTTCGCAGTCTGAGGTGAAGGTGGAACTCTATCGCAAGGATCGAGATGGTGGTTGGTTGGTGCAGAGTTTAGGGACGGGGGAAAGTTTGTATTTGCAATCAATTGATTTGGCGATCACCCTTTCAGAGATTTATGAGGATGTGAGTTTATGAAAACTGAACTATCTATAACTGATTTACAACAACGGGCGCTGATGATTGGAGATCGCCTTCCTTATCTAAAGTTCTTAGTGTTATTTGGTTCTAGAGCTAGGGGTGATGCCTATGAGCGAAGTGATTGGGATTTTGCGATGCTTTGCGATGAGGAGGAGAGGAAGAAGGTGATCGCGGATCAACCCTATGGATTTTTGGAGGTACATAATGCGATCGAGGATTATTTTGGTATTGGTGGTGAGCGTATGGATGTGGTGGATGTGACGCGATGTTCGGCGCTGATTGCTCATTATATTGCTCGTGATGGTCAATTACTATTGCGCACTCAATCCGTCGCCTATTTGAGTAGTGCCGATCCACCCAGACGACTATGGTGACCCAGTGCGATCGGGATTCCCCGCAAACGATTGGAGGAATCCGCTTTCAACCGTTAGGCATCAATAAACAGGTCTTCACCTTCTTGGGTGACAGCAAAACTAGCTACATCGGTGGGGGCTTTGCCCATAGCCATCATTTTCTTGGCAATACCGGGCAAGGGAATGCCGACGACGGATTCTACCCATTCGACGTTTTTGCCAGTACAGATTTCAAACTTGGAACCGTGGAAAGGGCAAGTAATTACACCGTTTTCAAATTTGCCTTTGGCCAAGGGGAGTCCGACGTGAGGGCATTTATTGGCGATCGCGCAATACTTATCACCAACTTTTGCCAAGAGAACAGATTGACCGTTGGCAGTAGTTTTCAAGACTTTTTCAGCACTGACATCAGCAGTGGTAGCAATTTTGGTTTTAGTCATGATGGAAGGCTCCTGTACGATGGAAGATTCTTGAAATTAATTACCAGATCATACAGGATCGGACGGTTGTGCAGTGCAGTTAAATGTACTTTTGGGGCTGTACTAATAACGATCTAATCAATAGTTAGGAGGAGTCACACCCATGTCAAGAGGTGGTTGTTGGAGGGAGTTCGATCAAGAGTAGGATGCCAGAAATTGCAGCACTATCATCGTGTCAAAGAGATTCTAAAATGTCTCTAATGCGACAAATATCTAAAGCCATCTGAGTCGCGCTAGTTCTATTGCTCAGACGTGGTACAAGAATTGCTAGTTATATGAATGCTCGTCTCTACGTACTCTGGGTTGCTAATCCGAAGCGCTTTCTCACTAAAGAAGAGAGACTGCATATCGAAGCCTGCGAAAAACTATGTAAAGAGTTTGGCGGCAGATTTTTAAGGGAAAGCAGCTATGATATTGCCAAAACTATGATCGAAGTAGCTAATACCAAAAAAGATAGTAGACACATCTTGACCACACCAAAATAAAAAATAGTTAAGCGAGCTTAATCATGTGCTAAAAGTTCGCTATTGTGAGCCTAACTCTTTGGTTACGGGATAGTGGTGGTTATGAGGCGCATTTTTAGTTTTCTGATATTTTTCGTAGTTGCAGTATGTCTAACCCTGACAGTTGGAGCGCAAAACCGCGTCACGGAACTCCACCTTACCTATCCGCCAACTCAACACCAAACCACTAGTAGCAAGATCTTTTTGATTGGTACCGCCCCGATTGATGGCGATGTCCTGGTTAACGATCGCCCAATTAGACGCAGTGTTTTCGGACACTTTGCGCCTAGTTTCCCCTTGCAAATTGGGGAGAACTCATTTGCGCTTAAATATAGGGATCGCACGATCGATGTCAAAGTGACGCGATCGCCCCGAGAACCACTACCACCTCAAGAATTGGGCTTGCTTGCAGATTCTCTGACTCCTGCAGTTGATATTGCCAGAATGCCAGGTGAGCGCATCTGTTTTAATGCGATCGCTACAACCGGAGCTGCTGTGACGCTTAAACTTGGCGATCGCACCGTCGCGCTTGAGCCCAAAACTGCTAATGTTCAGTTACCTGCTAACGCTGCCGTATTAACTAAACTGAATCAACCGATTGGTGAGGCGATCGCAGGAAGGTATGGAGGTTGCACGACTTTTGCGCTTCCTACCAAACTTGGTCAACCGGAATACGAGGCCAGCTTGAATGGCAGATCGGTAAAACAGCTAGCAAAGGGAAATGTGGAAATTCTCTCAGGCGATCGCTTGCAAGTCGCCGAGGTTAATGTCGATCCTGGCGTGACTCGCACGGGGCCAAGTTCGGATTTCTCACGCCTCACACCTTTGCCCAAGGGTACACAAGCATTAATTACAGCCAGAGAAGGAGAATGGATACGATTGAGCTATGGCGGTGAAAATAGTGCCTGGATTAACGGCAAAACAACTAATATCAGGGATACCAAGCAATCGCCGCACTCAATTGTACGAAGCTTAAGCAGTAAAACTCTCAAGGATTGGACAGAAATCATCATTCCTTTACAGGTGCCTATCCCAATCACTATCAACCAGAGCGGCGGTACGCATCCCTTGGGGAATTGCACTTTCAAGCTAACACTGCATAACGTGACAGCGCAAACAGATACAATTGCTGTGGATAAAGATCCAGTCATAGCAGGTCTAGATTGGCAGCAAGTCGATCCCAGTAAAGTGGAATATACGATTAGTCTTAAATCCGAGCAACAATGGGGCTACAAGCTCAGATATGAGGGCACATCTCTAGTTCTATCGCTTAGGCATCCACCTAAATTTGCAGCTACAAAAGATATTCGGATCGATAATCAAAGACAACTTCTAAAACCTCTAATGGGATTAAATATCCTACTCGATCCAGGACATGGGAGTAAGGAGGATTATGGTTCACGGGGACCCACTGGCTACCCTGAGAAGGATGTTACACTGACTACCTCAAAGTTGCTGCGCGATCGCCTAGAGCAAATGGGAGCCAGGGTCTATATGACCCGCGAAGGAGATGACGATCTTTTGCCGGAGGCACGCGTGGCCGCGATTAACAAAATAGAACCCGCGATCGCGCTTAGCATTCACTATAACGCCTTGCCCGATGATGGTGATGCCGAAACCACAAAGGGAGTTGCCACTTTCTGGTATCATCCACAAAGTCATGGCTTAGCTCAATTTCTGCACGACTATCTAGTTGATAATCTCAAGCGTGATTCCTATGGCATCTACTGGGGCAACCTGGCACTGGTGCGTCCAACTGTTACACCGTCAGTTTTGTTGGAATTAGGGTTCATGATTCATCCAGAGGAATTTGAATGGATTATCAATCCACAGCAACAAAAATTGTTAGCGGAGACTTTAGCAGATGGCATTGCTGCTTGGTTTAAGCAACGAATCTAATTGCTTTAGCGAAATAAATGATATAACTTTGATAAACGATAATTGAGCATTGACGATGCAGCGGTGTAATATTCAGACTGGTTGAAGTTAATAGAGGTTTATTGTCTATGGCATGGCGTGGAGGAACAAGTCCTTTAGAGAGATTGTATAGCTGTTTACCATATGCTTTACCCATGTCGGCGGTGTTAGTAATGGGAATATTCCTATTCAGCCAAATCCCTGGGCTGGAAGTCAGCTACTATTTGTTTTTTCAACTTGCCAGAATCTTGAGCTTTGGGATCATTCCACCCCTATTTGATGTCAGATTTGTCGTCTGGATCTGCCTATATGCTCTTGTAGTAAGGAATGAACGGATTAAACACTTTCTGCGGTTTAATACCATGCAAGCGTTAATGATCGACATTATGATTGTCTTAGTGTTGCTTGTAGTGCAGCTAATCAGTCAAGGCACTGGGGGGCTAGAGTTTTTCCACACCTTATTCCTGAGCGTTTTCACCGCTACTTTTCTAGCTGTGAATGCAGCTTTTATATACGCGATCGTTCAAAATATTAGAGGGCTTTATCCCGAGATACCGATGGTATCTGAGATTGCCTATTACCACACCAGGTATTAATTTAAGAGCACTATGACAGTACAAACCCAAACACCAGAAATTAGATCGGAAATTGCGACACTGGCATCCTGGATGGCAGGCGAATTTAGTAACTGGGAGCAGGCGATCGCTAACCCGCCTTTTTTCGCCCATATTCGCCTCTGCATTCGACCTTTCCCTGAACCATTAAGCGATCGCGGCATCTGGTTATATTCTGAGCAAGCCTACGATTATGAAATTACCAGACCCTATCGCACCGCAATTTTGCATATTTTGCACGATGAGGAATATGAGGGTGACGAACCGCGTCTCAAAATTGATACCTACAAAATCAAGGATGAACCAGCATTTTATGGAGCTAGTCGCGAACCAGAGCGGTTAAAGCAGTTGGGCGCAGAAGATATAACTATGCTAGGAGGTTGCAGTATGTTAGTACAACGCACACCTCAGAATACTTTCAAAGTTAATGTAGAGCCAGGTAAAAAATGTTGTGTGTTCCGCAAAGGTCAAGAAACGTATTTAAAGAGCGAGTTTGAGATCGGCGAAACCAGATTTGTCAGCCTGGAACGCGGTCACAATCCTGTGACAGACGAGATGGTATGGGGGTCAATTGCCGGCCCATTTGAGTTCGAGAAAAAAGCTAGCTTCGCCGCCGAGATCGTTGTTAGCTAGTTTTTGCCTGGTTCATTATAATTAACTGGCTGAGTAGATCTGAGCAGTTAAGTTAGCAACTATTACAGAAGGTAAGAGATTGAAGGCTTTAATTGTTGGTGGTGGTGGGAGAGAGCATGCGATGGCTTGGAAGATTGCACAATCTGACAATATCAGTCAGATTTTTTGCATTCCAGGCAATGGTGGGACGGCAACTATGCCCAAGTGTCGCAATGTATCACTATTCGTTGACGATCTTGAGGGCATTCTGCGATTTGCGGAGGTGCAGGGCATTGGCTTAACTATAGTTGGCCCCGAGGTGCCTCTGGCAAAGGGAATTGTCGATGACTTTCACGCAGCGGGCATGCCGATTTTTGGGCCGACTAAAGCAGGTGCGCAAATTGAGTCAAGCAAGGCTTGGGCAAAGGATCTGATGTTGGCAGCTAAGATTCCCACCGCTGCCAGTCAGGTTTTTACAGAGTCGGCTCCTGCTAAAGCTTATGTCCAGAAACAGGGTGTCCCAATTGTGATTAAGGCTGATGGTCTTGCCAGTGGTAAGGGCGTAACTGTCGCCATGACGCTGGAGGAGGCGCAACTAGCCATCGATCGCTGTTTTAGCGGCCAATTTGGCGATGCAGGCGAGACGGTACTGGTCGAGGAATACTTAGACGGGCAAGAGTTATCTGTGCTAGCGATTACGGATGGACGCACGATTCGACCGCTATTGCCAGCCCAGGATCATAAGCGCCTGAATGATGGGGATACGGGGCCAAACACGGGTGGTATGGGGGCCTATGCGCCTGCACCCTTGGCGACACCAGATCTGATGGCAAAAATTCAGACTTTGGTGCTCGAACCCGCGATCGCCACTTTGCACAAACAAGGTATTGATTATCGCGGTTGTCTCTATGCCGGTTTGATGATTTCCCCCACGGGTGAGCCAAAAGTAATTGAATTTAACTGTCGCTTTGGCGACCCAGAAACCCAGGCGATCTTGCCGCTGCTCGATTCTCCCTTAGATGAGTTAATGCTGGCTTGCATTCAAGGACGTTTAGATAAAATACCCCCCATTACCTGGAAGTCAGAGTCCTCGGTATGCGTGGTCATGGCCTCAGATGGCTATCCCGAAAAAACGCAGACAGGTCAATTTATCGCTGGAATTGGCAAAGCGGAAGAAGCGGGAGCGCTGGTGTTTCATGCTGGCACAAAATTGCAAAATAATAGTTTAGTAACCGCTGGTGGAAGGGTGCTGGGTGTCACCGCAACGGGTAGAAACCTCGACGAGGCGATCGCCCGTGCCTATGCTTCCATTGGGCATTTAACTAACCAGGGGTTAATCTATCGTCGCGATATTGGTTGGCGTGCCACGTCATCAAGACATGATGCATTAGCCTAATCCTTCGGCTGCTTCAGGCGATCTAAGTCGATTGTTTCACCCATCACTGTCAGCAGGCGATCGCACACCATCTCTGGTCGATCTAGGTCTGTAACGGCAATATGAATATCTGCTTGGGCATAGCGATCGCGTCGCAAGTTGTAAATTTCATTGAGCACAGCTTGGGGATCTGGGTCATCAAGCAGGGGACGCTTAACACTGTGTGCGATTAACCGTTGGTGCAGCGCGTCCACAGGCACATCTAGCCAGACAACAATGCCATACCGCAGATACGACCAGTTCATCCGATCTAGAATGATGCCGCCACCTGTGGCAACCACCAGATGGGTGTAGGCAGATACCTCTGCTAGCACCTGATGTTCTAACTGACGAAATACTGACTCCCCAGAAAGAGCAAAAATCTCAGGAATTTTCTGTCCCGAAGAGCGTTCCACCAGATCGTCGGTATCAAAGAAGTGATATTGCAATTTCTGGGCAAGCAATTGCCCTATAGTGCTTTTGCCCGCTCCCATCATGCCGATCAAATATACGTTTGTGCCGTCAAGCATTGAGTTAGTCACCAGAGTCTACAAAATACAGGTTACAGAATTTTCCGCTAAATTGAGATCGTTACGACAAGACATATCACTATGGTGCAAACCAAAATTTACGGCTTAAGAGAGCATCTCGATCCCATTAAGTCACAACTCTCCGATGTCATTCAATCCTGTGTAATAGAGGCACTTCAGTATCCAGCTGATAAACGCGCGCACCGATTCTTCCCCCTCGATCGCGCTGATTTCTTCTACCCTGCTGGCCACACTGAGCGTTACACAATTATTGAGTTTAGTATGATCGAAGGACGCAGTGTTGAGGCCAAAAAGCATTTGATGCGCTTACTATTTGAACGAGTACAGCCACTTGGCATTTCAACGCAAGACTTAGAAATGACGATTTTTGAAACTCCTAAATACAATTGGGGGTTTCGAGGGTTGCCCGGAGATGAGCATCAACTAAATTATAAAATCGAGGTGTAACCATACTGCTAGCCACGTAATATTCACGATCGCTTTAAAATTTTGAGCTTAAAATGACATCAACTGCCATGACGATCGCCCCACTAAGCTGGTCAGAACTAGAATCACTCACGGACTTTCAAGTCGATACCGTCAATGGGCCTACTAATGCTCAAGCCCGGTTGCGTCTATTTGGTTTACCTGAATCAGACGTGCGGGTGACACTATACCGCGATCACCACGCCTGGTGCCCTTACTGCCAGAAAATTTGGCTGTGGCTGGAAGAAAAACAAATACCCTACCGCATCGAAAAAGTGACCATGTTTTGCTACGGGGAAAAAGAGAGCTGGTACAAGCGCAAGGTGCCATCGGGAATGCTACCCGCGATCGAGCTGGATGGTCGCATCATCACCGAAAGTGATGACATTTTGATTGCCCTAGAACAGGTTTTTGGTCCCCTGGTGCTGGGCATGGAAAACCCCACGGTGTTGCCGCTAAGGCAACTGGAGCGGCTATTATTTAGGGCTTGGTGTACCTGGCTTTGCTATCCAGTCAGTTCAGCTCAGAAAGAGCAAAGGAACCACGACCAATTCACAAGCGTGGTAGCAAGGGTTGAAGATGCTCTGGGGCGCACACCTGGCCCTTACTTCCTCGATCGCTTTGGTACCGTTGATGTGATCTTTACACCCTACGTTGAACGGATGAATGCCAGCCTTTATTACTACAAAGGCTATTCTCTGCGAGAGGAAAATCCTCGCCTTGCCGACTGGTTCGCCGCGATGGAAAGCCGACCCACCTACCGTGGTACCCAGAGCGACTTCCACACCCATGTGCACGATCTACCACCCCAAATGGGTAGCTGCTGCGAAAATGGCGAGCTTCAAACGCAAATTAATCAAGCAAGAGTAGACAACGGCCCCTGGGATGGGCTGCCAGATGTGACCTACCCAGAGCCGGGAACCTCCCGTGCAGAAGCGCTCCACCGCATGATCAAGCACCACACCAACATTATTCGCGTTAATCCCGCTGACAGCGAATTGTTCGATCGAGCTTTGCGTTGTGCCCTAACGGCCATGATTACCCGCCAGGCGTGCACACCACCACCGGGGTCTGATGTTGCTCTGCGCTATTTGCGCGATAGAATTTGCGTGCCCCGAGATATGTCGATCTATGCCGCCAAGCGCCTGCGAGAATCTCTGGAGACAACTGCTGCCCTAGCAGGCGATGGACAAGGCCCACCGATTCCAGTTAAGCATCGGCGAGATCAAGACCCTGCTAACTTCGCCAAGAATTAATTCTATCGGTGTACGAGCATACCTATGTGTCTGCCCTTTCCTTACTGATACTGCAATATCTCAATGCAGGGTGTCGTAGGCAAATTTGATAATCAAAGCAGATACGACAATCAGAAATAAGCCTCTCACAAACTGGCTGCCTTTACTGACAGCTAGTTTGGCACCTAAGAAGGCGCCAATCATATTGCAAGCTGCCATTGGCAAGGCATACTGATAGAGAATATTGTCTGTAAAAGCAAAGTACAGCATGGCGGAGAGATTAGTTGCAAAGTTTACTACCCGAGCAGCGATCGCCGCATTGAGAAAGTCAAAACCGAATATGCCAATAAAAGCAATGGTGAGAAAGCTCCCTGTACCTGGGCCAAAGAAACCGTCATAAAATCCGATCGCGCTTCCTACACTAATACCAACCCACTTTTGGGCTATGGCAGCTAGTTTGGGTGCATGCAAACTCCCGAAATCCTTCTTGACGAACGTGTAGATCGCAACAGTGATTAAAAGGATTAAAATCGCTGGCCGCAACAACTCAGGATTAATGGAGCTAACTACTCGTGCGCCTAGGAACGAGAATATAAAGGCAGTGATCGCCGTTGGTAATGTGGCTATCCAATTAATTTGTATGTGTTTGGCATACTGGATCACGGCGGTCGAAGTGCCTGCGATCGACGCCAGTTTATTCGTACCAAAAATAGCTGCTAGTGGTACATGAGGCACAAAGATAAATAACGCCGGTAGTTGAATCAAACCACCGCCGCCAACTACCGCATCAGTAAACCCTGCGAGACCAGAAAAGATACATAGAAAGATAATCTCTATAAGCTGTGAGTCTCCTTAGGCAGATTTCAAATACCATAAAGAGGCATTAGGTGATTTCCACGAAAAATGCACCAATACCTTTAGGGGCAGTGGATGGTGTGTGCCTGCCCTCAACCAATCGTGGCAACCACGGGGGATTGTCCCGACGTTTTTTTCTTGGAAAAATCTCTATAACTATAACAAACTAAATAGATTGCTGTGTTACTAAGCGATATGGCTTGGCCAGTTATACCAAATATCCTGGCGCGACACGAATGGAATTCACTAGATTTGGGTACATTTAGCTTGTGTTTAAAAACAATAAGCTAAATTATGCCTAGCGTTTCGTCACCTCATAAAAAAGCCACTAAAGGTACTGTAGTAGTTGAATCTTTTAAAGGTAGATTAAGACTGCGTTTTCGTGTAGCTGGTGAGCGGTATTGCCTAGCGATTGGCCTACCAGATCTACCTGAAAACAGAGAAATAGCAGAAGATAAGGCTAAATTGATTGCTTTGGATATTAAAGCTGGTAGATTCGATTCTAGTTTGGCAAGATATCATAGCCCCAAGGCTGCAAAAGCAGGTAAAAATGAACTCATGTTGGATAGTCTATGGGATAAGTATACTGAGTTTAGAAGTAAGCAAATTGAAACTCCCGGCACCCTCAAGAAATATAACCGCTTTCATAAATATGTGCTCAGTTCCTCTGATGTTGCCCCAGAGCCAGGAACTTCATCTGCCAGTAACGCAACTGTTAACTGGACACCTGAGACAACTAGACGCGTCCTCTCCGGCATTATCGAATCAACGTCATTGATCAATGACTCTCAACGGTTTCGCACCTATCTAGAGAGTCTTCCCTCAAAAAAGCCAGGTGATGCGATCGAGATTCAGCGGTACATCTGCGTGACACAACCAAGCGATGCCAAGCATATCCTCACTCAGATCAATATTTGCTGTGAATGGGCTACTAGAGTTGGTTTGCTAAGTAGTAATCCATTTAGTCAGTTGGTCGATGCTGAGGAGTGGGATTGTGCAACTGAAGATATCGAATCTACCAATCTGCCAATATGATTTAGTTAGATGATTAGCAAACTTTTGCGGGCAAAGCTAAATAAGCTGTTGCAGTCAGATCCCCACTTTCTGCCGTGTGGTACAAGTATTTTAGTGGCGGTATCAGGCGGCCAGGATTCGCTCTGCCTGACAAAGTTATTGCAGGTTTTACAACCAAAATGGCAGTGGTATCTTGCGATCGCCCATTGCGATCACCAATGGCGCACTGATTCAACCGATAATGCCGAGCATGTCCGACAATTAGCAGATATCTGGGGTTTACCCTTCTACTTGCGTACCGCAAGCACACCACCCAAAACCGAAGCAGAAGCGCGCCATTGGCGCTATGCGATGTTTGAGGAGATGGCGATCGAAGCTCAATGCCAGGTTATCGCCACTGGTCATACTCAGAGCGATCGCGCCGAGACGCTTCTATACAATCTGATGCGAGGTAGCGGAGCCGACGGTCTCCAATCGCTTTACTGGCAGCGGTCTCTAGGTGCAAATCTCTCCCTGGTGAGGCCGCTACTTGCGATCAGTCGCAGTCAGACGCTAGAGTACTGCCACGAATTAGACCTACCCATTTGGTTTGATAGTACGAATGAAAGCCTTGATTATCAACGCAACCGCATTCGCCAGGAATTAATTCCTTACATCTGTCAACATTTTAACCCCCAGGTAGAACAAGCACTGGCTCAAACCGCCGAACTTTTGCATGCCGATGTGATGTATCTTGAGCAACAAGCAACTAGAACTTGGCAGCCACAAACCTTACCCAGAATTAATCGTCTCGATCTGCGGCAGCAACCCCAAGCATTACAACGTCGGATCGTGCGCCAGTTTCTGCAACACTATCTTGCTCACAGCGTTCCTTTTGCCCATGTCGAGAAATTTTTGGATCTTGTCTCTGCACCTAATCGCTCCCGTTGCGATCGCTTCTCAGGTGGTGCATGGGCAGAGGTAGATCATCCTTGGATTTGGTTGCGGGATAATTCTTGAAACAATGGGATAAGCTATTAGGTAGTAATATCTCGAAATTGGTTCCAAACATGTTTACCTGGTTCAAAATAGCCTGGGCAGTAATTGCCGCCGTACTTGTACTTCTAATTTTGCTGCATAGTCCCAAAGGAGATGGTTTGGGTGGCATTGGAGGACAAGCGCAGCTATTTTCTAGCACTAAAAGTGCAGAGACAACCTTAAATCGCCTAACCTGGACTCTAACCGTATTATTCCTCGGCTTAACTGTGGCGCTAAGTGCAGGCTGGATTCCACAACCAGGCATTGCGGCAAAGCCTACCACGCAGCAACAAGCCCCTGCACCGGCTAAGCCGCTATCAATTCCCCAAAACTTACCTAGCAACAATTAGTAGTGCCTTTATAGGTAATGATTTTTTGGTGAGGACATGCTGCGCATGGCACAGCATGTCCTCATTTCTTTAGGAATCGCCCTTTGTGAAAACCAAAAAGCAGGCCGCGCCTACATACGGACGCGACCCACACTTTATCAAAGAAGTGGTGAGTATTATAGATACACCACGCAGTTACTTCCGATAAATGCGTTTCTGCTGTCTGCGCTTCTCGATCGCTTTGCGCTTACGCTTTTCCGTTGTTGTCTCAAAGTAGCGATGCTTTTTCATATCAAGGAAAATTCCAGCCTTCACCACCTGACGCTTAAAACGTCGTAATGCTGATTCAATCCCTTCATGATCGCCAACAATTACCTGGGTCATCCCATCATCCTCATAAATTTTAAGTAAGTCACAAGCCAATACGGGCAAATACAATTTTGAAGCAAAAAAGCGCAGACAGAGTGGCTGCACTAAGATTTTTTGTTTGAACTTTCAGGCTGGTCGTTGAAGCATGAAAATTTTGCGGCTTAGTAGCGCTTAGAAAAGCGATCTCCGCTAGGGCTAGAGCGTCTGGCACCACCAAAGGAACCACCTTTATCTTCGCGGGGTTTGGCCTTATTCACCTTGAGAGCGCGTCCCATCCATTCAGCGCCATCAAGAGCAGCGATCGCTGCTTCTTCTTCGGCATCAGATGACATTTCTACAAAGGCGAAACCGCGCATTTTGCCAGTTTCCCGATCGGTCGGCACTTGTACGCGCTTTACCGCACCATAATCCGCAAAAATTTCGCTAAGATCTTCTTGGGTAACTTCGTAGGACAAGTTACCAACGTAAATAGACATGAGTATCTCCAGAATCACAGTTACAAGAGAATTTGATTCGGAGATAGTCTGCAAATAGCATAATTACAAATCAATCGACCGAATAAATCTTTATTGCCACATAGTAGCACAGCCGTCCAAAATTTTAGCTGCGATGTAGAAATTGCAGCGAGTTCAGCTATCCAAGCTTCAGTATATATGACCGGTGGCACAAAAAAGCTGAGTAACAGAGTCGATAAGTGTAAATATATGTGTAAGCCACTTGAATTTCCCAGACAACTTGCATATTGTTATATGCAAGGCACTTGAATAAAGCTTGGCTCCATCGGGTAGTGCCTCCTCCCGAAGCCAGTTGTGTTAGATCGCAATGAGAAGAATCTCTGCTACTTTCTGTCTTAGTCGTCGGACGAACTATCTTCTGCTTCTCTAAGGATTCTGGAAGGTTAGTTTCGGGGGTAGTGGGTGGAAAATGGGTATTGCAGTTTACACGCTTTACGAGATCATAAAAACGCAATATATTTGACCAAGTTTTCATCCCATTTCCAGGTTAATGACAGAGAGGTATTTGTGGCCTGCTCTGCTCAAGGAGACAAACTACTCAGGTTTTGTTTGGCAGCGATCGCGTTATTCAGTTAGCGACGGCACAAATCTTGATAAACCCTAGTAAGTGATTTAGTGTTAATAACTTGGACATGAGTCCGGCAGCCTCCTGCCGGACTCATTGAGTTTTGGCTAAAATTTTGCTTCCCCCTAAACCTCCAAGGAACTGAAATATCTGCATATGCGTCACTACGCTATAGGTTACACCAACACGGATATCCGCGTTAGCAATACCCAACTAATGAGGTAGTCATTGGACTATTTGCGAACGCTATAGCATTTGATGATTGCATATACAAAATCGACCCTGGTTATATAAAGTATGACTAAGAAATTTCTGATGGCTGTTTTAACAGCCTTGACGGGGGTAACTGTTGCTAGTGCGCTTCCTGCCCGCGCCCAAGAAGCAGCAGTTGAGCTATACAAAGATTACAACTTCAGTGGTGAGGTATTAAGACTAGACAGTCCTGGATACTATGCTTTGCCCAACAATTTTAACGACCAAGTTTCTAGCCTTGTTATTCCTTCTGGCTACACAGTCACCCTCTACGAAGACCGCAATCAGGCAGGTCGCGCCGTTAATCTCGGGGCCGGACGTCACAATATTAGAGGCTTTAATGATGTTGTTTCGTCTCTCGTGATTAAACGGGTAAATGGAGATCCTGTTAATAGCGGCAAGCCGGGGGTTGAGTTTTTCCAAGATTATGACTTTGGTGGGCAACGCTTAAAGGTGGATAATTTGGGTTACTATCCGATGCCCAGCTACTTTAACGATCGGGTTTCTAGTCTGATCGTCCCCGAGGGATACGAAGTCACTCTCTACGAAGACTACAATCAGGCAGGTCGCTCCATTAAGCTAGGGGCTGGACGACATAATATCAGTAGATTTAACGATACTGTGTCCTCTGTTTTGTTTGAGCGAGTAGGGGAACCCACTCCTGGCACTCCTAGCACTCCCAGTCAAAAAGAAGTGCAGCTATATGATGACCTTAACTATCGAGGCGATCGCATCATAGTTGATAAGACTGGCTACTACGCCTTTCCCCGTTACTTCGACAATCGCCTTTCTAGTGTAGTTGTGCCTAAAGGTTACGAAGTTACCCTGTACGAACATTACGATCGCGGTGGAAGATCGATCGTTTTGAGAGCAGGAAGACATAATCTGAGCGATTTTAATGACATCGTTTCATCAATGGTGGTCAGAAATGCTGATGAAGTTAGCAATCCTGGCAATGAACCTATCCCTGGTCGCCGCGAAGTCCAGTTTTACGATGATATGAACTACAGAGGCGATCGCATTGTCGTTGATAAGACTGGCTACTTTGCTTTTCCCCGTTACTTTGATAACCGCCTTTCTAGTGTAATTGTGCCTAAAGGCTATGAAATCACCCTATTTGAGAATTACAACCAGGGAGGGAATTCGCTTGTTTTAAGACCAGGTCGCCACAACTTGAGCAATTTCAACGACGTGGCTTCCTCTGTTGTGGTGCGACGGATTGGGGAAGATAGCAGTAACCCTAGCAATCCCCAGGCTTCTCTGCTGAAAGAGCGGATTGAGCGGCAGTTTGTGGGGCGACGCATAGAGCAAGTCGTCAGTCAACTACGTTTTGCCGGTTACCGTCCCTTTCTCAATGGACAAGGGCAGGCTGCTTTTGACCTAGCTAACCTTGACGGCAGCTATCGCGTCATGCTCAATTACAATCCCCAATCCAAGCTAGTGGAAAGTGTTGATGTGAGATAACGCTTGACGGGATGTGCCGCCCATAGGCAGCACATCCCACTCAAAAATCATTACCTCTATCGTTGCCTATTTTGAAGTTTTGAAATCAACATTGCCAGAGCGGAAAACTTTGCCAACGATCTCCTCAATCGGCGGATCGCTAACGGTTAGATCGATTACCTGTTGCTCAGCCAGAATGCGCGAAACGGTCTTAGTCAATGCATCGCGCTGGACTAAAAACCGGACAAACTGACCATCTATTTCTGTGAAGTCGCTATAGGATTGTAACGATTCTATGAGCTGTGTTTCGGCGATAGACATTGGATGCGCTAGCTCTACTCTCACTTCGCGATAGGGAGAGAATTTTGCCAGTAGATCGTCTAAGTTACCGTCATAGATCAGTCCTCCTTCGTAAATCAGCAGCACTCGCTCGCAGAGAGCCGTAATATCTGCCATATAGTGGCTGGTGAGAATGATCGTTGCCCCATATTGCTGGTTGTACTGCCGCAAAAATTCCCGCACTGCTGCTTGAGCATTCACGTCCAATCCTAGGGTTGGCTCATCCATAAAAAGCACCTGTGGTTGATGCAACAGCGCGGCTAGAAGTTCTGCCTTCATCCGCTCGCCTAGGGATAGTTTGCGGACAGGTTGCTTAAGCTTATCTCCCAGTGCCAGCATTTCGGTTAATTCACTTAACCTGGACTGAAATACTTTATCCGGGATGTCGTAAACTGCGGCATTAATTTTCAGCGAGTCCATTGCTGGCAAATCCCAGATTAATTGCTGCTTTTGCCCCATTACTAGGGTAATCTTTTGCAAGAAGCTGGATTCGCGCCGGAATGGGATATGACCTGCTACTCGCACCCGACCAGTCGATGGGTGAATTAAGCCGGTCAGCATTTTTAAGGTAGTGGTTTTACCAGCACCATTGGGGCCAAGAAAGCCAACGATTTCGCCTGGGGCAATCTGAAAAGAAACATCTTGCACTGCCACAATAGAGCGATAGTTACGCTGCCAAAAATGTCTCAGCGTGCCGGAAATCCCTGCTTCCTTAACGGCTACAGGGTAAACTTTGCTCAGGTTTTCAACTGTGATGATCGACATGCATCTACTGTAACGGATCGCGATCGCCTGCTTGTCCAGAACAGATCGTTACATACTCAGGAGTTGGGTATATTTTTAAACAAATCCTAGAGTTACTGTAGTATTTATTCTGGGCTGGGGTAACATAGTTAGGTGATTAGCCTGCACAAAGATTTTCAAAGGTGTCAAACCCAAAATCAAAGAACCAGTTTTTTTGAGAGGAATGGTCGATACATACGAGAATTTATCTAAAACACAGGCTAAACTAACCCGTCAAAGCTTATTACGAAGGAAACAGGTGGATATATATCTATGACCACAATCATGATTGTTGATGACAGTGCCATGATTAGGGAGATGGTATGCGAGCACCTCAAGCAGCAAGGCCTGGCGGTCGTCGAAGCGTTTGATGGTGCAGATGCCATTGAGAAAGTTAAGGTCAGTCTTCCCGATCTGGTCGTTACCGATGTTGTCATGCCAAACAAGAATGGCTATGAACTCTGCCGTTGGCTGAAAAGCGATCCCAAAGCTCAAAGTATTCCTGTGATCATGTGTACGACCAAAAGTGAGGAGTTTGATAAATATTGGGGGCTGAAGCAGGGGGCAGATGCTTATATTACTAAACCCTACAATCCTGACGAACTTCTGAATGCAATCAAGCAGTTGTTGGCAAAGGTTAAGGGTTAAATGCAACTTTAAACTTGTGGATTTCTCGCTCGGTTGTGCGGTTTGGGCTTACAAGGGTTGGGTTGGAGATTTCTACCCACCCAGAAGCAAGCCATCAGAATTTTTAGGTCTTTATAGCCACCGGTTTACAGCAGTGGAAGGTAATACTACTTTCTATGTTCCCCCAGATCGTGCTGCTGTAGCTAGATGGCGTGCGGAAACGCCCTCAGGGTTTAAGTTTTGTTTAAAGCTACCCAAGCAACTTACCCATACTGGTCTACTCGTTCCGGCAATTCCTGGGGCAAAAAGTTTTTTAGCATCGATGGCAGAGTTAGGCGATCGCCTCGGGCCCATGTTTGCCCAACTACCTCCCAGTTATGGGTCAAATTTAATTGATGACCTGGAAGGCTTTTTGGCAGCGTGGCCGCAGGATGTTGTGCCCCTGGCACTTGAAGTAAGGCATCCCAATTGGTTCGTTGAACCGCATGCCAGCACGCTAGAGCGATTGTTGAAGCGATTGGGCATCGGACGTGTACTGCTCGATTCTCGGCCAGTTTATGACTCATATAACTCATATGACTCAACCGACGATCCACAACTACACTCGCAACGTCGCAAGCCGAAATTGCCATTACATTTGAGCGTGACGAGCAAATTTAGCCTGATTCGCTATATTAGTCACCCTGATCGCGATTTTAACCACACTTATCTGGCAGCATGGGCTGAGCAGGTAGCGGTATGGCTAGCACAGGGTATCAGTATTTATTTTTTTGTGCATTGCCCGCAGGAGGAGCGATCGCCACATAACGCGTACTATTTTCAGCATTTACTGGAAGAGCGCGGTGTACCTGTACCAGTTCTCCCTTGGCAAGCGATCGAGCCTGTCCCAACGCAATTGGATTTGTTTGGCTGACAAGGGTTTAGGTGCACAATTAGTATCTACTAGAAAAACGGCAAAATCCGCTTCAGGAATGCACGCAGTTTTAAAAGGCGAATCACCTCCGCTACTTTAGGGGAAACCTGTGATTCAGGCGGAATATTTATCGCGGTTAGATCCTCTTTTAATTCCAAATATTCAGCCGCTGTCAGCAGTTTGCCATCAACTGGAGATCTCGCCTCGGTATAAATTTCTGTCCGCAGCACTTCATCAGGGGTATCTTCAACTGGTGGTAGGTTTTGGGCATAGATAGCCATTACGGGCAACTGTCCGCACAGCAACAGAACACAGGCTGTAATGCGAGATTTCATAGTTCATCTTCCCAATCGATTGGGGATACCATCACAACCACCAGGGATTGTCTTTCTGGTCTTGTTGCCGCCCCACATACAAAGATAGCGACGGTTTTCCTCTGAGAGATCGATCGCATCCCATAGGTCAGCTTCCTCTACGACTGCTCCCGTATGCTCGCCCGTGTCAAAGTTTGGGAGAGTAAGGCGATCGCGTGGCGAAGCTGTTGAGATATCACCATAAAATAACCTTACCTTACTAAAGTCAGCCTCTCTAAGCTTTACCTTGGCTAAAATCGTACCACTCAGGTTTGCCCCCGTTAGGTTACAGCCACTCAGGTTAGCTTTAATCAAGTTGGCACCACTGAGATCCACCCAGCGCAGGTCTGTTTTGCTAATATCTTTTCCGGCTAGCATTGTGCCCAAATTGACGACGCGGACACCTCTGTCTAAATCGACTACGTAACCACCAGAACCATCTAGGATGGCACGACCGAGCAGCCCATCTCGCTTTAACGGTGTCAGCAAATTAGCAGTAGAGAGGAATCGGATTATTTTGGCTCTTCCTTCTGGATCGCTGCCTCCTACTAAAGCGGCAGTGCGTCCTTGGGCGATCGCGCGTTCCAGGGGCCAGTCTTCCATTTGTCCTTGATCGTCAAGTACTAAATCGGAAATTCCCTGAAAATAAGCATCAATGGTTTGTTGCTGCGTGATCGCGTTCTGTTGACCAGTCAGGGTTTCCGAAATCTGATTCTGTCGCCATGCTACCCATACTGCCAAAATCGCAATTAGGATCTGTCCAACTGCGCCGAGTGCATCCCATCGGAGGGAGTTAAACCAAATCCAAAATGCGTGGTCTGCTTCGGTAAAATGCGCCAAAACTAGTAGAACAGTACCACTTAGTAAAGCTGATAGAGTAACATCCCAGTGCTTGCCCAGTGGTGAATGCGCTAAGGCATAAAAAATTGCTGGTATAAGTATGGGTAAGGCAATCAGCAAGGTAATCCCAGAACCGATCAGGATTAGGCGTGAATCTTGCCAAAACATGCCTACTATAGAGATCGACGTCGCTATAGTAGCTACTAGGAGATAAATTACTTTGGGGCGAGCTCGTTGGACTGTCAACTTAATTTCCGGCTAGTCTGCAGGTAAACAGCTACATACTACCAAGATTATCGAAATAATCATGCAAGCTGTCAGAATTTCGCGATCGCTTACGCTGTAGTTATTGATACGGATGAACTACTCTCCGCTCAGCTTGCGGCGGAGAGTTTCCGCTTCGCTCACAGCCAAAAGTTTTTGACGCTTCGTTTGAGATAGTTGCTTAAAACCTCCAGTACTTTTAATACTGGGGCTAGAAGTAGAGCTACGCCCATCGACGTTTGAGAGGCTAGTTCCTAACCCCTTTGCCCAATTGAGCATAACTTGTGCTGCGGCTACATCTCTGTCTGCCATGTAACCACAGTTAGAACAGTTATGGACACGCTCACTAAGTTCCTTTTTCTGTTGATGACCACACATAGGGCAAGTTTGAGAAGGCTTTACCTTCTGCGCAGGCACTTCGATAAATACACCGCCTGCTTCTGCAAGTTTGTATTCTAGTGCTTTTCTAAACATGCCTATTCCGACATCAAGGATTGAACGATTAAGCCCAGTCTTTTGACGTTTACTCTTACCCTTCTTGGTTTTGCGGGTCATATTCTGAATACTAAGCTTTTCGGTGGCAACGAGGCTATTACGGCTTACGATCTCTGCTGCTTGCTTATGTACCCAGTCTTGTCTTTGATTTGCTACTTTACGCTGGAGTGCAGAAACCCTCTTCTGTACTTTCTTCCAACGCTTTGAAGCTTTGATTTTCTTCTTGAAGCTTGGTGCTTGTTTCCTGCGTTTTTGTTTCGACACCTTGCGGATCTTGGCTTGAGTGCTACCCAGAAATCTGGGATTCTCTATCATTGTGCTGTCACTCATGGCAACAGCAGTCAGACAACCAAAGTCAAGTCCTATTGCACCCGTGCCAGTCTTTCTTACTGGCGCACATTGAACCGTGATCGAGGCGTACCATTTGCCATTTCGATAGACAATTGTGCAAGTAGTCGGAATACCCCATGTTCGGGCTTTACCGCGCATCTGAATCTGCCCTAGATTAGACAATTCTAGATAACCGTTGTCGCCTGAAGTATGAGTTTTCCATCCCGATGAGCATGGATATGTCCATCCTGAATAGTTGCGGATAGCCTGAAATCGTGGATAACCTCCCAACCCTTTAAAGAATCGCTGAAATGCAAGGTCAACCCGTTTTAGGGTTGCTTGCAAGGCATGAGAGCCAAGCGGCTTATACTCTTGCCAGGTTTCCTTGAAAGCTGGAAGCCTGTTCTGCTGATCGTAGTAATCAATCGATTGTCCCAACTTCTTATAGCTGGCTTTTCTGTCTGCTACTGCGCTGTTATACAAATATGCGTGCAACCTTCTCCACTCAAAGAGTTGAACCTCTTGAGCGGGTTTGGGGTAGAGCCTAAATGTTGTGCGGCGTGTTAGCATAAATTGATTATATCATCACAGGTATGGTTGGTGGCAAGCATTATTAGAAAAGGTTCTCACTCAGTTTTTAGTGTAAAGCTGCACTTTGTTTTTGTGACTAGATATAGGCGCAAAGTTATCAATGCCGCAATTCTCGAAAGACTGGAAGCTATGTTTTTACAGGTTTGTAAAACGATGGATTGCGAACTACTAGAGTTTTCTGGAGAGCCTGACCATGTACATCTGTTGGTAGACTTCCACCCCAAAAACTCAATATCTGCTGTGGTTGGATCTCTAAAAGCCTCAACAAGTAGGATGGTTCGTAAAGAGTTTCCCGAACATGTGGCAAAGTTTTACTACTCAAAACCTGTCTTTTGGTCAGGCTCCTATTATGCTGCTTCTACTGGTGGTGCGCCGATTGAGATTCTTAAGCAATACATACAAAGTCAAAGTAAGCCTGAACATTAGTTTGTCAGGCTCCGTAAGACTACGCCTGACCCGCTATCCTTCCCCACCCTGCAAGCTGAGGGTGGGGACTGCCGAGATTTAGTTCATAAGCTTCTCCCTCGATCTCGATTATCTTTTGCCAAGAGTATAGCTGCGATTAGTTTTGGCTTATCTCTTACGGCAGATTTACATAAATTAACAAAACTTGACATAATTGTTTTGCGCTTAGAAAAAACATGCAAGTAACTTTATGACCACCAACAAAATTAATCTAAACAATCTCAATGTTAATCCATCTGGCGGTGGGATATTTGGCTTTGGCAATTTTGCAGAAACCTGGAACGGTCGCATGGCAATGATTGGCTTTGCTGCTGCATTGGTAAGTGAGGTATTAACCGGGAAGGGTATCTTGGGACAGATTGGTATTACAAGTCCTGGAGGTGGGATTTTAGTGGCATTATTTTTGACTGGTTTTACAGTTGCTACAACGATAGGATATTACGCCGTCAAGCTCAATAAGGTTGAAGAAATTGAGCCTCAGAATAGCGCTAGTTAGTGACTAGCAAAGGTTTATAAGCAGGAATCTGTGGGACTTAGCAGTATAGCTATTGAGGATTAGCGATCGCTGCGCTAGTCCCATGTATTGTCCCAGCACGCTAGTCCAAAACTAACCACTTTAGTGGGAGGCTTTAGCTGCTAGTGCAATCCTCCATTTAGAAAATCTTGCTTTTTTGGCGATCACCCGTTATTTTCATGGCGATTTCCTCTATGCGGTTATAAATAGATCGCGGTAAGAATCGGATCGTATAGGCTGCGAGTAAAGTCAAGATTGTCCGTGCTGGCTCTTTTAGGATAATTTGCCAATGGGTTGCCAGAGCACGATGGATTAAATCCACCGCCGATCGCCCGTCTTTGTTGCGCACAGCTCGTCGCGCTAGGTAGCGAAGTTGGTAAGCTTTGGCGAGATTGCCCCACCTGGTGATAAATTGGGGAGCATAGGTGCGAGTTTTCTCAATCACCTTTTCCCAAGCCTCCAACTGCTTGAGCATATTGGCAGACAGACCACCAGAGTTGACGCGATATAGCGTGAGAACATCGGGGATGCCTTCAAGCTGCCACTTTGTGGTGAGAGCAATGCGAATCCAGCACTCGATATCTTCGGACTGGCGGAAGCGATCATCAAAGTAGAACTTCTCTTCCGTACCGTAGTAATTTGCAGGGAACTCGATTTCCTGGAACACTTCTCGACGAATAACGGGAACGGAACCGTTGCTAATTGGATTACGGCAAAGTACGAGTTCGGGTGTAATGCCTGTTAGCTTGGGAATTTGGTAATAGCCGAGAGGCTGGCTGTCATCGTCCATAAATTCCGAGCAGCTAAAACTTACGCCGACGGAGGGATTCGTTCCCAAGTGCTGCACATGCTTCTCTAGTTTTTGCGACCGCCAGGCATCGTCGGAGTCTAAGAAAGCTAAATATTCTCCTTGCGCGTGACGAATGCCTGTATTCCTGGCTCCGGCTAGTCCTCTATTCTGTTGCCGCACGATTTTTATCCTCGGATCGCCAATATTTTCGCAGATGGCAATGCTGCGATCTTTCGATTCGTCATCAATTACAATCACTTCAAAATCGGTAAAAGTTTGAGCCAAGACTGAGCCAATTGTTTCGGCAATATACTTCTCAACGTTATAGACCGGAATAATCACAGAAACTTTTGGCATAGTAAACTCTCAAAATCTATAAATTACTTCAACACTTCGTGAGAGAATCTCGATCGATCGCTACCTTCCTTTAAATAAACTAAGCAAATATCGCCCATAGGTTGCCAATAACGTCAGTAAAGTACGGCGAGGTTCTCGCAAAAAAATACGCCAGTCCGAACCGATCGAGCGGTTGATAAAGTCTAAACCGACTTTGGGCGGCAAATTCAGGCGAAAAGCCCGTCGCGCTAAGTAGCGTAAATGCACAGCCCTAGCAAGAGCATAATGCTGTTTTATTAAATCAGGTGCGTACTCTCTGGCTTTAGCGATCAGTAAATCCCAACCGGATTCCATACGATAAAGCGAGGCTGAGAGTCCTGAAGGACTGGCGCGATAGTAGATCGAGACGAGATCGATCCCTTCGATTTGCCACGGTGGCTGTCGCCTGTGACTCATGACGCGAAACAACCATTCGAGATCCTCAGAATAGCTCATATCCTCTGCGAAGCCTCCTACCTGGGCGAACACCTCAGCGCGCGCGACCGGATTAGACATCGTCGTGGTGGGATTTTCGTAGAGGAAATCCTCGGGTTTGAGATTGACGAGGCGGGAAGTAGAGATTTGTCCTGTCGGTTCTCCGTCCGGGCTGACGAATTCAACGCGGCTGAAACTTACGGCTAAATTGGGATTGGCATGGAAATGCTCGATATGCGCGGCTAACTTATCGGGTAACCAGAGATCGTCGGCATCGAGAAAAGCAATAAACTGTCCCTTTGCCACCCGGACACCGCGATTGCGCGTAGCCGATACCCCTTGATTGGCTTGTGCGAGAACTTTGATGCGGCGATCGCGCAGGGCGTATTGATTTGCGACTATTAGCGTGCCATCTGTAGAGCCATCGTCAATAATTAACAGCTCGAAATCCGTAAATGTTTGTTTTAGAACTGATTCAATCGCCTGACCGACATACCTAGAGGCATTGTAGGCTGGCATTACCACGGATATCATTGGAACTGGGTCGCTCATTGCTTCACCTCTGTTATCCCCGCTCTTAACGACTCACTAGAAGTTCGAAGATCGTTCAATTCTGCCAAACGTCTTTCATAAACTCCCCACCATGCAGGCCATTCCAATCGCGCTTTTGCGGTTAGTTCCTCTACGGATGTTACGTTTCGCTTGAGAGGAGCTTTCTTCCTAAATTGATACCAGGACTTAGGCGTCCAGAGGGAAGCGGCGATTGCCTGAAATGGCAGGCTCAGGAGTATAGCGAGAAGGCTCCTGTAGAATAAACGTCGCTTCAGGATTGTTTCGGGATCTAGCTTCGCCGCTTTGAGGATACAAGTTAGTGCTCGCCACTGGTTGCCCCCTTGCCTGGCTCCCTGGGCGAGATAGTAATAGAATTCTGCTTGAGACCACCGATAAATAATTTCGGGTATCTTGGGATGATTGCGTTTGATATACTCCACGGTTAAATGGTAAGACTGTTCCATGACCGTACCCAGACTGGACATGCTGCCAAACGCCTGACGGTAGCCGACGAGAATCTCTGGCACAACTCGAAACTCGTAGCGTTCGGCAACGCGTAGGGCAATATCCCAGTCTTCGCAACCCTGAGCGCCGCGATCGCGCAAAGACTTGTTATAGCCGCCAATTTGCTCTACACAAGTGCGTCGAATGAGAGGGACGCTACCGTTGCCGATAAAATCCCGATAGACCAGATCCGTGAGGATGCTGCCTTCGCGATCGCCTGCATTCAAACCACCCGTGAAAGCGCCTTCTTCATCAATGTGTGCCGACCAGGTATAAACCAATCCCACTTCAGGACCGGCCTGAAGTATACATTGCACTTGCTTCTCGATCTTTTGCGGATACCAAATATCGTCGGCATCGATAGCCGCAATAAATTCGCCTTTAGCGTTTTGAATGGCGCAGTTACGGGCGGCCGCAACGCCGGCATTGGCTTGTTGAATTAATGCGACTCGACTATCCTTTGCCGCAAACTGCCTGACGATCTCGGGAGTCTCGTCCTTAGAGCCATCATCGACCACAATGACTTCGATGTTCGGATAGGTTTGCGATAGAACTGATTCCAGCGTTGCAGCAATGAATCTAGCAGCGTTATAAGCAGGAACGATCGCTGAAACAAGTGGCAAAGTACTATAGCTATTGGGAGACTGCATATCCAGATGTCAGCTAGTTAACATTCCTATCCATAATAGAATGCTTTGCGGGAATGTCAAAGATTTCTAAATATAAAAGTAATCCAGTTCTTAAGTTCTCTCCCGAGCCAGAATGCCGTGCTTAAGGGCGATTTAGCAAATAAGCGCGAACGAGTTCGGGATCGTCCCAGGGTACGTCGTGGTCGATACCTTTCAAGTAGGGACTCTGCGGGTCGCGAAGCCATTCCTGCGGGAACAGCGTAATGACGCGATCGCCATCCAAAGAGGGAGCTGAAACGTAAGGAGTACCCGTTAAGCCTGCCATGAAAGCTTGGCAGAGATCGATTCCCACAATCTTCCCAAGAGGCGATATTGGGGTCGGGCGGGGATTGCATTCCAAGAATAAAGGCGCATTGCTCTCTGAATTGATGATGAATTCCAAATCGGCAAAACCGGTATACTTCGTGCGCTCCACGAAACTGGAAGCTACGGCTGCCATCTCTGGGTGTTCGACGAAACGAATCCGCGTTGTCTGACCCGTTGGATTTACACCTTCCTTGATGCCAGCAAAGCCAGCTAAAATCCGACCGGCGATCGCCGCTACATTATAGATCGCAGGAGTGCCCCTGACAAACTGCTGCACTGCTAGGGCGGCACTATTGGGAATCCAAACGGTGTCTCGTCCCAACAATCGCCGTACGAACTGCTTAAAACGACTGGGTTTGGCAAATAGCGGCAGGTGTAAATACTCGACCAGTTCCCGCTCGTTTCGACAAACCTTGACGCCCAGTCCGGCTTCGCCAATCCCTTTTTTGAGAACGACGGGATATCCGATTTGAGCAGCAAAATTCAGAGCGTCCATGTCAGTTTCAACAGCTCGCTGCATCGGAACTTTGACGCCTAATTCGATGGCAAGCTGCTGGGTTGCATTCTTGTTGTTAGTTGTTTCAAAAAAAGCGGGATCGCACAATGAGAATTTGATCGCCGCTAGCACATCCCTCGGAATGGAAGTTGCCTTGCCGATCTGAGCCTGTCTTGCAATGTAATGCAGGATGTAGACGGCACGCTCGTCGCCGGGAATCACTAGTCTGGCGGAGGAAGCAGTTATTGCCCGCACTAGATCTTGAGTTACAGACCCCAGGAAGCGAATATTTTGCTTTGTCGATCTCAGGAAAAACAGGCGATCGATATAGCGAGTTTTACTAATGAGACTCTGGCACGGACACAGCACCGCAACCTTAAATCCAGCCTCTTGCAATGCTTTTGGCAATCGCGCAATCCCCATTAAGTTTCTAACTGCGAAGACAATTGCATTCATAAGATTCGATAGTTATACCAGTTCTCCTCTACTCAACCTGCCCTTACAGAGATCTTCCTATTGCTCCACCTGGGCTTGTTTGACCATAATTTTTGAGATATTTTGAGTTACCCAGATGGCATACATAGGTAAGGCGATGCAATGGGACAGAAGTACGGCTGCCGCTACGCCGATGATGCCCCAATTCACACCGATGAGTAAGGCGATCGCAAAGAATACTGTAAAAAAGATATTCCATCTGAGATCCCAGTTCGGTTTATTTAATGCCCACAAAGCTCTGGAAGCAGCGTTGGCAAAAGGACGGGGGATGGCAGAGAGACAAATCAAGATCAAGATGGGAATTGCAGCGAGCCACTTTTCGCCGAAGATGATGGGAACGTAGAAGGGAGCGAGGCTAGATTGTAAAAGCACGAGGGGTAAGACAATCCAGGCGATTGTTTTCAGACTGCTGAAGTAGCGTTCTCTAAATTGGGCTGGATCGGAGCGGGCAGCACACAGGTGGGGGAACAGAGCGGAATCCACGGCATTGATCGCGCTCATACTGATGCCCAAGCCGGCATTGAAGGCAAAGTAATAAATTCCCAAAGCTCCCACGCCCAGAAATTTTCCCGCGATCAGGTAATCGAGGTTATACCTTAAGGTATTCATCATTTTAATTCCAAGGACACTGCGTCCAAATCGAACGATTTCTTGCCATTTAACCAGCGTAAATTCCTTGGACGGTCGCCAGGGGTTGTTGAAATAATGCACGATTACCCAGATGGGCGCGACCAGCACCTTAGGCAATACGATCGACCACATCCCCAGTCCCAAAAATGCCAGAATGATCGTCAAAATATTATCGATGGAAACCTGCAACCCATTTGCCAGAGCCATCACGTGCAGGCGGTTTTCCCGTTGCGACAGAGAAGCTTGCACGAGCGATAGTGGAATGATTAGATAAACCAATGCCATAACGCAAATGGGCAAAATAATCTGGTTGTCATTGTAGAACCAGGCGACGGGAACAGAAATGAGACACTGGGTTATAAATAGGGAGCCGCAGATTATCCAGTTGAGACAGTATGCTGTTTGAGATAGTTGTTTCAGATCTTTTTCGTCAGCCTGAATCAGCTTGTCCCAAATGCCGTTCTGGGTAAATACGTTGATAAACTCGTTTGTCGTCAGCACCAGTGCTGCCAGGCCGTAGTCGTATTTCGTGAGTAGCCGCGCCAGCACGACGGTGGCGGCTAACCGCGAGATGCGAATGAACAGCTCCGATAAGCCCAACCAACCCAGATTTCGCAGGAAGCGACTGGCTAGTTTTTGCTTGACAGTGTTAATTAAGTTGCTAATAGCTGACACAGAAAAGCCTCCCATGCGGTTAAGTGTTCGTCCCAAGCATCTCTGACCGATTCCCTTCCCCCTTTTCCCCAAGTGCTCAGATCCTCTGGAGACATCCCGCAAACATGCGCGATCGCCTGTGCCAGAGCCTGCGGATCTTCAGGGGGGACAAGCAAGCCACAGTTCTGCACCTGCTCGACTAAGCCATCGACGGCACTGACAATTACGGGTTTGCCCGCTGCCTTTGCCTCTAAACAGACATTGCCCCAGGGTTCCCAGCGAGAAGGAATAATGACAGCATCGCAACCAGAGAGAAATGCAGGCACGTCCGTCACTTTGCCAACAAACTGAACTTTGAGATTGCCCTCTGCTAATCGTTGCAATGCTGCTTCGTCGGGGCCGTAGCCAGCGATCTTCAAATGGAAGTCGACATGGGGCATTAAACGCACGGCTCGCAACAGAATGTCGAATCCCTTTTGTTCGTCAAAACGTCCGTAGGCAGCGAAAGTTAAAGGTTTCCATATGGGTTTGAGGGGAATCACCAGAAAGCGATCGCAGTTCAGACTTTGTTGAATGACGGTTAATTTCTGCGGTCTTACTAATTTGTGTTTTGTCATCCATTCAGCCTGGGCATGGGAGACTAGCAGCGTGCGATCGACGCACCAGTGGCACAACCGTAACATGAGGCGGAACCTGGCTGGAGAAGGAACTTTTAGCTGCTCGAAGGTAGCGGAGTAGTGGTGATCTTGAATGACGAGTTTGGTCTTCCCCTTAAAAAACTTGAGGGCGAGTAAATGGGGCAATATCCTCCAGGAACAAGCATCGTGGACGATAACGATATCTGGTCGCCAGTCGCGCAAGCTCGCTTTTGCCTGCCGCAAGGATGCGATCGCAAAATCAAACCGGTCTTCCAGCCGCGAAGTCATCAGACTGCCCAGACTTGTCTTGACTCCCCCCAGGTTCTCGTCGCTAAGTAAGTTCAGTATTTTAACTTTCATAAATTACTACATTGCCAGCAAACCCTGTGGCCGTCTAGATCGCTAGTATATCTGCCGATCGCTCCGATTATTTCAGTCACCTTAGAAAAACTTTACCCTTGCTGATTTTACACCATTAAAAGTTGTATTCCAAGAGACTGATTGGTTGGAGATATCAAATACCCAGAGCGCATCGCCAGTTAGTTGATAAACGAGAGGATGTCTGAAGGCTTTAACAGGCTATGAATTATGAGCGCGATCGCATATATTGTTCTAAGGAGTTTAGCAAACCAACCAGTAGTTTATTTCTATGCCCAGTGTATTTACTCAAGCCGAACTACAGAGGTTACGAGCTGGCGATCGCGTTAACTACGGGGGCGTGCAGTGGCAAGTCACAGACTACAGCACCTACAACGATGACAACGGCTATGCTACCGCAGAATGGTTGCTCAAAACTACGGATGCTAGAACCTATTACCTATTGCGAGAAGTCGATCCAGATAACCCAGACACGTTGGTAAACTGGTATCTGTCTGAGGAAATTAGCGGCGATCGCGTATCTACGGAAAATCTGAACGACAACCTGAAGTTTACGATGTGGCGAGTGATCCGTGAGGGAGAACAGCCCTATCCCCATTTACGCACTTTGGGCAGAGATTACTATTTTGAGTCGCAAACAGATGGTACGTATAACAGTGACGAGGGGAAAGCTTCGCGCACCACTTGGGATTATTGGGATCGAGACCACTTATGGAATTTAGCGATCGAGGCATGGGAAGATGGCGATCTCCATTTCTATTCCACCAAAAAAGTTGATCCGCAAGAGTTTTCAGAAGTAACGAGATTGAACCTCACTAGTTCTTCTCATAACCTTAGTTTTGACAATCAAAATCAGCAGAAGCAGCAATTAGAGATGAAGACAGTGCAGATCTTCATGGCTGTGGGGCTAATTATTGTTGGCATTTTACTTATGATGTTTGGAGGTTGGTAGGCAATGCCAGCTTCATTATTTATCGAACATTGCGTCAACGGGCTAGCCTTCTATATCAATGGCGAATTGCAATTCCATACTGAAGACGAACAGATCTATCATGAATGTTTAGTTGTTCCGGCGATCGCTCTGGCAGTCAAGCGGTTTTTATCCTCTACTAATTCTCAAGAAACTCATCTCAAAAACTCTCTAAACGAAGGACTTCGTGTTTTGATTTGCGGTGGTGGTGATGGTCTGGCGGCAAGGGATGTGCTGCGATTCCCAGAAGTGAGTCACATCGATTTAGTAGACTACAATCCTGAAGTAATAGAACTCGGTAAAACTGTTTTTGCTTCCTTTAACCACAATAGTTTGACCCATGCCAAAGTTAATATTCATATCCAAGATGCCTTTTCCTTTTTAGCCAATCTAGCTGAAAAGAAGTTTGACCCTAGCGATCGCTATCATGTCGCGATCTGCGACTTTACCTATCCTACATCCACCGAAGAAACCCGCATACACAGCCAAGAATGGTTTCAACTCGTGCGCCGCGTCCTTTATCCCCAAGGTATCGTAGCAGAGAATGCTGTCTCTCCCGATCTCAATACCTTAGGCTTTTGGTGTTTGTATCAAACGCTTTGGAGTGCGGGATTGATGACAAAACCGATGCAAGTTCGCATTCCTTCTTTCCATCAGCATGGTTATGGCGATTGGGGCTTCTTGCTAGCTGCCACCGATCGCACCATTACTAAGGAAGAACTGACCAGCATCCCTTTGCCCCATGGTTTGCGATCGCTCACTCTCGATGCTCTCCTATCCGCATTCAGCTTTCCAGAAGCGATTGCGGCGCGACGTTTCCCAGTCAGCATTCACAGCCTACAATCGCCGCAATTACTTTACTATCTGCTCAATCCTCATCCAGTTGATGCAGAAGGCCATCCAGCACAAGCAGAGCAGGGAAGCATAGATTTCCTAGAATTGGATGAAGTGCAGGAAGTAGAACAAATGAATCAAGCTTGGATGCGATCGCTCGTAGCCGATCCCCTCCAGTTAGAATCTGTAGCCAAATTATGGTTAGAGCAAATGCAGAAGTCTCATCCCGATTTTGAGAAATTACTGCCCGTTCAGCATTCCTCCCATACTCCCAAGATGACCGCAGCATGGTTGGGTTCCGTGCCGCAACTCCTAGCTCAAATCAACTTGCCACGTTTGATCGATCGCACGATCGCACGCGGGAAAGACCTGCCGCCACAGGTGATGGCAGATTTGAAGCAGTTATTAGCGCATCTTCAGCCTGGGGATACCAAGGAGAGCGATCGTGCCGAACTCGATCGCATCAGTTCCGAACAGTCCCAGCCTTCTACTTCAACCAAGTTGTTGATTGCACTCACAGTCACGATGTTAGTGGCTAACCTTGTTGCACCCGATTCTGTATTTGCCAAAGGTTCCGGCTACTATAGTAGCGGTGATGGTGGTGATGGTTTCTGGAGTTGGGGATTGACAGGAATGATGATGACAATTATCGGATTTGTTTGGTTGTCTAATTTGACCTCAAATTCGGATTCCAATTAATTCCCATGCTAAGCACATCAACAACATTGTGAACCTACAGCTAGAACTATTATCCGATCTCGATCGCAAAGCTTGGGACACCCTTGTCAAAGAGAATAACCATAACTGTTTCATGCAGTCATGGGCTTGGGCAGATTTCAAAGAATTACAAGGTTATAAAACTTTTCGTTATGGGTTATTTAGCAGCAAGATCTCAGCCAACAGCTTTCAGAGCAAGTCAGAAATCCAATATCCTAAAGACCTAGTCGGTGGTTGTATTTTCTCTCTCTATCCCCATCCTGTGGGATCGAACATATTATTGGCAACTGGGGGGCCAATTTTCTTGCCAGAGTGGGCGGAGTTAGGAATGCCTTTATTATTAGAAGTCGCGGAGCAGTTAGCGCGAGAATATAGCGTATCCTCATCTTTAGGAATAAACTCAAGCATCATCGCCTTACGAATTGAGCCTTTGTGGTCACAGAAGCCCTTTTGGTTGCCTGCGGATTTTGTGCGATCGCCTGCCGATCTCATGCCTGCGGAAACACTGCTGATCGACCTGCAACCCACCCCAACCGCAATGCTAGCGGACATGAAACCCAAGGGTCGCTATAACCTGCGCCTGAGTTGGCGCTATGGCGTGACTGTGGAGTTTCGGCAAGATGATGCTGCGATCGCGTTGTTTTACGATCTGTTTTGGGAAACTGTGGAACGGAAAAACTTTTTTGGCGAACCCTTTGGCTTTTTTATTAACCTCTGCCAAACTTTATTTCATGCCGACATGGCAGAGATTGGCTTTGCTCGTTGGCAAGGAGATTCATTAGTGGCGATCCTGGTGGTTTATTGGGGTGATCGCTGCACTTATCTCTACGGCGGACGTAGCGAAAAGCATCCCCATGTGATGGCAAGCTATGCCCTGCACTGGGCAGCGATGCAACGCGCTAAAGCTAGAGACTGCAAGATCTATGATTTCTACGGTTTCAGCACCGATCCTAACCATGCCTATTTCCAGTTCTCCCGTTTCAAGGGTCAGTTTGGTGGTGCGATCGCCAAAACAATTGGTGCTCACGACTATTTCTTCTACGATCGCTTAGCCGATACAATCATAGGACTACTAGAGAAGCTCTAGCGTATGGACAGAATTTGGCAAGAGATCGATCGCATTCCTCTGATAGTGATGGAACTGCTCTTGGGCTTTGCCCTATTTTGGGTGGGACAGTTCGCTTACCAAAAGCTATTTCGGCGCATGAACCTGAATCTCCAGCTTTTTGTGCGCGATAATCCTGCCGTCGCGATCGCTTTGGTGGGTTATTACTTGGGCATTGCGATCGCCATTGGTGGGGTGCTCACGAGAACTATTTCCTCCTGGCAAGACACGCTGTTCAATTTAGCCAGTTACGGCACATTTACGATTTTGCTGATGCTCGCAGGAGCTTGGATCTGCGATTGGGCAATCCTGCGACGATGTGACTGTGCTAGAGAAATCCGTGAAGAGCATAATGTCGGTGCGGCTGCCTTAGAAGCAGGTTGTCATATTGGCAATGGATTAATCCTGACCAGTGCCCTTGGTGGTGACAGTGGCAACCTATTCGTGGGCTTAGTCTGTTGGGTGTTGGGGCTAGGTGTGCTCGTACTAGTTAGCCTGGTTTATCCTCGCATTGCCGCCTACGATGTCTATGGCGAGATCGCAAAACGCAACAATCCTGCTGCCGGTATTGCCTTTGCCGGTGCGATCGTTGCTGTTGCTAATGTCACTCGTAACGCCTTCATCCCAGAATTTGAGAACTGGGGCACTAGCTTCACACTCTATGGGCTAGCTTTATGCTTCGGCTTAATTCTGTTAGCTTTTATTCGCTGGCTCGCAGATTTGATTCTCGTACCAGGGGTTAAAATCTCTGATGAAATTGCCCGTCAAGAAACACCAAACCTAGGTGTAGGATTCATCGAAGCTTTTACCTACATTGCCAGTTCCTTTCTCGTATCGTGGGCTTTTTAACAGTATTTGGGCTAATTTGGTTTTGACAAAACTTCCCAAAGCAGGGCTTCCCATTCTTCCAGGTACTTGTCTCCAGATGATCGCACCGCTCTTCGACCGTTTTGCCCCCATCTAGTCAGAGTTTCAGCAGGGAGATCGCAAATTTGCGCGATCGCTTGTGCGAGTGCCTGTGGATCTTCAGGCGGTACGACTAGACCGCATTCTTCCACCTGCTCGACCAGGCCGTCCACGCCGCATACAATTACAGGTTTGCCTGCTGCCTTTGCCTCCAAACAAACATTGCCCCAAGGCTCCCACCGAGAAGGAATAAGTACAACATCGCAAGTAGCAAGAAAAGCTGGAACATCATCGATCTTCCCTACAAAACGGATATTCTCCGTGCCCTGTGCCAACTGCCTCAGCATTGCTTCATCGGAGCCATAGCCACCTAGGAGGAGTTGGACTTCATGGGATGGGACTAGCTGCATTGCCCGCAGCAGGATATCAAACCCTTTTTGTTGGCTGAATCGACCGTAGGCTGCCAAGATTACAGGGAGAGCACGCTGTTTTGCAGGAATGTCCAGAAATTCAGCGATCGGTGGTGACTGTCGAATTACCGATAATTTGTGAGGCTCTACAAGTCGATGCTCCCTCATCCATTCACCTTGAGCATGGGAAACCGCGACAACGCGGTTGGCAGTACCGTAGGCTAGCCGCAGCATCAAGCGAAATCGCATTTTGGAAGGAACGTTATACTGCTCGAAACTACGAGAATAGTGGTGATCGTGTACGATCAACTTGGTACATGGAGTAATGCGGCATAATAGCGGGAGGTTTCTCCAGGTACAGGGATCGTGAAGAATTGTGATATCGGGTTTGAGCCTGCGTAGGGCCGGTTCGCTCATTTGGGTTGGAGCTGCAATAAAGTCAAATTTGTCCCTTAATTGGGAGCTGATCTTGGGGCCTAGCGTCCTGCTTATGCCGCCAACGCGGCGATCGTCAAGCAAATGTAGAATTTTAGGTTTGCGCATCGATCTTTATATCTCACTTCATATTTAAGTTTCGGCGAATTCCCGCGTTTGCGGTAGGTGCAATGGTTGATTTTCCTCCACCTTATCTTTAGCATTAAATCCTATTCCCATCATGACCAGACCGGGCCAGAAAAGATAGGCAAGAATTTCCAGGTTTTCGCCAAATGTATAAAAAAGCAAGACTAAAACCATGCTTAAGCCCACCTTAGCAGATTCGCTCTTTTGGGCTTTAGCTGTGAGATCGACAAAACTCCAAGTCATCGGCACAGCGAGAGCGAAGTAACCAACTAGACCTTTGACGTAGAGCAGCCCAAACCAACTGTGGTGCGAACCGATCGGCATGTGTTCGACAAGGTGAGGTCCTTTTTCCACGACCCCATGTCCCCAAATTGGAGCCTCTTTTTCCCACCGGTAGCGAGCAATGCGTCCCAGTGCCGCACGCACCCTAGAAGAGTCCTTCCGTGCTGCTGTAAATTTTTCCGAAAAAGATTCTACTGCTTCTAAAATTTCATTCAGCGTGATGCTACCAATAAAACTAGCAATTCCTAAGCCAATAAGTGTCAGGGGACGGCTGAGTTTAGACAGCAATAAAGTCAGCAACCACACTGCAGGCATGGCGATCAATGCCAACCGCGATGCTGAAATCTGACACATCACCAGGCAACCTGCTATGCCCATCCAGCGGAGTTTGCGATCGCTATCCCGCAAAACCATAAAGAAATAGATATTGGCAACAAATCCCAACGCAGGTGCCCAGGGTGTAAATAAACGCCATCTGGGTTTGTGCTCACCTGGGTCAATTTCGTACAGCATCACTTCAAAAAAGTCTGGACCAGGACCGCCTACAGCTCTTAGTGGTGAGACGTAAAGCTTCTGGGGCAGATGTAGAGAAAAAGCTAGAACAAAGGGTATTGAAATTGCTAGTGTAAAGGTACAGATTCGAGAAGCAGCACGATACATTAGCTCCGGTCTAATGTTCAGGCATCCGATCAAAGGATACAGCGCTAGTAATGCCCACCCCTTCGCCCAACCAATCGTGGATTTAATGATTTCTCCCAAACCGAGATCAAAATCGAGATGTCCCATCACCAGAGCTACTTGCATGACCAGCATACTCACAACCCAAATCCAAACTCCCCAAGGAATCGTAATCATCTCTTCTGGTGGAGTTTCGTCGTTTTGCTTCCATAGCTTGACGCAAAGATGACCGAACAAAACCCAGGCTAAAACTGCTCCGAGGATATACAATCCACCAATGGCATAAAACCCAAAAGTCCAGATAATGGAAATCCAGATCGCCTTTTCAGCAAAGTTTTGTGGCTTTATAACTGTCTTCATGACTCGGCAAGGTTATTTAGGGCTGGCTTAGACTTGCCAATTTTATCTTTGATATACATAGCTGTCTCTTTTCGCCACCAGAGCATGACCAGACCCGTGGTTATGAATAGCGAGGCAACGCCAGCACCTACAAATACGATGGAAGGCTTAGGCGATGTTTTTTCATCTGGCAAAGTTGGTTCGGCTATTAATTGCGTAACTGGATAAGAAATAAAAATATCGGACTTACCCAGATCTAACTTTGCTAGCGTCGAAGCAAATACGGCTTCGGCGATTTGAACATCCCGTTGCAGGTTGTCCAGTTTGGTTTGTTTTTGCACGAGCATTTTAAGGCGAGCTTCTAATTCGGTAATCTGGTCGCCGAGGGCTTCGTTTTGCGCTGATGCCCCTTTTTGTTCCGATTGCACGGCAACTAAATCGCGAAACAGGCTTTCTCGACTGGAGCCAGTTTCAGTCTTAACGCTGAGACGTTGCAGGATAGATTGACTGACCTTGTGCCCTAAAAGAGCGCTGGCTCGATCGAGCAGGGCAGAACGAGCCGCTTCTTGCCTGGCGGATTCTTTCACGACTAAAGGATGGTTTTCTCCCCACTTGGCTTTTAAGACGACGAGTGCCGCGCTAGATTCGCTGTAGTCTTTTAAATTTTGTTGAAACAATTGATCGGCCTGGAGGAGAAAGGCATTTGCTGCTTCCGATACCGTCAGCCCCAGATCGGAGGATAACTGAGCTAAGCGATTGGTTGTTTGTCTTACCTGTGCGTAGCTTTCAGCCTTTTGCTTGCGCAATTGCTCGATATTGCTGGACAACTCCCTTACCTGGTCGCTGGAACTGAGTCCGGAGAAAGCTTTATACTCCGAGAGCTTCTTTTGTGCCAGTTTTAACTTCTCCTGAGCGGATATTAACGTTCCTTGAATGCCCCGCTCTCGTTTGGATACTTCTTCCAGTCGCAGTCGATCGAGTTTGTTCTGAAGGGCATCGTAAATCGCGCGCGATCGCATTTGAGCGTCCTTGGCCGTAGGCCCCGTCACCTCAAATTCCATAATCGAAGTGTTGTCGACGAGTTTGATCTTAGGTTTGCCAAGTTGTTTGAGAGGAATATTCAGGCTGGCCGCAGCATCCGCCAGAACTGCCTCATTGGTAACGAGAAATTGATAGTTTGCCCTGGGATCCATGGAGGCACTACCAAAGGGCGAACTGGTAGAGGAACTGGCTTGACCGATTTCGGGCAAATTCACGCTAACTCCTGCGCCTGCCCCCGGCAAAATAATCGCCCAGTCGCTCGTATAGACTGGTTTGGCAAGTTTAAGATAGGTTAAAGTCAAACCCCAAAGGGCTGCATTCGCAGCTAGGCCGAGGGCAAAGTATCTCGCGTACCTCCAGAACCTGGGTTTTGACGCTACAGGTGTATCGATGGAATCCTCAGGACTTGATATGGCGTCATTCATCATTTAGTCCTAAATAGCAAATTAAAGGGAGTAAAGATAACATCCGTAATGGCGCGAACGACATCTCTAACTTCTGTAACGGTTGAATCGTAGCAGCCAACGCCATCTTCGGGCATGAGAAAGGGGTTGTTCGTATCGTCCGTGGAATTGCGGACAAGATCTTCAACGGCGCGATCGAACACTTTGGTCTCTCCTGTTTGGCGATCGGTTCGGACTAAAACGGCTCGACGCGCGGCATTCGTCAGTGTCGTTCCTCCCAAACAGTTTGCCGATATCACCGCTTGCGAGAAGCGCGCGCCATAGGGAAAGTTAGAACCATCGGATTTGAGCGATGAACTGGCATTGCTGGTGGCGGGAACGGTTAAGTTAGACAAGAATACGCGAATCCCTGGCGGTGTAATTTGGGAAGGTCGTACCAGGCTGTTTTGCTGCTGGGATAACTCAGGTACGACGACACGATCGCCGGCAATCAGCGGCACGTCTTCTACAGCCTCCCCCGTAAACACGCCTGACAAATCGATGACCCGCTCCTGTCCGTTTCTAATCAAGCGAACCTCCTTGATATTTGCCTGGGGTGTAATACCGCCAGCGGATCGAATGGCGGCGGTGAGATATCTGTCTGGAGGATTGTCTCCGGATGTCTGGTTTTGTTGGAGCGCGCGCTCTTCTGCCGTCCGGTTGTTGATGGAGATGCGCCCGGGTTGAAAGGTGGCACCGGCTACGCTCACCTGAATGGGCGCCCATTGCAGGATGTTAACGCTTACTTGCAGAAACTGGGGTCGGAAAAATTTGCGATCGACCAGGACTGTATAAATTTCTTGTTTTACTTGTTCTATTTCCAAGCCTTTGACGGGGAGTGGATCGAGATAGGGAATTTGAATCTTGCCGTCGAGATTGACTTCAAATACACCGCTAAATAACTCGCCTTCTGGGATGAGTAACCTGATGCGATCACCTGGGGATAGAGGTAGTGCTGCCAAGGGCTTTTGCGAAAGCGTCTCTAGTGAAATGAGTGCGATCGTAAACGCTAACAACAATTTAATTGTGTAAATTAGGGCTAGATTCGGTCTAAACCAGTTTTTTCCAGCAGAATTTCCCATCCTCTCACTTAACCTTGAAAATGTGAAAACATTTTCATTTTGCGGTCGCTTTTTTTTAGTGCGATCGGTTTTTGTGGGCACAACTTTGCCATAAATACCTAAAAAATTAGGATGTAAGCCTGAAAAAACGTTGGTCATACGGCGCGATTTTTGCGATCAAACAACACCATTATAGTTTTGAAGATTAACCAGATATCGTATGTAAAGCTCCATTTCTGCTTGTACTCCAAGTCAAATCCCATTACCTCTTCAAAACTTTTGACGCTAGATCTTCCATTTACTTGCCAGACTCCACTCAATCCAGGTTTCACATCAAGACGACTCCATTCTGTCATTTTTTCGTCCGTATACTCATTCTCTAGCTCATACTGCCCTACTTCACCAAAGGTAGGCGGTCTTGTCCCCACAAGGCTCATATCTCCCATTAGGACATTCCAAAATTGGGGAAATTCATCCACGCTGGTTTTACGCAGAATCCGTCCCACTTTGGTAATCCTAGGATCGCTACTATTCTTAAAGAATTTTCCGCCATCACCATTGGTCGATTTACCCTCTAATGAATCTGCGGACAAATCAGAGATCTGGTTAGTAACTGTTTGTTTGAGGATTTCTGCATTTTTCACCATTGAGCGAAACTTCCAGATATCAAATGGCTTACTCATCAGTCCCGCACGCTTTTGCTTGAATAAAACTGGACCTTTACTATCTAGTTTAATGACGATCGCTATTGGTATAAACAAAATTGAAGTTACTGTTAATCCAATTAAGGAGCCAATGATATCGATGAGGCGCTTTGGGAAACTGCGAACGGATGGATGCACTGGCAATGCCGGATCTAGCTCGATCGCGGGATAAAGAAAATACATTAAATAGGCGATTGCACATAAGACGGGAATACCAATGAGCGATTGATAGATGCGATGCAGAATTGTGGCAACACGATGAGGCGGATTTTGCGATCGTGCATCTTTTCTACTCGGTAAACGGTTGTTGCGAGTGGTAGATTCAATATTAAAAATATTCTCAAGTTTGGCCATCTTCAGGATTGATAAAACCTGTGGATTGACACTCCAAAGGGCCAGTTCAGTTGGTTCTGGCTTCCCTAATTGCAGATCTGTTTGGCGCAAGACTTGCAAGCAAGATATCAATGCGCCGATACCTGAGCTATCCATAAACTCAGTATTAGACATATCAATAATAATTTTGCGGAAATTTTCTCCATCTTGGCACAACTGTCTAAAATCTTCCTTTAATCTGCGTGCTTCAGTGTTAGAGATGTTATTGGGCGTGCTGATTAAAACCGTGTCATTAAAAATGGTAATTTGAACATCATGTAAGCTAGACTTCAGTGATTCAGCATCGTGGCTTGTAGGAATATATACTGCTTCAGGATATCGTTCTGCGATTTCCGAACCACGCACGATCAGTAAGTCTAATGCCTTCAAAGAGCGCAATAGTCGTGCGGAAAGGCTCAAATCTCGAATGCGGGTCTTTGACTCCACAAAGATCACTTGGCTTTTACATAAGTATTTAGCTACTACCAAAAATGGGACAGCTACCCCTGCTCCCGTTGAAAGTACAATAGTGGGGCGCTCTTTACGTAATACCCTAAATGCCAACAGTAAATTCCGAACCAAATTAGGCAAATTACGATTGGTGGGACTATATGCCCAATAAGCTTTTTCGTCTTTCAGTTCAGCTTTGGTAGTACCTGTCTGAAATGTGATCCAATCTCGTGTAGCAAACTGTTGCCAATATTGACTCAATCCTTGCAAAGCTTTGAAATGGCCACCGGACGAACATACCAACATGATTTTGCTGTAGTTTTGACTGGGATAGCGATCGCTCAAATACTTACACAATGGAGCGTCCTCACCAAAGCTAGGAGAACTATGGGGAATGGTAATTAATTTCATGAATTTAACCAGATCTGCAGGCGATCTGGCAATGAGAACCCCCTGGTTCTCTAAATCCTCTGCCATTTCCAGTTGATGATCGTCAACATGTTCGTGAAAACGATGGGTTCTTGGTACGAGTATATAGGGCTTGTCCAAATCTTCAAGCAACAAAGCCGTCCCCTCGCCGCAATGGGCAATGACAGCACTAGCGCGTTCGATCTCTTCTGTAAATTGTTTTTCTGGCAGGAATTTATATACTTTGACGCGATCGGGAAGCCTGGTTGACGAGCCATACTGAATCACAACTTCCTCACTAATAATGCCATAGTGGATTAATATGTCTATCCAATCAAGTAAGGCATTAAAAGGATATTGCTCTGTACCTACCGTGACAAAAATCATGGAAATCATGTCCCTGGGAATGGTATTAAAGTGAGAATAAGTAATCTAAATTATTCCTCACCCCGCCTAGATTAAGTATCTAGAGAGATTATATCTCCTACAGCACGGCAATCTTAATAATGCTTTATAAAAGCATAACACTCGCTGTAAAAGCGAGTGTTATCATCCCCCCTTGGCTGCCCCCCATGTTCCCCCGTTGTCCTGTACCTGTTTGTTGCCTTGTATGTTAAGTAATATAGCCTGCAGTAAACACCTTGTACTTCACCCATCAGGGATGACAGGAGGATGATTTCTAGTTGTACCAATTGGGCGATTCCGTAAGGGATGCTTTCCGCTGCGCTTTTGGTCTGTTTATCTGATAAGAGCGCGAGAACATAAGACCCGCGCTCTAATGGTACTCCATTGAGCGACGGGTAACAGGTCGTCTCGCCGCTTGTTGATTCCCCTCGACGGGGATGAAGCAAGCATTTACTGTATGCCGAAGTCGCAGTAAATGTACTACAATCTGATTCATGTTAACGATGAACTACCGCTATCGCATTTATCCCGATACCACCCAACAGGAAATTCTGTCTGAGTGGATGGAGACTTGTCGTATGGCATATAACTATGCTTTGCGAGAGATAAAAGATTGGTGCAATAGCCGTAAGTGTTTGGTTGACAGATGCTCTTTAACGCAAGAATATATCATTCCTGCGGATACGCCATTCCCAAGCGAAGTGAATCAGCTCAACGCTTTGCCTAAAGCCAAGAAAGTCTTTTCCAGATTGGGGGAAGTGCCTTCCCAGGTTTTGCAGCAAATAATTAAGCAACTTCATAAGGCATGGGAAAACTTTCAGAAAAGAGGGTTTGGGTTTCCTCGATTTAAGAAGTATGGGCAAATTAAATCCTTGTTGTTCCCCCAGTTCAGGGAATCACCTGTAACAGGGAACAGTATCTTACTACCCAAGATTGGCTTGATTCCGATTAACTTGCATCGCCCAATTCCAGAGGGGTTTGCGGTCAAGCAAGTACGTATCCTCAAGAAAGCTGATATCTGGTATGCCAGTATCAACATTCAGTGCGATGTTAACGTACCAGATGCAATGCCACATGGTCATCCCATTGGTGTTGATGTAGGCTTGGAAAAGTTTCTAGCTAGCAGTGATGGTGCGCTCATAAAACCGCCTAAGTTTTTTAAACAGATGCAAAGCAAGCTGAAATTGCTGCAACGTAGACTGAGTAGAAAACAAAAACGATCTAAAAATTACGAGAAACAACGGATCAAGGTAGCTCGAATGCATCACGCAATTGACAACACCCGCAAAGACTTTCACTTTAAACAGGCTCATGCTTTGTGTGAATCTGCCGATATGATCTTCATGGAAGATCTGGATTTCACAATCATGGCAAAGGGTTTTCTAGGAAAACACATGCTTGATGGTGGATTTGGGCAGTTTCGCAGCATTACTAAATATGTGTGCTGGAAACTGGGTAAATTCTTTGGTGAAGTGAATAGTCGAGGCACAAGTCAGGAATGTCCTGAGTGTGGTGCGACTGTCAAGAAAGCCCTGACAGTTCGAGTACATCATTGTCCCGAATGTGGATACACGACGGACAGAGATGTGGCTAGTGGTCAGGTAATCAGAAATAGGGGCATAGCCCTGATTAGTACCGTGGGACACACGGGAATGGAAACTGCCTGTGCAGACGGTCTACCGGGGGTTGAGCTAACTCAATCTAGGCAAGTGTCGAAATCCCGTAAGGGAACAACCAGGAAAACCAAGAAGTGATTCTTGGATGCCCGCGTTGTACCTGTACTCAGGTCAACGTCGGGAGGATGTCACTTTTGACCCATAACTTTTAGCCAATTATAGTTAGCGGCAAGCGCACTACCGAAAGTGTCATAAACGTTATATTTAACGCCAAATTCCTGGCAAACATCCGCTACGATTGGTGCTAACTGAGGATAATGGATGTGGCAAACATGGGGGAATAGATGGTGGATGACTTGATAGTTAAGACCACCAACATACCAGTTGAGAATAGGATTTTTGGGAGCAAAATCGACTGTGGTTTTAACCTGGAGAATTGCCCATTCATCACTAATGTCATTGGATATAGGATCGGGTTCGATAAACTCTGCTGGCTCTAAAACATGGGCCAACATAAAGATTACACAAATCACAAGCCCGTAGGTCATATAGGTAATGGCATAACCTAAAATTGCCACTAGGGGAGAAAAGCCCACATAGATTGGCACACCAATTAACCACGCAAGTCCTAATAACTTCAATCCGACCAGCGTCACTGTGTCTAAGGTGGAGAGCTTGGGAATCTTATGTTCGTGGTATTTACGCTCAATCAATCCCTTTTTAATATCACCATATGACCAGTAAAACGGAATTACTGGATAGATAAACCAAATAAACAGATGTTGGAATTGGTGATACCATTTATGTTCTATAGTCGGTGTCATGCGTACCAGCCCGTCACCATGAATTTCCACATCATGCCCCAACATATTCGTATAGGTGTGATGTAGGAAATTATGGCGAAACCGCCAGAGATAACTAGATAGGCCAATTACATCATAGGTTAAACCGATAATTCGATTCACACGATGGCTACTGGAATATCCCCCATGATTGGCATCATGGCCGATACTCATCCCTACAGCCCCAAGTCCTAAGCCTAAGACCATGCAACCGATCGCTCTAATTCCTAAGGACACAGGTGCAAATACTGTGAATGTCCATGCTGAAATTACCCAAACAAAAATGATCAGCGTCTTCAGATACATTTGCCAATTATCGCGGGGCTTAATCTGATTTGATTGGAAGTAATGTTCAACCCTTCGATTTAGTTCTTTTTTAAATCCAATGCTCTTAGCAAAAGTTACCCTTGCTTGCTTCATGATGCCAAAAACCTGTATATGATTGTCTGTTGCTGCTCCCCACGAGACTTTAATTTCTTAGCGCCACCACAGCAACTAAAATCTCTGTCAAGCACTTGGCGATGCAAAATAAATTGCACCGTTGTGAACTTAACATAAATTAGTATCTGTTTCTCAACTCTTAACAGTCAAAAACTATGGCGCAGCCCTATGACTGGATCGATCGCGCTTTACAGGTAGTGCACCAGGCAAATTGGTATCGATCGCCCCAAGCAATCTCGACGCGAGCAGGCACAACGGTCAAAATGCATGGGCAAAATATGCTGATGTTTGCCAGCAATAACTATTTGGGCTTAGCAGGCGATCCACGCCTAATTAACGCGGCGATCGCCGCAACGCAAACCTATGGCACAGGAGCAACAGGGTCTCGGCTTGTTTCAGGGCATTTAGAACTGCATCAAGAGCTAGAAACGGCGATCGCCGCACTCAAACAAACCGAAGCAGCATTGGTATTTAGCTCTGGCTATCTGGCAAATTTGGGCGCGATCGCGACGGTGGTTGGCGATCGCGATTTAGTTCTCCAAGATACCTATAACCATTCCTGCCTCAAAAATGGTGCCATTCTCAGTGGGGCAAAGGTAATGGTCTACGCCCATGCTAATGTCCAAAGTCTGGCTCAACTATTAGAGACTCACCGCCATCAATACCGCCGTTGCCTGATTACCACCGATACAGTGTTTAGCATGGATGGTGATATCTGCCCGTTACGAGAAATTATGGATTTAGCAAATCGCTATGAGTGCATGGTACTTGTGGATGAGGCCCATGCCACGGGTGTATTTGGCGATCGCGGTGCAGGTGTAACAAGTGCTTTGGGGATTAGTCAGCCGTTAATTCAGGTAGGTACTCTAAGTAAAGCTTTAGGGAGTTTGGGTGGATATGTGGGAGGCTCAGCCGCATTAATTGATTTTCTCCGCAACCGTGCTGCAAGTTGGATTTACACCACTGGTCTCTCACCCGCCGATACCGCTGCCGCCTTAGCAGCCGTAAGGATTGTCCAAACCGAACCGCAGCGACGACAGCGGTTATGGCAAAATTTAGAAATTCTCCAAGTAGCTCTTAGTAACTCTGAAATGGAGACCTTTAGCAACGCTTCCCAAATTGTGGCGATTAAAGTAGGTGATACTGAGCAAACTCTCCAAATAGCTGCCTATCTCAAACAACAAGGTATCTTTGTACCTGCAATTCGACCTCCCACTGTGCCAACTGCTCGAATTCGCCTCACATTGATGGCAACTCATACTGCCGAGCAAATTGATATTCTCGTTAGCTCTCTTAAATCTGCAATGAATGGATTAAAGTAGAATGGTGCTAACACAGTCGCATCTGGCTCCACGCGCACGAATTGTTAACACGTATAGCCCAAAAAGCGCCCCCTAAAGAGCGCTTATCACCGAAATCAAGACAGACCGACAAAGTTTAACAAGTTTTGCTAAGCGATCGCGGGAGCAACTAGCGTGATCGGTTGAGCTTCACCAAAAGCCAGATCGAGTGGGAAATTATGGGCGTTGCGTTCGTGCATCACTTCAATTCCTATATTCGCTCGGTTGAGTACATCAGCCCAAGTGGGAATTGTGCGTCCCTGATGGTCGCTAATGGACTGGTTAAAGTTAAATCCATTCAGGTTAAAGGACATGGTGCTGATCCCCAAGGAAGCAAACCAAATACCGATCACGGGCCATGCTGCTAGCACGAAGTGGAGAGAACGGGAATTATTGAAGCTGGCATATTGAAAGAAGACACGGCCTAAGTAACCGTGGGCTGCCACAATGTTATAGGTCTCTTCTTGCTGACCGAATTTATACCCTGAGTTGATTGATTCAGTTTCGCTGGTTGCACGCATCAGGCTGGATGTTACCAACGAACCATGCATAGCCGAAAATAAGGCTCCTCCAAATACCCCAATTACGCCTAGCATGTGGAAAGGATGCATGAGCACGTTATGCTCTGCCGTAAACACGATCATAAAGTTGAAGGTTCCCGAAACACCTAACATCAGACCATCAGAGAAGCTTCCCTGTCCGATCGGATAGATCAGTAGCACAGCTGTAGCGGCTGAAACGGGCGCAGAGTATGCAACCGAAATCCAAGGACGCATTCCCAAGCGGTAACTGAGTTCCCATTGACGACCCATGTAGGCGTAGATGGCAATCAGAAAGTGAAAAACGATCACTTGATAGGGGCCACCATTGTAGAGCCACTCATCCAGAGACTCAGCTTCCCAAATTGGGTAGAAGTGCAGCCCGATCGCGTTAGAGGTTGGTACAACTGCAGCGGTGATCATGTTGTTGCCATAGAGCAAAGAGCCGCTAACGGCTTCGCGGATGCCGTCTATATCAACTGGAGGCGCAGCAACAAAAGCTACGGTAAAGATGATCGTTGCCACCAGAGCAGTTGGGATCAGCAGCACCCCAAACCAACCAATGTACAGCCGATTGTCGGTGCTGGTAATCCAGTTACAGAATCGATCCCATAAACTGTCGCGATTGCGACGTTCCAATATCGTAGTCATGATTGTAAATAAAACGAGTGGTATAAAATTCCAGGGTTTTATGATTTGCTATATAACAATATAGTCATATAAGCACAACTGTCAACAAACCTATACGTTGACATTGGAATACAAAATCGGTGTCCGGCGAGTTGTCTTCATACCTGTAAATACTGCGATCGCCTCTGCCAAAACACTTCTGGGCTAGGACGCTTCCTGATCTCAAATGAAGCGATCGCAAAAGCGATCTGGACATATTCTGGATGAAATTCAGGCAAAAATTTTGGTAAAAAGCCGTAAAGACATGATTCTTTGTCAGCTGTAGCGCGGCGTACTACTGTATGATAATATAATAGATTAAGTAATATAGTTGGAATTTATCTCTCAACATATGCCCTTACATCCTTCTGCCCTAGCTCAAGTTGCCGATTACTTCAAAGTTCTATCCGAACTCAGTCGCTTGCAGGTGTTATGTTCGCTTAAGTCAGGCTCGAAGAATGTTACTGAAATCATGGAAGAAACTGGATTGGGACAAGCAAATGTCTCGAAGCACCTGAAAATTTTAGCTCAGGCAGGGATTGTTTCCCGAACTCCTCAAGGAGTCAGCGTATATTACGAGATTGCGGAACCGTTCATCTTCGATCTATGTGAACTGGTGGGCAATCGACTCTCCATTCGATTGAAAGAACAGTCCCAACAACTCAAGCAACTGGAAGGATTGCGGCGAGATGAACCTGTTGGTGCAGGTAGCAATAATTCCAAAGTAAAAGCGCGAAAGTAAAGAGATTTACTGAAAAGCTCTTTGAAGTTCAGTACCTGAACCTCTTGGTCGATGCGCTACCCACTAAACAACGAGCGGCGGGTAGCTGTATCGCCATAGCTCACAAGTTTCTCAATAGCTTTTGGTCTGAAACTTGACCAGAAGCGATCGCCCGATCTTTGCCAACGCTTTGTGGTATAGGACTGGGCTGGTCAGCATCCAAGTATGTTAGGGGACAAACACAACTCTCCCGTTCCAGCCACTGCGATCCCACTTGATGCAGGGCTGCCATCACCGGCTGAATTTGGCGACCCTTGGGCGTGAGGGAATATTCGACGCGGGGCGGAATTTCGGCATAAACATGGCGCTCGACTAACCCCTGAGCCTCCAACTCTCGTAGGCGTTGGGTCAGGGTTTTGGTGCTGATACCGGCGAGTGCGGCGAGTAATTCATGGGTACGTCGAGTACCGCCAAACAATTCGCGTAGAACCAAAATTGACCACTTATTGTCCAACAAATCCAGCACAAACTGAATCGGACATTTAATTTCTGAGCAGTGACTGACTTCCAGCATAAACTCTATTCATACTCAATATCCCAGGGGTAGACAACTACGCGTCGATCGCGATCAATACCGATCTAAGTCTTAAGCTGACTTGGACTTTTAAGATGTTTGCAACTTTTTTCGATCTGCAAAACCAGAATTTCAATATTTCTTTAGAAATGGCTCTAGCCTCCTATTTGTTTCTATGCTTTACCTCTAGTAACTATAGGATAGCGCAGGTAAGTGACTTGTGGGCGATCGCAGATTCAGGGAAAGTGAAACAAGTCATCAATCCTGAACAATCCTCTCTATGGTTAGTTCAATTACTAAATCAGAGTCGGCTGGTCTACCGGCTGGCATTAAAGCACCAGTTCAAGAAACTCTTTTAACACCTCGGTTTTACATCACCGATTTTGATGCCGTCGCGCAGATGGATCTGTCTGGGCAACAGGCGGAATTAGAAGCGATTATGACGGAATTACGTACCGACTATAACCGCTACCATTTTGTCCGCAATCAAGAGTTCAAGCAATGCTGGGAACACATTGATGGCGAAACACGGCAGGCATTTATTGATTTTCTGGAGCGCTCCTGCACCTCAGAATTTTCAGGTTTTCTGTTGTTCAAAGAACTCTCCCGCAAACTGAAGGATCGCCAACCGCTGTTATCGGAAGCCTTTAACTTGCTGGCACGGGATGAAGCTCGTCATGCTGGGTTCTTGAATAAGGCGATGGCAGATTTTGGTTTGTCTCTAGATCTGGTTAATTTAACCAAAAACCGCACCTACACATTCTTTCCGCCGGAATGGGTGATCTATACAGTTTATCTGTCGGAAAAGATTGGCTACTGGCGCTATATCCTGGTCTACCGCCATCTGGAAAAACATCCAGAATACCGAATTTATCCCCTATTTCGCTACTTCGAGAGTTGGTGTCAGGACGAAAATCGGCATGGGGATTTCTTTAAAGTGTTGTTGCGATCGCAACCCAAACTCTGGAATACCTGGCAATCAAGGCTATGGGCACGGTTTTTCCTGCTGACGGTGTTTGTGACTCATACGTTGACGGTGCTGGAGCGATGCACATTTTATGAATCGATCGGGATCGATCCCCATGAATACAACATGCAGGTGATTAATCACACCAATGAAACCGCAAAACAGGCGTTTCCCAGTATCTTAGACACCCACCATCCAGAATTTTTCCCACGGTTGGAGCAATGCGCGATCGCCAATCAAAAGTTGGCAGAAATCGCTAGCAACCAGAGCCATCCCGTAATCCAATTTTGGCAAAAGCTACCCTGGTTCGCTGCAATCGTGTGGCAGATGTTGCGTATTTATTTACTGCCCTCTATTAACGCTGAAGATTCTAGATCTGAAATCCACTAGGTGATATTGCCATGAGTAATCTATCGACACGTATCTGGGAAGACACCCATCCCAGTATTTTAGATACCAATCATCTAGAAAACTGTTCTTGCTTGAAGCGATGCGCGATCGCCAATCAAAAGTTGGCCGAAATCGACCGTATCCAACGCCCTGCCGCGATCCAATTTTGCCAAAAGTTACCCTGGCTTGCGGCGATTGAGTGGCAAATGTTGCGCCTTTATTTACTGCCCTCGATCGATGCTGAAGCCTCCAAAAACTCTATTAAATAGGAGATATTGCTATGACTAATCTATCGACAAGCCTCCGGGAAGGCACCCAACAATCCCACACCGCCGCCGAAAATACAGCATTTATGAAATGCTTCCTGAAGGGCATTGTGGAACGGGAACCCTTGCGAAAATTATTCGCCGATCTGTACTTTGTCTACAGCACCCTAGAAACAGCTTTTCAGCGCCATATCAGCCACCCGATCGTCGGTGCCATCTATTTCCCAGAGTTAAATCGCGTTGAGAACCTGACTCGCGATCTAGCATTTTATTACGGTGAAAATTGGCAAGAGCAAATTACAGCTTCGCCAGCGGGTCGTGTATATCGCGATCGCATTCAAACTCTCTCAGACATAGATCCAGTCCTGCTGATTGCCCATGCCTACACGCGCTACATGGGCGATTTATCCGGCGGACAAAGTTTGAAGAACGTAATTCGATCGGCGTTATCTTTGCCAGGGGTTCAAGGCACTGAGTTCTATGAATTTGACCAAATCTCGACACCGGAAGCAAGGCGGGCATTTAAAGAACGCTATCGTCAAGCGATGGATGCGCTGCCTATAGATACCGCCACGATCGACCGCATCGTCGCAGAAGCAAATACTGCGTTTGGCCTCAACCGTGATGTCGTACACGAACTCGAAGCCGATGTGAGGGCCGCGATCGGAGAACATACGTTTGATATGCTGACGCGGCAGGATCGCCCCGGCAGTACAGAACGCCACGCTCATGGGGCGGAACGAGAACCCGTCGCCACATAGATAACGCAGCACAAATAAGATCCCCAGCATCTCTAAACCAGGTTGGGGATCTAAATCTATAACAACACCTGAAGGATAAATCAGTTAATGACACAGTTATCACAAGCGGTTGCATTTGATGCGGCATTGTTGAATAAATACAACCAGCCTTTACCTCGCTACACCAGTTACCCCCCCGCCACAGAATTAAATACTGACTTCGATCTCAACGCATTTCGAGCCGCGATCGCGGTTGGCAATCATAAACAAACTCCCTTGTCGCTCTACTGCCATATTCCGTTTTGTGAAACGCCTTGTTATTTCTGTGGTTGCAATACCATTATTACCCAGCGCAAAGAGGTGGCAGAACCCTACATAGGCTATCTCGCTCGCCAAATTCGCCAGGTTGCCAGTTTAGTGGATGCCAATCGGCGGGTACATCAGTTGCACTGGGGGGGCGGCACCCCGAACTATCTTGACCAGGTTCAGGTAGAGTTTCTCTGGAATCAGTTCAATCGTTATTTTAGTTTTGATGCCGCAGCCGAAATATCGATCGAAGTTAATCCCAGCTATGTCGATCGCGACTATATTCTATTTCTCCGCCAATTAGGCTTCAACCGCATTAGTTTTGGCATTCAAGACTTTAATCCTCAAGTGCAGGAAGCGATCAATCGGGTGCAACCTGAAACGATGTTGTCTAATGTGATGGCTTGGATTCGGGAAGCAGGGTTTGAAAGTGTGAATGTAGATTTGATTTATGGCTTACCCTTCCAGACACATGCAACATTCCAGGAAACGGTAGAGAAGACGTTGCAATTAAATCCCGATCGCATTGCTGTCTTTAATTTTGCCTATGTTCCCTGGATCAAACCGGTTCAGAAACGCATGCCGGAATCCGCATTACCGGACGCTGCCGAAAAGTTGAAGATTCTGCAAAGCACGATCGCCCAACTCACCCAAAATGGCTATGTGTTTATTGGCATGGATCACTTTGCCAAGCCCAATGATGAACTGTCGATCGCGCAACAAGCTGGGCAACTCCATCGGAATTTTCAGGGTTATACCACCAAGCCCGAATCGGATCTATTGGGCTTTGGCATGACTTCCATCAGTATGTTGCAAGATGTCTATTGCCAAAACCACAAGGGGTTGAAAGACTTTTATCGGGCGATCGATGCGGAAGAATTGCCAATCGAAAAAGGGGTTCGACTCAACCAGGATGACCTGATTCGGCGCACGGTAATCATGGAATTGATGTGTCAATTCCAACTATCGGTGGCGGATTTGGAAGCAAAATACCATCTCGGCTTCGATCTCGATTTCAATGACTATTTCGCCCAGGAACTGCCCAAACTCGATGCCTTAGAAGCCGATGGGTTAATTAAACGTTGGGGCGATGGCATTGAGGTGACCCCAATTGGTCGATTGCTAATTCGCAACATTGCCTCCGTGTTTGATACCTATCTCATACCCCAAGCCAGCAAACGGTTTTCCAAGTCCGTATGAATCGTCCACAGAGTTGTTAACACCAATAGAACAAGGGAAGAACCAATGTTTTGCGAACAATGCGAACAAACAGCTAGTGGACAGGGGTGTCATCAGTTTGGCGCTTGTGGGAAAAGCCCCCAGGTAAATGCGATCCAAGATCTGCTGATTTATTGTCTGCGCGGATTGGCGACCGTTGCCCTCAAAGCTCATGAGTTAGGGATTGATACCCATACTGTGGATGTCTTCACCTGCGAAGCGATCTTTGCCACGATGACGAATGTCAACTTTTCCGAAAAGCGGTTTGTTGAGTATCTCCACCAGGCGATCGCCCTTCGTGCCAACCTCAAGGCTCAGGTGCAGCAAGCTACGGACAATCCAATCACTTGGGCTGAAATTTCCGACTGGGAACCCAACTTTGAGGACAGCCTGATTGAGCAGGGTGAGCAGATTTCCCTCCAATTCCTCAGTCAGTCTGGCTCGAATGTGGATATTTTCTCGCTCAAACTCACGGTGCTATACGGCGTTAAGGGGCTTGCCTCCTACTCCTTCCACGCCTACGAACTGGGACAGGAAGACGAGCAGGTATATCGTTTCATTTATGAGACACTTGTCGCCCTAGATAACCAGAACTTGGGCTTGCAGGAATGGGTGAATCTTGCCCTCCAGGTGGGAGCCATCAATCTACGAGCAATGGAACTTTTGGATGCTGGACATACCAGTACCTATGGACATCCCATTCCTACACCTGTTCCCCTTAACCCCAGGAAAGGAAAGGCAATTCTGGTTTCAGGACATGACATCAAACAACTCGAAGCCATACTGAAGCAAACCGCAGCCACTGGAATTACGGTTTACACCCACGGCGAACTTCTCCCCGCCCACGGCTATCCCAAACTCAAACAGCAGTACCCCCATCTCTATGGTCACTACGGCACTGCTTGGCAGAATCAAACCAAGGATTTTACCAAGTTCCCTGGTGCGATCGTGATTACGACCAACTGCTTAATGCCAACCCATTTCTATTATGAAGATAAACTCTTTAGCGTGGGCCCAGTCGGCTATCCCGGCTTGATTAACTTGAGGGCGATCGCCGATGGCGCACCTGATTTTACTCCTGTCATTGAGAAAGCGCTAACACTTCCTGGCTTTACGGAAGATGCGCCACCCAAGCAGGTAACAGTTGGATTTGCCCGTAATACAGTCTTGGGAGTGGCAGATCAAGTAATTGACGCGGTGAAACAGGGTAAAATCCGCCACTTCTTTCTGGTGGGGGGCTGCGATGGGGCCAAACCCGATCGCAACTACTACACCGAGTTCGTCGAAAAAGTGCCTGATGATTGTGTCGTGCTGACCCTAGCTTGTGGCAAATTTCGGTTCTTCGATCAAGATCTCGGAGAGATTGACGGGCTGCCCCGCCTGATGGATGTGGGTCAGTGCAACGATGCCTACTCCGCAATTCAGATTGCAGTAGCACTGGCCAATGCCTTTGAGGTAGGCATCAACGATATACCCCTTTCCATGATTTTGTCGTGGTACGAACAAAAGGCGGTAGCCGTTTTGCTAACGCTCTTGCATTTGGGGATTAAAAACATTCGGCTAGGTCCGACCTTACCGGCGTTCATTTCTCCGAATGTATTCAAGCTCCTGTCGGAGCAATACAACTTACAGCCCATTACCACCCCTGATGCCGATCTGGCAGCTTGCTTGAACTGAATGGGAGTTCTGGGTCTCAAACCTATACCTGCGTTTTAAGAACTGGGAGTGTTGCCATGAGAATTTTGATGATTCAACCCAACTATCATTCTGGGGGCGCAGAAATTGCTGGGAATTGGCCCCCTAGCTGGGTGCCCTATGTGGGCGGAGCCTTGAAGTCTGCCGGCTTTACCGACGTTCGGTTTGTCGATGCTATGACGAATTACATCCCGGATGATGCCCTGGCTCAGATCGTTGCCCAACATCAACCGGACGTGGTGTTGGCGACAGCGATCACGCCCATGATTTACCAATCCCAGACCACGCTTAAGATTGTGAAGCAGGTCTGTCCCCAGGCCATTACGATCATGGGTGGGGTGCATCCCACCTATATGTACGAGGAGGTACTCGGGGAAGCACCTTGGGTGGATTACATCATTCGGGGAGAGGGAGAAGAAATCACGGTGAATTTAATGCGAGCGATCGCGAATGGCACTGACCAGCGCGATCGCCGAGAAATTCTGGGATTATCGTTCCTCGAAAATGGGCAAGTGGTTGCCACACCGGATCATCCACCAATTAAAGATCTCAATACTCTCTGTCCCGATTGGAGCTTATTGGATTGGAAGACGTACATTTATACGCCTCTCAACGTGAGGGTTGCTGTGCCCAACTTTGCCAGGGGTTGTCCGTTCCGGTGTCGCTTCTGTTCCCAATGGAAATTCTGGCGCAAATATCGTTCTCGATCGCCGAAGCAGTTCGTGGATGAAATTGAAACGCTCGTTAAGCAATATAACGTTGGATTTTTTATTCTGGCGGATGAGGAACCCACCATTAATAAATCGCGATTTATTGCCTTGTGTAATGAGTTGGTTGAGCGCAACCTCGGCGTTCACTGGGGCATTAACACCCGCGTCACCGATATCCTTCGCGATGAAAAAGAATTGCCGTTATATCGCCAAGCGGGTCTGATTCATGTTTCTTTGGGAACCGAAGCAGCGGCACAGTTAAATCTCAATCTGTTCCGCAAGGAAACGACAATCGAAGACAACAAACGGGCAGTGCGATTATTGCGGGAGAATGGGATTATCGCAGAAGTCCAATTCATTATGGGACTACCCAATGAAACCTTGGAAACGATTGAAGAAACCTATCGGATGGCGCGGGATTGGCAAGCCGATATGACTAATTGGAATATCTACACCCCTTGGCCATTTTCGGAATTGTTTGAAGAATTGGGTGACAAAGTGGAAGTGCGGGACTACTCCCACTACAATTTTGTCACGCCGATCATGAAACCAGATGCCATCACCCGCGAAGAACTCTTAAAAGGCATCCTGCGCAACTACGCTCGTTTCTACGGTCACAAGACGCTGGAATATTGGTTTGTCAAAGATCCGTTCAAACGCAAGTATTTGCTGGGTTGTTTAAAAGCCTTTGTGCAGACCACACTGAATAAACGATTCTACAATCTGAAACGGATCAAACAGAAAGGTTGGCATACGGAGATTGAGTTTGGATTCGATCGCGATCGCATTCTCACCCCTGAACAACTGGTTGCACTCAAACAGGTTCCCAAGGCAGCAGTTGCCGTGACGAGTGAAATGCCCACCTGGTCACCAAGCTTAGAGGGGACATTGTCCAGTGTTGCTGCCTGCGGTGCTCCAAACGATCTACCGGAATACCATTGCGAAGCTCAGGGAGCAGAGGAAACACCAACGGACACCGAGGCTGAACCCATAATGCATATTTGATTTACCCATGAATGATATCCAAACAATTCTGATTGAAACCGACGAACAGACGCGGGTGGCTTTGCGGGTGGCTTTGCGATCGCAGCCTGGGATCGAAGTAGCAAGTGAAGCCACCAACGGAACAACGGGCTTAGTCTTACTGGAATCAATCGATGTCGATGTGGCGATCGTTGATGCCAACCTGCCCGATATGTCGATCTCCGAATTTACCCAAACAATGCGCGATCTCCAGGTAGATGCGGGGGTAACAACCTCTAAGTTGTTGATTCTGATCGATCTCCACGATCCACAGAGACTCTTGGATGCGTGGGCTGTGCAAGCAGAAGGTTACTGTCGAAAGGATGCATCCATTGAGGAGATAGCTGAAGTGATTCGCCACGTCTATGCAGTGGGTAAGTATCTCGATCCAGTGATCGCTCAACATCTTTCCATAACCCCTGAGCAACCCAATCCCGATATTCATTTACAGTTCAACCAGATGGGCGCATTTATTTAACTGACATTTAACTGGTAACTGCGATTGAATTTTTCTAATGTTTATTCCCAAATTTTTTGTTTTGTGAGGTAATTGATGACCGCTAAAGTGTTGCAAACAAAACCGACTCAATATCCGCTTGATTGGACTGCGGTATTCTTTTTCACCACCATTCATGCCCTGGCACTTTTGGCCCCCTGGTTCTTCTCCTGGTCTGCCCTGGGTATGACCCTCTTTTTACACTGGTTATTTGGCAGTATTGGCATTTGTTTGGGCTATCATCGCCTATTGAGCCATCGCAGTTTTCAGTTGCCTAAATGGCTGGAATATCCGATCGCTCTGATTGGTGCCCTAGCTTTACAAGGGGGACCGATTTTCTGGGTAGCAGGTCACCGCCTCCACCACGCTCATACGGAAGATATTGAACAAGACCCCTACTCAGCTAAGCGGGGATTTTGGTGGAGTCATATGCTGTGGATTTTCTACCCTCATTCAGAATTCTTCGACTATGAGCAGTACCAGCGGTTTGCGCCAGACCTGGCACGCGATCGATTTTATCGCTGGCTAAATCGCAATTTTTTGCTCCTGCAAATCCCGTTGGGGTTACTGCTATATGCACTAGGGGGCTGGTCATTCGTAATCTGGGGTATGTTTGTCCGAGCCGTTTTGCTCTGGCATAGCACCTGGTTTATTAACTCAGTGACTCACCTGTGGGGATACCGTACCTTTGACACAAACGACAACTCACGCAATCTTTGGTGGGCAGCTATTCTCACCTATGGTGAAGGTTGGCACAATAACCATCACGCTTATCCTAACGTTGCCAAAGCCGGCTGGCGCTGGTGGGAGTACGATCCAACCTGGTGGTCGATTTGGCTGTTAAAGAGATTGGGTATCGCCCAAAAAGTTGTGATGCCGCCAACTTACAATGGCACACCCTAAATCATACCCAATAATATGGGAGGTCAACCTGAAGTGATGTCTACGGTCACATCAGTTGGCAACACGGGGGAATCATCCTTCCTATGCTTGCTTCTATCCTACAAGACGACTCAAGCAAGTTAATACTGAAACGCCACAGGTGTTTAGCGATCGCATTGCAAGAGTAATGGGAATTCCAGTGCGTTACCCATTACTCAGCTCATTCATCCATAATTTTACATCTACATGACTTTATCAATCACTTCGGAAACAGTGAAACAGACAGCGATCCATCCCCAGCCTAACTTTAAGCTCAAAGACATCGTTAAAACTCTACCAAAGGAAGTTTTTCTCAAAGATCGCCGTAAAGCATGGCAACAAGTTGTCTTCAGTGTCGTGATGGTAGCTTTAGGCTATTTGGGCTTAGCTATTTCCCCCTGGTATTTACTACCAGTAATCTGGATTTTTACCGGAACCGCACTCACTGGCTTTTTTGTAATTGGTCATGATGCCGCTCATCATTCATTCTCTAATAGTCGCCGAGTCAATGAGATTGTGGGACACATTTTGATGTTGCCACTGATCTACCCCTTCCACGGCTGGAGGATCCTCCATAACTATCACCACAAACATACCAATAAACTACAAGTAGACAACGCTTGGCAGCCCTGGACATGCGATGATTACAACACCGCTAGCCCCTTGATGCAAATGGTTTATCGCGCTATGCGTGGGCGATTATGGTGGCTCTCATCGATCGTCCACTGGGCAATGCTGCATTTCCGATGGGATCGCTTTGAGGGCAAACAACGCGAACAAGTAAAATTCTCGGCTTTGTTTGCAATTATCGGCGGTGGTATTGGTTTAACTTTGCTAACTGCAACTACTGGTTGGTGGGGATTGGTCAAATTCTGGTTTGTCCCTTGGTTGGTATATCATTTCTGGATGAGTACTTTTACGCTCGTTCACCACACCGCTGTAGATGTTCAGTTCACACCAGCCAGCGAATGGAATGAAGCAATGGCTCAGTTAGCCGGGACTATTCATTGTGATTATCCTCGGTGGGTGGAAATACTCTGTCATGATATTAACGTTCATATACCTCACCATATCTCAACTGCAATTCCTGCCTATAATCTACGCAAAGCACACGCGATTATCAAAGAGAATTGGGGTGAATATGTCAAGGAACGTCAGTTTAATTGGGATTTAATGTTGGAAATCACCGATAAATGTCATCTCTACGATCCTGAAAATTGTTATCAAACTTTTGAAGACTGCCACTGATAAATTCCTCCGCTAGATCGAATTATGTAACCTAATTGTGCAATCATCATTATTTGGTGGCGGTATTATTGCACCAGCCACAGCGATCGAACTGCTTCAAGTGGGGCACAATTTACTGTCCAGTCGCACTTGGCAAACGAGGTTTTCATTCGTTTAAACTACTTCACCTAATTACTATGTCTAACTTGCCGTCGCTCCGCATTGGTCAACATATTGCCCACTATCCGATTATGCAGGGTGCTATGGCTGTCAAAGTATCTGGAGCCAGTCTTGCAGGTGCTGTGGCGAATGCAGGCGGCGTAGGACTAATTTCTAGTTTTGGAATCGGTCTTAATTCGCCTTACTTTGACCACAATCAGAAGAAAAGACGATTCTTTGAAGCTAATCAATTGGCATTGATCGATGAACTGGAAAAGGCTCGTCAAATTAGCCCAGATGGCATCATCGGCGTGAATATTTTGGTGGCGACCAAAGATTACCCTACCTTAGCTCAGACGGCGGCGGCCCATGGAGCCAACTTGATTGTGACGGGAGCTGGGATGCCATTAGCTTTGCCGCAATATGTCCAAGATTATCCAGAGGTGGCCTTAGTGCCGATCGTGGCCAATGTGGAATCCGCTCAAACTCTGTGTGAAACTTGGCAAAAAGACTATCAACGCTTGCCCAATGCTTTCATATTAGAAAATTGCAAGCTGATTGGTGGACACTTTGCCAGCCAATGTGAAGAACTTGATGTTTCGACAATTGAAACGACGATCGCGCAATTACGGGACTATTTAGATCGGCTAGGCATAAGTATTCCCATTATTGTCACCGGTGGAATTTGGAACCGATCCGATATCGATCGAATGTTTGCGATTGGAGCCGATGGAGTGCAAATTGGCACGCGGTTTATTACAACAAAAGAATGCGATGCCGATCAACAATATAAAGAATTCCATCTTCATGCTCATGCCAAACATCTAGTCACCGTGCCGAGTCCAGTGGGTAAGCCTGCTCGTGCCATGCGAAATCAATTTGCCGAGGAAGTGTTGATCAATTCACCTACGCTCGAAAAAAGTTGTATTGCTAATTGCTTAGAATCTTGCCTGTGCAGAGATAAAGGAGCCACCTATTGCTTGCTCCAAGCTCTGAGCAAAGCCTCCCAAGGCGATATTGAACAGGGGCTAATGTTTTCTGGCGGTGCGGTGCAACACGTTGAGAAAATCCTGTCTGTGGCAGAATTGATGGCATCCCTGACCTAGAGAACATCCATCGGCAAATGACTAATTGGGATGATTAATTGGGCTTCACGTCACCAAAACTAGAGCTTAATAATTTCTCCAGATTAGTCTCAATACCCGATCCGATCTCAATCTTTTACTGCTGGTAACTATGGTGTTTCACAGGTAACCATCTTGCCATTCCAGTAGGAATCTTTAGGATAGAGAGAGAGCTAACCTCTCTCCAGGAGCCTATAGAATGAATCCCAAATTCTTGCAGCCGAGCCTCGACCTACCGCAAATTCCTGTGGGTCATCTGAACCTGATGGGTTATGTCAATGAATCAGAGGTAAATGGACCGGGTTGCCGAGCTGTGGTTTGGGTGCAGGGCTGTCTCCGCCATTGCCTGCACTGCTTCAACCCAGCATCATGGTCGTTTGGGATCAATCAACTGGTTGCGGTCGAGTCTCTTGCTTGCCAGATTCTCAGTAACCCTCGCAATACTGGCGTAACGTTCTCTGGGGGCGAACCGTTTTGGCAAGCCCCTGCCCTGGCACAACTTGCCCGTCAGGTGAAAGCGGCTGGTCTGAATGTGATGGCGTTTACTGGGTTTACGTTAGAGGAGTTGCGCGATCCCTTCGGCCCTGTTGGAGCGACAGAATTGCTTCAAGAACTCGATCTACTGGTCGATGGGCCCTATATTGAATCGCTCGCAGTGCATTCACCTAACTCTCCTGTCTCATCCAGTAATCAGAGGCTGCATATTTTCAATCCTCAATTCCAAGATCGAATTACCTGGGCAAGCGATCAAATTGAGATACATATCCTGAAGAATGGCGATCGCCTGTTCACGGGATACCACAAGTACGAAGTGGGCAAAGCAATTTAAAAAATGGGGATACTACTTGGGATGCATTGGTAGTATCACAAACCCGTTGACGAGCGATGCAGAATTACTGTAGTCGTTTTTGCAGGAGATCGGCAAGACATCACCGCATCATCCACAGCTACATTAACGATTTATTTTTTCTTCTCTTCAGTCACAAGATCTTTAGGCACAGCAGAAGAGTGGTGATCGACAATCAACCACTTCCCATTCACCTTTCTGTAGGCAAAACTAAATCGTGCTGGTACACTCACAGTCTTGCCGTCTGTGCCTGTGTAGGTGAAGGTGTAAATTCCAGAGTTGATCGCAGTATCGCCAAAACTTCTGGTAAAGATTTCGTTGGTAGTCCCCTTGAGGTTCGGAAGACAGGTAAATTTCTCAAAATATGGACGCAGTTGATCCTTACTGTTATCACGCACGGTAGAAGAAAGTGTAGCGAGGAGAATCGCCTCCTTATCATAAAGCGCTAATACGGGCACAGGGTTACACTTGGCTGCACCGACCGTGCTCACCCATGTCTCATAGGTTTGTCGCACCGAGGCATCTGCTGATACTTTAGATACGCGCGTATCATCCGCGATCGCATTACCAACAAGCCCTCCAAGCGCGAGCGTAGTAGCACAACCAGTAAATACAATATTTTTAAACGAATTCACCATGATATTTAGTTGATTTGTAAATGTTCCATACCAATTTACATCAAATTTAATCTATAGATTTTTCTCTATGCATGTTATCAATGCAGCCCACAAGCCAAGTTTGCAAGCTAGTGGCGTCGCAGTCGTAATAGCTAGCAGTAAGCACTGAATGACCTTCAATAACTCATAGGTCATTAACAAAATATTAATTTCATCTATCGGTTAAGCAACGTTTTTTAACAGTGGTGCTATCTTGTGAAGATGCACGATATTGAGCATTGCTACAAAGTACTTGGGCTTGAGTCTGGCGCTTCGCTTGAAGAGGTGAACCAGGCTTATAAGGACTTGGCGTTTATCTGGCATCCCGATCGCATTCCCCAGGATAATCCTCGCTTACAGGAAAAGGCACAGGCCAAACTCAAGGAGATCAATCAGGCACGGGAGCAATTGCGGCGGGACGCATCCCGATCTCAAAGCGTTTCCGCAGGAAATAGGGAATCGCATCAAACCCAGCAGTCATATCAGGCGCAGCAAGCCTACAAGTCAAACGGCAATAATGGTTATGCAAATGGTCAAGCAAATGGCCACACAAATGGTCAATCACAAGCGCGATCGCAGCAACATTACTCGCAATCACAACAATCACAACAGGCAAAGCAGCCTCAGCAGTCGGCATATCAAGGCCATCAGCAGCGCTCCCCCCAGCCGCCGCGCCCAGAGTATCAGTCTGAATATAAGTCAAATCATCAACAAGACCGTACCCAAGCTAACTCAGCCTACCAACAGAGCTACCAGCGAGCCAAGGCAGCATACCAACAAGCTCAGCAAGCTCACCAACAGCAACCACACCAAGCCGCTCAAACACACAAAGTTCACAAACCTCACCAACCAAAGCCTACTCCCATACCTACTCCAATCCATAATCAACGTCCTGACCTCAGTGGTGCCAACTTTAGTGGTGCCAACCTGAGCGAACGAGATTTATCAGGTAGGAATCTGAGTAATGCTAATCTCAGTCACGCCGATCTCAAGGATGCCTTCCTCCACCGCATTAACTTGGAGGGTGCCAACTTACATAAGGCCAATCTGTTTAGGGCAAATTTACTACAAGCCAACTTGACTAACGCTAACCTGCGTGAGGCCAATCTCATTGGTGCTGACCTTAGTGGTGCGGATCTAACGGGCGCAGATCTAACGGGTGCCCAAATTAGGGTCGCCGATCGCCTCATGGTTAAGTTGACTGGAGCCAATTTAACAGGTGTAATCATGCCTGATGGTAGAGTTCACGAACATAGCTAGATCTTGCCCAGAATGCCTGAAGCCGAGTGCTAGAATAAGCACTGAATGGAGTGAGTGAGTTGAATGCCAACTGACACCCAATTGAGAGGTCTATATCGTCTTAGCTATTGGCTAACGTATCTTATGCTTCAGCCCATACATCTTGTCTGCATTGATGAACGAACAAGCAACCTATATGTTTTGGCTGGAAATACTGAAGATCTCGAATTCCAGATTACGATGAATGGGGAGGTGTTCTGATGAGTCCAATCGACTATGATGTGATGTCAGATCGAGAATTAAGACAGTACTTCCTCCGACATCGTGAGGATAAGACAGCCCTTCGAGCCTATCTAGATAGGTTGAGTGAACGACCACGCAAGATAATCACAACTGTCGACGATCCTGACTTTGATGCCAAAATTCAAGCAGCAATGCTACAGCAAGTTCAAGCAACAAATAGCAACGGTGAAGCGGCGGTTTAGCTGATCTAGGTCTTTGCCACAGGCCAAGTTAGTTCGCAGATTGTACCCTTTGGTGAATTGGGCGATCGCTTGAAAGTCCCACCTAGTTTTTTGGCCAAATTTTTAGCTAGTTTTGTTCCTCCCTGCTCCTTAATCGGTTGCGTTGTGCTTACACCAGCACCATTATCCGTAACGCGGAGGCAGCACCAACCATCTGACTGCTTACAAGTCACCTTCAGTTGTGTTGCCCCTTGCGCGTGCTTGCCGACATTGCAAAGTGCCTCCTCCAAAAATAAACTTAACTCGTGCTTGTACTCAGCATTCAGGTAAAACTCATCAATAGGGTTAATATCGGGGATTTTAAATTTCAGTTGCTTAAACCCTGTAAAATCGCGCTGTAGAGTGCTGTGATAAATCTCATATAGCAATTCATGCAGGGGGGCAGCTCCTTGTTGAGCTAGTCGTTCTGGGCGCAGAGATTCGTATACCTGGCGCAATTCATTATCTAAGCTTTCCAACTTAGTGCCAATGGTCTGAAATTCCAGATCTCCCGTTCTTAGCGAACTGAGAATCCCAGCCAGGGTTTGCAAGGGGCCATTATGCAAGGCATTGAAAGCGTCATCTAGGGTATGCTGTCGTTGTTCTAGCATGAGCTGGCGTTGCTCGATTAGCGATCGCAGATCCTGGATATAGCGCGTTACTAGTCCGGCACCAGCGAAGGCAAAAATAGTTGGAATGACTGGTACCCACCAGCCTAGTAGGAGTAATCCATAGCAACCTCCAACTAGCCCACCACCGATTGCCACAATCATTATTAAGTTGGGAATTGGTGAATCTCTTTCTTTTTCTTGACCATTTGAGCGACGCCGGATATTCCCGATCGCAATCCCCAAAGTCCCCCAAATTAGAATCAATGCATATTCCCATGGATCTGGCAATGTCTGGATTAGCGATCGACCATCCAGAACAGCACTAATAATCTGACTGGTGCTGTGGGCTTGGAATTCTACTCCTTCTAGTAGTTCGTCGTTAACGGCAGAGGCTGATAGGGTATCTTTAACGCTGGCGGCAACCATGCCAATAATCACAACGCGATCGCGAATCATATCCGCTGAGAAGTTGCCAGTTTGCAAATCTCGCAATGACAACATGGGAAATCTTTTTAGCCCATTGCGCCAGTTAATCAGAATTTGGTTTCCGCCTGTATCTACGCCAACGTAGCTGCCATCATTTGGTTGCAAGCGATTGAATTCCACCGTGCCGAAGCGAATCGCATTTTTGTCTTTAATTCCATTCTCGCTCTCAATTCCTTGAGCTTTGAGATATGCCTCCGCTAATCGAAATCCCAGGGAAAACTGATAACCTCCATGCAATCTGGGACTAGAGAGTAAATTGCGTCGGACATGCCCATCGCGATCTAAAATCACGTCAGCAAAGCCTATTTGTTCAGGTGGCAAGCTGGCTGGAGGATCGACAGTGGAATTTTGGATATCGGGTAGAATTGATTTCTCAATACCAATCACATTTTTAGTGGTTTGAAAAACTTTGGCTAGCTCTGTTCCACCTGGTGGTACGGGTATATCGCGAAAAATATCAACACCAATTATCCTGGGTTTGTAGCGATTGAGCTTGGTAATTAGGTTTGCCAGTTCGCGATCGGGGATGGGATAACCGACATTGCGAATATCTTCTTCGGTGATACCTACAATCGTAACCCGCCGATCTATGGGTTCGATGGGACGCCAGCGCATAAAGCGATCTAATGCGCTCAATTCTAGGGGCTGCAACGCTCCAGCTAGGCGTACTAGCATCACTAAACCCACAACCGTGGCACCTGGCAGGGCTACTTGGGGCCAGTTTTTCAAACTCCACTGGATCTTTTTTAGAAAACTGACTTTCACAGTCATCATGGCTAAACCAAAGATATTAACTTTAAAACTATTTGACGATTTGTGGGTAATGTTAGGATCCGGCGATCGCGATTATCTGGTTTAATCATAAATATCTAGTGGGATATCAACATGTCAGAACAGTTTAATCAGACTCAGGCTAAAACAAGGCTGCTTTTGACCTTGTGGGATATGGGAGAACCAGGATCGGAGATTAAAAAGGGCGATCTAATGCGACGAGTTGTTAAAAGTCACGAAAAGGCAGTAGATTATCAACCAATTTTAGACGATTTGGCGCAAGAAGGGGCGATCACGATTACCAGGGTAAAAGGGGCAACGTTGATCTGTATGAGCGATCGCGGTAGGCAAATTTTGGCGGCGGGGCTTAAAAGTGATGATTTTGCCTTTGGGGGCAATCAGGTTGGTAGTAGGGTAGCTAATGCTTTGTTGAAGTGGATTCGGCAGGTGGGGGAGGTTACAACTGGTTTGGATAGTCAGCCTGTGGCGGCAATCAAGGCGATCTCGTCCTACGATCAGTTTAAACGCGTGGCTTTAGCAACATACGATCGCCTTAACAGTGACTATAACTATGACAATCTTGTGCCGATTTATCGGATTAGGCGGGAAATAGGCGATCGGGTTACTCGCGCGCAGTTTAATGACTGGATGCTGAAAATGCAAGCAGATGACATCCTACAACTTCAAGGCGATAGCATAGAGGATGGTTCTCCTGATAAGCTCGAAGACTCAATTATGAGTAGAGTTAGTGGTTTACGTTGCTATGCTAAGCGCCTTACTTAAATAAAATCAGCAATTCTAAATTTGGATTTAGATGATAAAGGCTTAAGTAGGAGAGACAGCTAACGTTTACAAGTAACTTAACTACCCTATACATATTTTTATTTTTACAACATATATATAGACAATGACTAACTCACAACTATCAAATCTTGAAGATATTCATGATGCAATCAGTAACTATAACCCCTTTACTATCAAATTTGTCGATCAACATCATGTATGGGGAGAAAGTTTCCCAGATGTTGTAGCAATAAACGCTCATGTATCTGACGCAGTATTCGATGCAATTAAGCAAGTTAGCACGGGACAAATCCCTTCAATTGGTGTTACCATTACAGGCGAAAAGGGGTTGGGGAAAACTCAAGTTATCAGTCGCATTCGTCATCGAATTCAACAAGAGGGAAAATCCTTCTTTATCTACATGGGAAACTATGGCGATCTGAATTATATTAAACCTGAATTCATCCAAACTGTTGCCTCTAGCCTCAAGAAAATAGGTTCTCAGGAGGTAATGCAGTGGCAAGAATTAGCTGCTAATATTCTCTTTGAGGTGCGAGGAGATAGGCCTTGTACAGCCAGAGAACTTGTTGAAGAAAGATTCATAAGAGTACTAGCCAATAACCCCAAAGTAGTTGAGACTTGGACAAATACTATTTGCCAAAAGAAGCCTTCTATCAGTAATCCATACCTAATTAAAGCCATCCTTTGGACTCTTTCCAAGAATCATGCACCATATGCAATTAACTGGCTGTCAGGTCAAGAATTGGCTCAGTCAAAAGCCGATGAATTAGGTTTGCCTAATCTCAGTGGCCAACGAAAGGAAATAGAATCCTTTAACACAACTTGCGAGATTCTAGATCTAATCAGTAATTATAGTACTTTAGTATTCTGCTTTGATGAATTAGACGATCCTAGTTGTAATGATGGAGGCTATACAAGGGCACAAGTTGTGGGGGCTTTAGCAAAAGATCTACGAAATCGTATTCATCGATGTGTCCTTCTGATGGCTATGCTGCCAGTTGTCTTTCGAGATCAAATAAAACTAGTGCCTCAGTCGGGAGCCTCTTTTGACCGAACAGCAGATAAAGTGCTAGAGCTTGACTATCTTAATGCTGACAGTTCTTTTGCTCTTATATCTACTAGACTTGAGGAATTTTACAAAGAAAGAGACTTAACTCCACCCTTTCCATTCTATCCATTTGATGAAGCTGTTCTCAGAGAAATTGCTAATGAGAAACCAACTGCTAGAACACTTCTGAAATGGTGTGCTGATAACTTCAAAACGCCTGGGTCTGGAGGGGGAACCGGAGATCTGCCGAAATCAACTCTGGAGATATTTCATGAAAATGAGCTTACGGTAGTTGAAGCAGGCATTAAAGACTATATAGAAGACAAAGAAATCATTGCTAAAGCAATCTATATTGGCTTCCGTGCATTAATAGGTCAAACTATTGACAATGTTCAAATTATGAATGTTGAAGAGAGTAACTCTAAGTATGTTGATTTTAAGATTGTTGCAAAGGAAATTAATGTAGAAGGAAGAAATAAAAATATCAAGATTGGAGTAGCTGTTGTTCAGCAAGCTGGTGGAGTAAGTGTAACTGCAGCACTGAAACAATTGACTGAGTATGAAAGTCTTGACATTAATCGTGGTTGTCTAGTTCGCTCTAAATCTATTAGTTCAAATGCAACGCAGGCTTTTGAATATTTGAGAACTCTCCTAATTAACAAGAAGGGTGAGTGGGTAATGTTGCAAGAGGATGATATTAAACCATTGATTGCAAGTTGGTTTATTGTTAGCAAAAAAGAGCAATATGAGATAGGGGTTAATGAGATTATAGATTTTATCAAATCCAAGAAAATCGCAATAAATAATCCTCTAATTCGTGAGATTTTAAGCAAGCCCGAAGGTAAAATCCCAAGAAATATTGCAAATGAAGATCTGCCAATTAGTATCCCAATTACCCCTCATAGCTCTAGTGATAATACAATCTATGACACTCTATTAAGCTAGTATTTAATGAGCCATCAATCTATTATTTTTAATGCACTGCGATTACCCACCTCTGATGTCGATCATTTGATGAGTGGGCAAATGATCGCGGCAATGCCTCAGACTTTTCTGCGCCTAGGACAACAATTTGGACTATATCCCGATGATCCTAATCTTCATGCAGGCAATGTTTTGGTTAAGGCTTGGGCTAGATGCGAACTATGTCAGCCTATTGACTCCTCAGAAGCTTTAGGTATCATATCTCATCTCACGGTCTGGTCAGTAGATACATTACAGTCCATATTGGCTCAAAGAGGCTCGCTGTGGTTGGCTTATTTGCGGGTTTATTTATTACCGAGTCAAGTAGAAGTACCGATCAAAACTACGGGTCAATTTATACCTCTGACAAATCCTATTACTGTGACTGATGACTTACCTGTCATAAGCGATCGCGATTTTGTCAGACTCAAACAGCAGCTAGAAAATCTAGAATCGCCAGAGCCGCTAGATGTCCAAATTCAGAGAATGCTGGAAGAAGCAGAAATTCAGCAGAAAATAGATTCATCTAATAAGCTTAATTGGATCAAAACTATTGTAACTTTAGGCGATCGCAGTATCGAAACGGACACGGGAAAGAACAATTGGCAAGCAGGTACAGACTTTGAAAACATCACAAAAAGAAGCTTAGAATTTCTAGGTTTTACAATTGATGAATCTCATAAAGGAGGTGCAGGAGGTTTAGATTTATTTTGCTCAAAACCTTATCCGCTAACAGGCGAATGTAAAGCAGGCAAGAACATTCCAAATCGTACAGTAGAAGAATTGATTAGATTAGGCGGTACTCATCTTGGTGTAGAGGGATTTATTAATTTGTCTGCTAAGTTAGTAATAGGTGCTGGAAATCCTACTACTCCCATGATAGATGCTGCTCAAGAATGGAAAGTTAGTATTATCAAAGCTATGACATTACAAAAATTAGTTGAACTCAAAGCCAAATATGACGGTGCAATCAATCTATTTGAACTCAAGACATATCTGCAAGCAGGGCAAATTGATGCAAAGATAGATGAATATATCCAAAAGGTTGAAAGCGATATCAAGCTGCGATCGCATATTATCCAACTTGTAAAAAATGCAAATAAAACAGTTGGGATTGAGTATCTTTGTGGCGTTTATGATGCTTCCAAGCCCACTCAAAGTTTGAGAGATAGAGAACTACACGAAATTCTTATTGAGCTTTCATCACCGTTAACTGGTTATTTAGGTAGAGAAAAAAGTAATAGCAATTGGAGGGGCGATCGCTTCTATTTCCTGCGCGACTTACCAATAGAAAAGGAGACATAATATGGCACTCAAGGAGATACAACCACTACTGCTAGCACTAACTCCAGAGGAGAAATCCCAAGCAATACAGCTACTAGTTCAGAGCTTAAGCAACACATGGCAGGGAATTGAAAAAAATCCTGGAGTCATGGGTGGTGATGCTTGCATTCGCCAAACACGGATTCCCGTATGGCTTCTAGTGAGCCTACAGCATCAAGGCGCAAGCGAAGCCTATATTTTAGAAGACTATCCCACTCTATCCGCAACAGACCTAGTAAATGCATGGCGCTATGCTGAGACTCACCCTGATGAAATAGAAACAGCTATTCAAAGACAAGAGGCAGCTTAGTATGGCACGCCTTTATGCCGATGAGCAATTCCCCCGAATTGTAGTTAAACTGTTACGAGATATAGATCATGACGTTTTGACAGTACAAGAAGCAGGAAAAGCCAACCAAAGAATTCTAGATGATGAAGTATTAGCATTTGCGATTAGCGACAACCGTGCTGTATTAACTATTAATAGGAGTGACTTTATTAGGCTGCACAACTCACAACCTAACCATGCCGGTATTATCGTTTGTACGGAAGATCTAGATAGACAAAGATTCGCCATCCGAATAAATGAAGCAATTATCAATGCGGAACCTCTAATTAATAAACTAATTCGTGTAACTCGTCCCAGTCAGTAGAGTTGAAAGTGCGATCACTTTTATTTCCTGCGCGACTTACCATGTGATGAATTCAGTTAAAACAAACAAGGAGAAAGAGTCATGACAATAGAAGCAGCTATTTTGAAAAATATTGAGAAGCTTCCTGACTCAGTAAAAAATGCAGTCTTTTTATATACTGAGTTTCTTGCTAGTCAGTATCACAAAGATACTGCTGAAGAAGCAGATCTAACCACTAAAAAACCTCGTTTTGCGGGTTCAATGAAAGGAACGTTTGTTTTACCCTTGCCTGATGACTTTGACGATCCACTAGAAGATCTTGAGGAATATATGCAATGACTTCTATCTTATTGGATACACATGCTTTTATTTGGTTGTCAGAAGATGATGCTAATTTACCAAAAACTCTTCGGGACAAGATCGAAAATACAGATCGTGTTTTTGTCAGTATAGTTAGTTTTTGGGAGATTTCAATCAAGCTCAATATAGGAAAAATTTCTTTGAGAGATAATTTCAATGACATTGAATCCCGATTTAAAGCTACAAGATTTACACTATTACCAATTTCCATAAAAGATACAATCAAGCTTTGTCAACTGCCGATTTACCATAAAGATCCATTTGATCGTCTTCTGATTGCTCAGGCAATAAATAGATCGATGATCGTGGTCAGTCGAGACATAGCATTTGATGCCTATGAAGTTCAGAGGTTATGGGAATGAATAGGTAGAGTTGAGGAGAATGGAGGAAAGTGCGATCGCAACTCAAAACTGGGCAAATTAAAACCGCTCTGCTTTGAAGAAGCGATCGCTTTGTGGCTTTGCTCCTTCGCCACAGGTGCGGGGTGTGGGAAAGATTTTAGTGGGATTGGCTAATCCCTTTTGGTCAAAGGCTTGCCGTACCCATTGCATGGTTTCCAGATCGGCATCGGTAAACATTTCAGGCATGTAACAGCGCTTATCAGAACCAATACCGTGTTCGCCGGAGATGCTACCGCCGACTTCAACGCATAGTTTGAGAATCTCACCACCCAACTTCTCTACGAGTTCCAATGCACCAGGTTGAGAATTATCATAAAGAATTAAAGGATGCAGATTTCCATCGCCAGCATGGAACACATTGGCAACATAGTAGCCATATTTTTCACTAAGCGCTGCAATTTCTCTGAGAACATAAGGTAGCTTCGTGCGTGGAATCACACCATCCTGGACATAATAGTCGGGGCTAAGCTTTCCCATTGCCGCAAATGCGGCCTTGCGGCCTTTCCATAACTTCATTCGCTGCTCTGGATCGGTGGCAGCCGTAACGTTGCGCGCCCCATTCTGACGACAGATTGCCTCCACCAGCTTAGAATTCTCTTCGACTTCTACCGCTAATCCATCTACTTCTACTAAGAGAATCGCCACGGCATCGCGGGGATAGCAACCAGTGGCGACTGTATCCTCTACAGCATTGATGCTCATGTTATCCATCATTTCCATACCGCCGGGGATGATGCCAGCGCTGATGATGTCGGATACCGCACCGCCTGCCGCTTCCACACTATTAAAATCTGCTAGCAATACACTGATTGCTTCGGATGTTTTGAGGATTTTGAGCGTCACCTCTGTAGCAATACCAAGGGTGCCTTCTGAGCCCACAAATATCCCTGTGAGGTCGTAACCTGGCATTTCAGGAACTTTGCCACCGACATCGATAATTGCTCCGTCAGGTAAGACAATCTTTAGCCCCAGGACGTGATTAGTTGTGACTCCATATTTGAGGCAATGCACACCGCCAGAGTTTTCCGCAACATTACCGCCAATCGAGCAAATAATCTGACTGGAAGGATCTGGCGCATAGTAGAATCCAGCGCCACTAACCGCCTGTGTGACCCAGTTATTGATCGCACCGGGCTGTACCACTACCCGTTGATTTTCCAAATCCACCTCTAAGATCTGATTCATCAGAGCTGTCACAATCAAGACGGAATTCTCTATAGGTAATGCTCCTCCTGACAAGCCTGTGCCTGCCCCCCTAGCTACAAAAGCAATACCATGGCGATCGCATACCTTTACTACCTCCGATACTTCTTGTGTGGTGCGAGGCAAAACTACGACAGCGGGTTGTTGGCGATAGCTGGTTAGACCATCGCACTCATAGGCAATCAGGTCTTCTCTAGCACGCACGACATTTTTGGCTCCCACAATTGCCGCAAATAGCTGCACGATCTTCGGCCAATCAAATTGTTGTTGGGGTTTAGATATAGCGATCGTGCTGTTAATCGTCATTATTAATTCGATCCTTGGAGTTAGCCTATTCAATCTTAGAACGTTTGTGAATTTTCGGTATTTGGCTTAAATGCCGGACAATAGCCGTCAATACTTACTCTTAGCCAACGTAAAGGAGATTCTCGGTTTTGACAATGTTGGTTTTTGTAAAACTGACAGTTGCCGCAAGAACGCTCATTAGTATTAGAAGATGCAGCTTCAGCATTTAAGAGTTCGCGCTGGCTTATGCCTCTAATTAATAGATGCTCGCCTTGCCATCTAGCTTCCACCAAACCTGTATCGGCAAAATTTTGCCAACGGGGGTCTTCAGTAATTTCGGCGGGTAGAGTCAGCATGATAGTTGAGTCTAATTCCGCAAGTTCGCCTTCATAGGGCGATAAAAACTCAATGCTGCTACGCTCATCTCTGGCAGTTATAAATTGTAATGACTCACCTACCGGCAGCTCTATCTTTTTACCCACAGAGGCACAATGCACATGGTAACGGCTGCTTAGTTCGTCAAGATTGGCTAAATCCAATAGGTTGCTAGCACTGCCATGCATAAAGATAATGTGCTGTGGCTTGAGATTATGGATCAGTTGGTTAGTCCCGGCCACATCGCTGTGTTCTGCTAGCAAATACTGGTGCCACAATATGCGATCTGAGTCGTTGGCAATTTCTGGCAATACGCTGCGACCTGTATCTTCATTGACAAATACTAACCAATCGATAGAGGTCTTGCTCAGCCAGCTATACCAGTCTGTATCTTCATCCACCAGAACCACACAGGGTTTACTATTACTTTCAAGATTGGCATTTTCAAGATGGCCTACCCTAGGGCGCACTTTGCGATCCCAAAATAGCGGCTGATGCTGGGCAAAGTTCTGCACAGAACTTGGTAAATAGTTCAGTATTTCCAGGTATAGATCGCAACCCAGGCCAATGCCACGATCTACCCAAATGTCAATATCTTTGCCCGTAGATTGATGGTGACTGCGCAGCAGCATTAATATTTCCTGTCCCATGCCCAACTTGGTTACAGGCAACAGCACAGATCGATTCGCCGCGATCGCCTGCATAATTCCAGCTACCAACTGATTTTCTTGTTTGCGTCGATGTGGATGGTGGGCAGTACCAAAACTACCCTCAATAATTAAGACATCAGGTGATAAGCCACGAAAATCATCTAAAGGCAATCCCTCGGCCAGACGGGATTTAGATAAGAAGAAATCTCCGGTGTAGAGAATGGTGTAAGTGCGATCGGTTGCTTCATAGCTGATTAGGAAACTGGCAGCACCAGGTAAATGACCAGTGGGCAAGATTTGGATCGTTAAGTCGGGTTGAATTTGGTAAGGTATACCCCAATCCAAAGGAATACAAAATTCAGCCTTGACTAAAGGCCGCTCTGACCAGGTTAACGGTAGGAGGCGAGCTGTGACTTCACTAGTGTATATGGGTAAATCAGGGGCGATCACATGTAAGGTTTGGATGCTGCGCCCGTGGTCGCTATGGGCATGACTGCACAGGAGTCCTACCCAGTGAATGCTTTCCCCCATCGCGATTAATCCAGATAAGTCCTTGAGGCCGCCATCCAACAGCAGCCAGTATGGACCTAACCGCACTTGCAAACATATGCCTTCACCATGTTGACCTACACCCAACGGCAAGCATTCTAACTCAGCCACACATTACTTAATCAAGAAACAGGATGAAACTATCCTAGTACAAGGGATTGCCGCATATTAACTGCTTGGCTGCTGATCTCCAATTTCATTTAACTATATCTCAGGGATGATTTTTTGATCCCCGCGATCCCCTAACCTGTTGAGTGCGTCAAGAATGACTTTCACCTAGCAATAACTGGAACTTTTCATGGGTACAATAGCAATGATATGGGTCGCCTCAATTGGCACTCTGTTCCCCATACAGCTTAATACAATTTCTTCTATTTCTTCATTTTCTTCGCTGAAGCCTGTGCCTCTGATCGCTAAGAATATCAGCCAAATAGCAATTGCAATCAGTAAAGTTAACCCTCAAAAAATACTTAACAAATATTCAGTAAAATTAACTCCTACCTCATTTAATCAGTGGACTATTTGGGTAAATAGCAATCCGATAATTAAGATCAAAAATCCTATAGAAGCAGGCTTAATTACGGCTCGAATAAATTATTTACTCAAACTGCCTGACTTCAACCCTAGTCAGATCGTGCCTTTGCAAAAGGACGGTAAAGAAATGGTGCAGATGGGTAAAGAGGTGGTGCTAAAGCTACCGAGCAAACTTGATACATCTGGTACAGATCTGATTCAACTGGTAAATAACCTTCGTATCGCCACGGGTGCAAAACCACTGAATTTATTTGAGGTTCAAGGGCAGGTTTACGAGGTTGCTTATAACCAGAATGTTATTAAGGGCTCCGCTTCGTGGTATGGCCCTTACTTTCATGGTCGAATGACTGCTAATGGGGAAATCTTCGATCAGAACGACATGACTGCGGCTCACAAAAGTTTGCCTTTTAATACTCGCTTGCAGGTAACCAATCTGATCAACGGCAAGACTACGATTGTCCGCATTAACGATCGCGGTCCATATGTAGAAGATCGCGTGTTGGATCTCTCCGAGGCGGCGGCCAAAGAACTCGGCTCCGACGGCAGCGGGGTAGTACCGATTCAAGCTACGATTCTGGCTGCAAACTAGCTGATTGGTTCACAGGTTCGTAGATGTTAAGATTGGGGTCAGTTAACCCAGCATAATATACATCTATGAGTCTTTCAATTGGCGATCTCGCTCCGGCTTTCACAGCTAAAGATACAAATGGTAATTCTGTTTCCCTGTCTGACTTTGCTGGTAAAACAGTAGTTCTGTACTTTTACCCCAAAGATGACACACCAGGTTGTACTAAGGAAGCTTGCAGTTTCCGCGATTCTTACGCGGAGTATCAGGGGAAGGACATCGTCGTCTTGGGGGTCAGTGCTGATGATGAGTCTTCACACCAAAAGTTTACAGAAAAATTTAATTTGCCATTTCCTTTACTAGCCGACGTCGATCGCTCGATCATCAAAGCCTACGATGTCGATGGGGGAGGCTATGCCAAGCGCGTTACCTACACGATCGCTCCGACCGGCACGATCTCTCATGTCTATACATCCGTAAAAACCGAGACCCATGCCAGTGACATCCTGGCCGATCTCGGTCTGTAAGCCATGTTTGTCTATACTCGTACTGTCCATTTTGGGGATACGGATGCCGCAGGCGTAGTCTACTTCGCTAATGTGTTAGCAATTTGCCATGAAGCCTACGAATCTTCGCTTGCGGCGAGCGGTATCGATCTAAAAGCTTTTTTTTGTCAAGGGCCAATTGCCATCCCGATCGTGCATGCCAGTATAGATTTTTTGCGTCCCATGTTTTGCGGCGATCGCCTATTTGTAGAGATATCGCCGCATCCACTGAGCGATTATGAGTTTGCGATCAATTACAAAATTTTCGCCAATAGTCCTGACAGCATTGAAAATGCTGAGGAAACCCAATCTCGCCAAGTTTTAAGTAAAGCAACAACCAGACACATTTGCATAGATCCTATGGCAAGATCGAAGCAAGCCCTACCATCTGGAATTAAGGCATGGCTGCAACATTTGCAGGCGATGTAGGGACAGACCTATGTGTTTGCAATAAATGATACCCCGTAGGGGCAGACCTACGTGTCTGCCCTCTGCCATGCCCATAAAAATCGCAAGGAAGTATTAAAAATGATGGCATCCGAGCAAAATTTAGAGCCAAAGGTTTATCAAGGACAATTTGGCGAGTTCACAGTTACAGATAGCGATCGCCGCGATGTCGTGATCTATCGAGCGGCGCTAATGGTAGCTGCCCTCTGTTTTGGCGGTGGCGGCATCCTATTTCTCTGGCAGGCTGGGGAAGTGAATAATGGTGTGTTGCATTTGCTGAGCTTGCTATATGGCATTTTTTGCTTAGCCTTGGGCGTAGCGCTAGCTAAAATCCATATCTATTTAGCAGTTCTGCACAAAGCTTTACAAGCATTCTGGTCAATTGGTTGCGTATCAGCGATCGCTCTTGCCTTTGCCTATCGCCATGAACCACTGGCGATCGCGATTTATCAACATCCTGCAACCCTTTTCGGTGTAGGCTTTACCTTTGTCGCCCTCACGGGCATATTCTTTAAAGAAGCATTTTGTTTCAATCGTGCCGAAACGAAACTGTTAACTGTACTCGTTCCATTTCTGCTGCTGGGACACATGATTGGCAAGCTGTCTGTGGAATGGGAGCGAATTCTCTTGGCAGCCTGGATCGTTCTATTTTTGGTGTTTGCGGTGCGCAAGGTCATCCAGGAAATCCCACCCGATATTGGCGATAAGTCCGTCTTTGCTTATCTCAAGGCACAAAAAAATCAGTTGCCAACCAATGCATAGCTGTTTTTTTCTACCGTCAAAGCACCTACATAGCTAATGTTCAATCGTTGGCTTTGACTATGGCAAATCTTTGGAATCACGACAGCATAACCACCGATCGCCCCGATTATCCTGAGAATCCTGAGAATCCCGATCGCAATCGTTGGCAGTTTTGGATCGATCGCGGTGGTACGTTCACGGATGTCGTGGCGCAAAGTCCAGGCGGTGAGATTGTCGTGCATAAACTGCTGTCTGAGAATCCAGATCGTTACAGTGATGCGGCAATTCAGGGCATTCGCGATATTTTAGGAGTTCCCGCAGATGCTCCCATCCCTACCGAGCAAATTGGGGCAGTCAAAATGGGAACAACGGTAGCCACTAATGCGCTGCTAGAACGCAAAGGCGATCGCACTCTCCTCCTAATCACCAAAGGCTTCCGCGATGCTCTCCGCATTGGTTATCAAAATCGCCCCGATATCTTTGCACAGCAGATTGTTCTGCCTGAGATGCTGTACGAGCGAGTCATCGAAGTAGAAGAACGCTACACAGCACAGGGTGAGGAGTTGATGCCAGTACAGATCGATGCAGCACTACTGCGATCGCTGCGCGATGCCTATGCTGATGGCATAAAAGCCTGCGCGATCGCCTTTTTGCACGGCTACCGCTACCCCAACCACGAACAACAGGTTGCGGCGATCGCGCGTGAAATTGGCTTTAGTCAAATTTCAATTTCCCATCAAATAAGTCCCCTGATCAAGTTAGTGAGTCGCGGTGATACCACAGTAGTGGATGCCTATCTATCCCCGATTCTACGGCGCTATGTGGATCGAGTGGCGAGGGAATTAGGTGATGTCAAACTCATGTTTATGCAGTCTAATGGAGGACTCACCGATGCCCACCAGTTCCAGGGCAAGGATAGCATTCTTTCCGGCCCTGCTGGAGGGATTGTCGGAGCGGTCAAAACCAGTGCGATCGCAGGATTTGACAAAATTATTGGCTTTGATATGGGAGGGACTTCTACTGATGTTTCCCATTTTAATGGGGACTATGAACGCACATTGGAGACAGAAGTAGCGGGTGTGAGACTGTGTGCGCCGATGATGTCTATTCATACAGTTGCTGCGGGTGGAGGATCGGTTCTGAGCTTTGATGGTTCCCGTTATCGCGTCGGGCCAGAATCCGCTGGAGCGATTCCAGGGCCTGCTTGCTATCGACGGGGTGGGCCTCTGACCGTTACAGACTGCAATGTCATGGTGGGAAAGATTCAGTCAGATTTTTTCCCAGCCGTGTTTGGGATTGAAGGCAACTTACCCCTTGATGGCAAAATTGTGCAAGAGAGATTTGCCGCACTTGCAACAGAAATTAGTAATCAAATAGGCAAACCAGAGACTCCCGAACAAGTGGCTTCAGGGTTTCTCACGATCGCGATCGACAAAATGGCCAATGCAATCAAAAAAATCTCAGTTCAACGCGGTTATGATGTCACCAACTATACTCTCTGTTGTTTTGGGGGCGCTGGTGGACAGCATGCCTGTTTGATTGCTGAAGCCCTCGGTATGACCAAAATATTCATTCATCCCTTAGCGGGCGTACTTTCAGCCTACGGGATTGGTAGAGCGGATCTGCGATCGCTCAAAGAGAAAACCATAGAAGTTCGATTAACCCCCACTGCCATTCCGACATTACAGCAAACTCTATCAGAACTCGCAACAGAATGTCGGGCGTCGATTTCTGCGCAGGGAGTGGAAGACGATCACATCCAAATTCTACGTAAAATTCATCTACGCTATGAGGGCACAGATTCTGCTCTAGTGGTAGAATTTGCCGATCCTGAAACCATGCGATCGCAATTTGAGCAGGCTTATGCCCAACGGTATGGGTTCACGATGCCTGACAAAGCCTCGATAATAGCAGCGGTTGCGGTTGAAGCGATCGGACAAGCGACAGAATTCTCGGAACCCATGTTGGTATTGGGTAGAAGCACGACCTTAGCACCCGTTGCCACGACCCAGATCTATACTAAAAGCAACTGGCATACAACCCCAATCTACCAACGCCAGGACTTAAAACCAGGCGATCGCATTACAGGTGCAGCTTTGATTGTGGAATCAACTGGAACTAATGTAATCGAACCCGGATGGTGTGCAGAAGTCACCCCACGCAATCATTTGATTCTCCATCGAGAGCAGACGATAGATCGCAAATCAGAAATCAGAAATCAGAAATCAGAAACCTCTCATCCCGATCCAGTGATGCTAGAGATTTTTAACAACCTATTTCGCGCGATCGCGGAAGAAATGGGCATAACACTCCAAAATACTAGCTACTCCGTCAATATCAAAGAGCGTCTCGACTTCTCCTGCGCCATTTTCGATCAGCAAGGACAATTAGTTGCCAATGCACCCCATATCCCTGTACATCTAGGTTCCATGAGCGAGAGCATTCGCGCCCTGATCGAAGCAAAAGGCAACAAGCTCAAACCTGGTGATGTCTATATTTCCAACAATCCCTACAATGGTGGTACCCACCTTCCCGATATTACCGCGATTTCCCCCGTCTTTGCGCCATTAAGCCTTCAGGAAAGAATTTCCACCCCCCTCTTCTACGTTGCCTCACGCGGACATCACGCCGATATTGGTGGCATCACCCCCGGTTCCATGCCGCCGCACAGCGTCACCGTCGAGCAGGAAGGAGTCTTGCTCGATAACGAACAACTTGTTGATCGAGGAATATTCCGCGAAGCCGAACTCCTGGATTGGTTAACCCAAGGGCATAATCCCGTGCGTAATCCGGTGCAGAATGTCGCCGATCTAAAGGCTCAAATTGCCGCGAACAACAGAGGGTTAAGGGAACTGCATCGCATGGTGGAACATTACGGTCTAGAGCAGGTGCAAGCCTATATGCAGCATGTCCAGGATAATGCAGAAGAATCAGTTCGACGGGCGATCGCGGTTTTGAGTGATGGTAGTTTTGTCTATCCCACCGATGAGGGTGCTCAGATTCAGGTCAGCATTAAAATTGATCGTGAAGATCGCTCTGCCCAGATTGACTTTACTGGCACCTCACCCCAACAGCCCAACAACTTCAACGCACCACTCGCGATTTGCAAAGCCGCTGTTCTGTATGTCTTTCGCACGCTGGTTAGCGATCGAATTCCATTGAATGCGGGATGTCTTAAACCCCTGGATATTATTGTCCCAGAGGGATGCATGTTAAATCCCCGCTACCCAGCCGCAGTTGTAGCAGGCAATGTCGAAACATCTCAAGCAATTGTCAATGCATTGTACGGTGCCCTCGGTGTCATGGCTGCTGCGCAAGGCACCATGAATAACTTCACCTTTGGTAACGAGCGCTACCAGTATTATGAAACCGTCTGTGGTGGCTCAGGCGCTGGCGTAAATTTCAATGGCACTGATGCCATCCAAACGCATATGACCAACTCGCGCCTCACCGATCCCGAAGTGTTAGAGTGGCGGTTTCCCGTGTTAGTGGAATCATTCGCAATTCGATCGCACAGCGGCGGTCAAGGACAATATCAAGGTGGCAATGGCGCAATCCGTCGGATTCGGTTTCGCGAAACTATGACCGCGGCAATTTTATCGGGGCATCGCACGATCCCGCCGTTTGGACTCAATGGTGGAAGTGGAGGAGCGATCGGTAAAAATTATGTTGAGCGGTGTGACGGTGCGATTGAAAGCTTGGGAAGTAAAGCTGAGGTAGAAATGCATCCTGGTGATGTTTTTGCGATCGAAACTCCTGGCGGTGGCGGCTATGGACACGTCTAACGCTTTACAAGCATTGTGGCGAATTTAGTGACCTTAAAAGCAAATTTTAGCTGGAGACTTACGCATTGCCTGAGATGACTGGATGTGTGTTGAAGCAAACTCCTCCAGCAAAGGTTGCTGGAGGATAAATTGCCGAGCAGCTTCTTGACTGTCCATCTGATTTAGCCGATCTTTTAAGCTCTAGACTTTGCTGCGATCGGTCAGGATTTCGTAGCCGTTTTCAGTTACTAAAACCGTGTGTTCAAACTGAGCCGAGAGCTGATTGTCAACCGTTACTGCTGTCCATTTATCGCGGAGAATGCGGACATTCTTAGAACCAGCATTCACAATTGGCTCGATCGCTAGGGTCATCCCTGCCCGTAATTTCACATTCGGCAACTGGTGCGTGCGAAAATTAAATACGGACGGTTCTTCGTGCAAATTGCGTCCCACCCCATGACCAGTAAAATCTTCGACGATGCTAAAGCCATTCGCAACTACATGATCCTGAATTGCTCCAGCAAGATCCAATAGGTAACTACCAGCTTTCACACGCTCGATGCCCTTAAACAAAGCTTCTTCGGCGACCCGCATTAGTTTAGCAGCGCGATCGCTTACAGGCGGAACAGCTAGGGTGATGCAAGAATCACCGTGAAAGCCATTTTTATAGGCTCCCGTATCAACTTTAACGATATCTCCAGCTTTGATTGTGCGCCTCGCACTAGGGATACCATGCACAACTTCATTATTGACGCTGGCACAAATGCTGCGAGGAAAGCCGTGGTAGCCTTTAAAGCTAGGCACAGCACCCATCTCGCGGATACGCTTCTCAGCATGGGCATCCAGATCGAGGGTAGTCATACCCGGCGCAATAATTTGGGAAATTTCTTTGAGTACAGTGGCAACGATCAACGCCGACTCCCTCATCAGCTCCACTTCCCGTCGAGACTTAATTTCAATGCCTTTAGATGGCTTTGGCCCTTCCTGGGAAGCTGTTTTAGCTTTGCCTTTGTCAGAGGAACTTGATGGCGATCGCAGCGCGGTAAGAATATTCATGAATTCACTTTTGATTATAGATTCTACAACAGCTAATATATTTCTAGCCGATCAAGTAACAGAAATGGTTGTTTTTTGGGTAAGCTCGGATAAAGTTGCCTATAGTGAGGTTTTACGATGACTCAATCCGGTCTACCACCATTACCAGCTCAGTCGCAAGGTCGGATTCCCCCTGTACGTACAGAGAATATTTCTATGCCCTCCATTCCACCACCCGTGCAGCCACAGTCAACCAGATTAGATGCTAATACTAGCAGGCAGCAAAGCACTCAGAACGTTCAGAATGTGATGACACCGGCTACGCCACTACCTCGCGCTGCCGTACGCCCAGGTCCACCTCCATCTTTACAGGTTCCTCATATTAACCCGCGTCATGCTGGACAACCTAGTTTAGAGCAACTGGTTAGGGATGCCTATGAGCAGGGATGTTCCGATCTCCACCTTGGTGTTAACGAGCAGGTGAGATTTCGCTCCCGTGGGTTAATAGTGATTCAGGAGAACTATCCCACACCTGATGAAGCCACTTTTTACTCATGGTTGTCAGAGGTGATGGATGAAAAGCATATCCAACATTTCAAGGACACATTTGAGTATGATGGTGCCACCCAATACGATTTTGCTCGTTGTCGGATTAACGTCTTTCAAACTCTACGCGGGCCAGCCATGGTCATGCGGATCATTCCGCTGAAGATGTTGAGTCTCGAACAATTGGGGTTGCCTGAAGTATTTCGCGAGCTGTGCTACACACATAAAGGTTTAATCCTGGTGACTGGTCCCACTGGCTCTGGTAAGTCAACGACATTAGCTGCGATGGTTGACTTCATCAACACGGAAATGCCAAAGCATCTGATCTCGATTGAAGATCCGATTGAATTTGTGCACCAGAGTAAGAAAGCTTTAATTAAGCAACGGGAAGTAGGGATCCACACGATGAAATTTGACAATGCGCTCAAAGCATCTCTACGGGAAGATCCTGACATTATTTTAATTGGAGAAATGCGCGACAAGGAAACCGTCAACACTGCACTCAAAGCAGGGCAAACTGGTCACTTAGTATTTGGCACCTTGCACACCAATAGCGCCGTCAAAACCATCGAGCGTATTCTCAACCTCTACGAGCCAGATCAACAGGCCCCGATGCGCGACCAATTAGCCGAAACTCTTGTGGCGGTGATCGCTCAAACTCTAGTTCGTACTACTGATGGCAAACGGGCAGCGGCTCACGAGATCATGATCAATAGCGATACGATTAGGGACTATATTAAGCGAGCTGAGGTTGATGAAATTGAGTCAATCATTCCTAAGAGCAACTTTGATGGCATGTGTTCGATGAATCAATCGCTCTACAAACTGTATGAAGATGGTCGGATTACGGAGGAAACAGCCGTAGAGAATTCACCTAGAGCTAACGAAATGGCACAAATGCTACGGGGTAGGGTTTAGGCGATCACTATATTCTGACTTAAATATCTTGGTTTCAAGTCAAGGCAAAAACTCAGTATCCAAAACCTGACTAATTGTGTAGGGACATTCTACAGGAAAGCTGCTGGCTTGCAGCCCAGTTTCAGCGATCGCATTGCGACGTGCCCGTCGATAAGAATCCGGCAGGAATTCTAAAACGAGGGATTTGAGGCTAGGGCTTTCCATTAGTAAATCTTCAATGCGATCGCGTTGCTCATTAATGGTTCCTGTCCAGCTTCCTGTCCTCATGCTGGGTTGATATTGCCACTTCAATATATGCATCAACAAAACCTCTAAACGGCTTTTTAATTCCCGCCGATCGCTCTTTCCCAAGCTTTCAATCTCCTCAATCACGTTTTCCCAGTCCACCTGGTCATAGTTGCGATCGCGCATTAGTTGCCCCATCTGTTCTGCCCAGCAAACAAAATCAGTGTTATACAGATTTTCTAAAGTTTGTAAATTAGCAATCATATCTGAAACTCCGGCACAGGAAACTTTCGCTGGTTGTCTGCGTACTACTTCTGAGATTAACAGATCTTTCTAAAGCGGATGGCGGGAATCGAACCCGCAACTAAAGCTTGGGAAGCTTTCGTTTTACCACTAAACTACACCCGCAAACCTATGTGCCTACTTTACTATACTCTAGCAGCTATGTTTTGTGCTATGGGTAGATAGCGCTAGCATCCTATCAAGCATGAATTACCCACAGGACAATTTCACGATTAGTGTGTCTGCTTTAACGCAGAGAATCACCCAGATCCTCAAAGCCGGTGTTGGTAGTGTCAGCGTATCGGGTGAGATATCTGGCTTAAAAGTTGCGTCTTCGGGGCATAGTTATTTCACGCTCAAGGATGAAGGCGCTCAAATTGATTGCGTGCTGTGGAATAGCAGATCCGTAGACCTGGCGATCGCTGACGGCATGATGGTGATTGTCAGGGGCAATCTCAGTATCTACGCCACCAGAGGAAAGTATCAAATCGATTGCCAGGCGATCGCACCGCTTGGACAGGGAGACCTTTACCTTGCCTTTGAAGCATTGAAGCAAGATCTTGCCGCCAAGGTTTTTTTTGATAGCCAGCGCAAACGTGCCTTGCCAGATTTGCCTTTACGGATTGGTGTGGTTACTTCCGCCACAGGCGCAGCAGTGCAGGATATTCTCAGTACGTTAAAACGGCGATCGCCCCACTGTGCGGTTTATCTTTGTCCTGCCACAGTGCAGGGTGAAACTGCTCCCACTGAGGTTGCCGCAGCGATCGTCGCCCTCAATCAAACTGATGCGGATGTGGTAATTGTGGGGCGGGGCGGTGGTTCTTTAGAGGATCTCTGGGCATTTAATACGGCGATCGTTGCCCAAGCAATCTACGATTCGGCAATTCCAGTTATTTCGGCGGTAGGCCATGAAACCGATTTTACGATCGCTGATTTTGTCGCTGATGTTAGGGCGGCAACGCCTACGGCGGCGGCGGAATTGGTAACCCAACGCCATAGGCAGGAACTATTGCAGTTAATTGATCGAAAAGCAGAAAGTCTCTATGAGACCATGCAAAGTTTAATATCGGATAAGAGTCAGCAGCTCGATCGACTATCCCGTAGCTATGCCTTTTATAAATTTAGCGATCGCATGCAAAATTACGCTCAGCAAGTTGATGACGCGGAAACTAGCTTGCAGGGGTCAATGCGCCGACATCTTAGCAATGCTAAGGCAAAATTGGCGGCGATCTCGGCTCATATTCAGTCACTGCATCCTCTATCCCCTTTACGGCGTGGCTTTGCCCTCCTCCAGGATGATTCACGCTTAATTGGCGCGCATGAGTCGCTGCAAAACCGCGATCGCATTTTAATCGTTCGCCAGGATGAAGTAGCATATGCCAAGATTGATCGAGTCACTCTGCCAACAGAAGCCCTTCCTCAAGACTTTTGCAACAGTATCCTGATTGACCAGAACCTTACGCAACCGGAGTAGAATTTTCCATGGCCAAAGCCAAGGCCCAACCAGAGCAACCATTTGAACAGCAACTTAGTCGATTGGCAGAAATTGTTGAGACTTTGGATATAGGGAATGCACCTATGGAGGAATTACTTAAGCTCTACGAAGAGGGAATGCTACTCACAAAAAGATGCCGCTGCTATCTAGAAGCAGCTGAGCAAAAGGTAATTCAGATTAACGCTCAGATCGCCAAACCAGCTATCAATACCACCAGCTCCGATCTAGATCTCTAAGCTACCTCTGGTGAAATTCTGCGGAGAACAACCTATTTTTTGCCACCTTGGGTGCGCAATCTGTAAGTAATGCGCCCTTTTGTTAAGTCGTATGGTGTTAATTCAACTTTAACGCGATCGCCGGGCAGAATTTTAATATAGTTGCGACGGATCTTGCCTGAAATATGCGCTAAAACATTGAAGCCATTGTCCAGATCAACGCGAAACATGGCATTTGGTAGTGAATCAGTCACCGTACCTTCCATTTCAATGACGTCTTGTTTAGACAAACAATTTCTCCAGTTTTAAGATTGTGACAGTTTTGCTTGGATAGCTTCGGTTACCTCAGTCTGAGACGGGGTACCATCGATTTGAGTTACATCCTGGCCATAGAATTCTAGCAAAGGTCTAGTTTTCTCGTAGTATTCCTTTAGGCGGTTCTTGACTACTGCTTCATTGTCATCTGACCGACCTTGCTCGCTAGAACGAATAGTTAAGCGCTGAATTAAAGTTTCATCCGGTACATCCAGATTAACAACGTAGTCGTATTTTTGGTTTAGTTCTGCGAGTAGCTCGTTTAGTGCCTTGGCTTGCGCAGAGGTTCTAGGGAAACCATCTAGCAACCAGCCGGAGCTAGTATCGCCCTGGGAAAATCGACTACGCATTACCTCAATTACAACTTCATCTGGCACCAAAGCACCAGAGTCATTATAGGCTTTGACACGTTTTCCTAACTCTGTACCTTGCTTGATTTCAGCTCTAAAAATATCACCTGGGGCAATGCGGGGCACCCCCAAAGCTTGAGCTAAAATCTCTCCCTGGGTTCCCTTGCCAGCACCTGGCGGCCCCATCAAAATAATTCTGGGCATTACTGCTTAACCATCCCTTCATAGCGTTGCGAAATCACATAGGTCTGAATTTGCCTAGCCGTCTCGATCGCCACACCAACCAGAATCAGTAGGGAAGTAGCACCAATACCGCTAAAGGTTTGCACTCCTGTTGCCCGTTCCACTGCTGTGGGCACCACCGCGATCGCACCCAAGAAAATAGCACCTAAGAAAGTGAGTCGATTTAATACTCCACTTATATATGTGGAAGTAGCAGTACCAGGACGAATACCAGGTATGCTGGAACCCATCTTTTTCAGATTTTGTGACAAATCAACTGGGTTGATAATTAGTGAAGAGTAGAAATAGCTAAATCCTAAAATCAACACTAGATATAAAGCTACGTAACCCCAACTGTTAGGGGATAAGAACCTGGAGATTTCGACCAATATGTTGTTGTTAGAGAATTGGCCTAAGGAAGCAGGTAAGAGCAGAACCGAGGAGGCAAAAATAATTGGCATCACGCCACCCTGGTTCAGTTTGAGGGGGAGATAGTTAGCCTGTTCGCGAAATAGCTTACGACCTACTTGCCTTCTCGCAGATATGATTGGAATCCGCCGCGTACCTTCTTGCACGAACACAATGCCAACGATCATGATCAAAAATACCGCTAGCAAGAGGATAACTCCACCAACTCTGGAACTATCTTCCTGAGCCAATTTAATCGTATTACCCAAAGACTTAGGCAGACCAGCCACAATGCTGATGAAGATTAGTAGAGAAGCCCCATTACCAACCCCTTTTTCTGTAATCAGCTCGCTAGCCCACATTACAAACATAGATCCTGCCGACAAAGCCAGCATCGTCTCAATGATAAAGCCTGGCCCTGGTGTCGCTACTGCCGGAACACCATTTAAACCTATACTTTGCAACCAAATACCTATGCCGAAGCTTTGCAATAAAGCCCAGCCTAGTGCTACATATCTGGTGTATTGCGAGATTTTGCGTCTACCAGCTTCACCTTCATTCTTCTGGAGATTTTCCAAGGTAGGTAAAGCCGCAGTCATTAACTGCAGAATAATCGAGGCATTAATGTAGGGAATAATACCTAGCGCAAATATACCTAACGCGGATAAACCGCCTCCTGAAAAAATATCTAGGAAACTAATAATTTGATTGCCTTGTACGGCACCAGTGAAAATATGTCTGTCAACCCCTGGCAAAGGCAGGAAAATGCCCAGCCGCACCAGCATCAGTATGCCTATAGTGATTAGCAACCTGTCTCTAAGCCCAGTTGACTGAGCCATCTGCATAAATGTCTCTTGTGCCGATGGCGTTTTGCCTTTACTGATTACCATGCCACTCTTGCCTTGCAACTTGTGAGGAGTATACGAAATAACATATTCTCATTCTACGACACTAGTAAATACCAGCAGTACAAGTTCCGCCAGCAGCTTCAATTTTGCTCTTGGCTCCTGCTGTGAATGAATGGGCGTGCACGTTAAGAGCTACCTTCAACTCTCCTCTACCTAAAATCCTTAAAGGCCCATCATCTTGGGTAACAATGCCTGCTGACATCAGCGATTCCAAAGTTACTTCACTACCTTTGGGCAACTGAGCCAGGTTATCCACATTAATCACTGTAAAGTGCTTAGGGTTAACAATGGTGAAATGTTTTAACTTTGGTAAGCGTCGATAGAGGGGGATTTGACCGCCTTCAAAACCTGGTCTGGTTGGTCTACCGGAACGCGATTTTTGACCGCGCATACCAAAACCACCACTCGCACCCTGACCAGCAGCAATACCACGTCCAATGCGCCGTTTACGGTGTTTAGCACCTACTTGGGGTCTTAAATCTTCGATCTTCATATCTAGTTATCGGTTGTTAGTTGTGAGTTTAGCTATAAAGTGTCTCGACAGATACGTCTCTAGCTTTGGCTACTTCTCTAAACGTACGCAGGCTGGACAAAGCACTAACTGCAGCACGAGCATTATTGAGTGGATTACCCGAACCTAGCTGCTTAGCAAGGATGTTCTTAACACCTGCTAGTTCCAGAACCGTGCGTACAGCACCACCAGCAATTACGCCAGTACCTGGGGAAGCAGGGCGAATCATGACTTTGGCACCGCCGCCAATACCACTGCTGGGGTGGGGAATAGAATCAGACTTAGTCAGAGGTACTTGAATTAGATGCTTTTTGCCATCAACCACACCTTTTTTGACCGCGCCGATCACATCGCTAGCTTTGCCAACACCGACACCAACTTGGCCTTTTTCATTGCCAACTATGACGATCGCTCTAAAACTGAGCTTTTTGCCGCCTTTGACAACTTTGGTAACGCGTCGAATCTGAACAACGCGCTCTTGCCATTCAGAGTCCTTCTCATTACGACCGCGATCGCCACCTTTTTTGGAGTCGCCGCGTTTACCTTTGCGCTTATCATCAGAACTTTCTGACTCGGGACCGCCACCGCCGCGACTATTACGATCTTTTCTACGTTCTGCCATTTTTTTTTTGTTATCAGTTGCTAGTTATTGTTAGTTATAGAATAACTGTTAAAAATCTAACCCAGCTTCACGAGCCGCCTCTGCCAGCGCTTTGACTCTGCCATGATATAAATTGCCTCCGCGATCGAACACCACCTGAGAAATGCCAAGAGCCAACACCCGTTTAGCGACTAGTTCGCCAACTTTGGCCGATGCATCGCAATTGGAAGTTGACTCTAAGTTTGACTTGAGATCGGCTTCCAGAGTTGAGGCAGCTGCGAGAGTATGATGTCCGACATCGTCGATCACCTGGGCAACAATATGCTGATTAGAGCGAAATACCGCTAGACGCGGGCGCTCGGCTGTACCAGATAAGCGGCGACGAATACGCTGGTGACGACTGTGATTTGCTTGTTTATGACTAACTTTCATAGCATTTACCGTTGTTAGTTGCGAGTTCTAGTTTCTACTTCTTACCTGTCTTACCTGCTTTGCGCCTGACAACTTCACCTGCGTAGCGAATTCCTTTGCCTTTATAGACTTCAGGTGGTCTCACGGAGCGAATTTTAGCAGCCGTATTGCCAACAATTTCTTTATCAATGCCACTGACAACCACATTAGTGTTACCTTCTACAGCCAATTGGATGCCTTCTGGGGCTTCAATCGGCACAGGGTTGCTATAGCCCACGTTCAGGACTAAGGTACTACCCTGAACTTGAGCGCGATAGCCCACACCTTGAATTTCAAGGCGACGCTGGAAGCCAGTGGATACACCTTCTACCATGTTGGCAACGAGGGTACGACAGAGACCATGTAATTGCCTGGCTGGACGAGATTCGTTACAACGATTTACCTGTAGATCGTCCTTATCCTGTACAATTTCCACCTGATTGGGTAGAGTGCGTTGTAGTTCACCCTTGGGGCCTTTCACTGTGACATGCTGTCCGGCAATCGTGACAGTCACTTTGCTAGGGATAGGGATTGGGCGTTTACCAATACGAGACATAGACTTTAGCCGTTAGTTGTGAGTAATAATTACCAAATAAAGCAGAGTATTTCGCCGCCTACACCCTGACGGCGGGCTTCACGATCAGTCATAATTCCTTGGGAAGTAGAAATGATCGCGATTCCAATCCCACCTAGTACTCTGGGCAAGTCCTTGTGATTTGAATATACTCGCAAACCAGGACGACTGACGCGCTTTAGTGTAGTGATGATTGGTTGCCGGGTTTTACCCTGATATTTGAGCGAGAGCATCAGGCGACGGTCAATGCCTTCACCTACCTCTTCAAAATCAGAAATATAACCTTCCTGCTTGAGCACGCGAGCAATACTCTGTGTCATTTTAGTTGCAGGAATCGCCGTAACTTGGTGTCTTGCTAAACTAGCATTACGAATGCGCGTCAGCATATCGGCGATGGTATCGTTGCTTGCCATCTGTATCTCCTATTGATCCCGCTTATTGTTCCCGAAAGGGCATGCTCATTACTTTGAGCAGAGCACGACCCTCTTCATCCGTATTTGCTGTGGTAATGATCGAAATGTCCATACCTCTAATCTGATCGATGCTGTCATAGCTGATCTCTGGAAATATCAACTGTTCGCGCACGCCTAGAGTGTAGTTACCACGACCATCAAAGCTCTTGGGGTTGACACCGCGAAAGTCCCGAATTCTAGGCAAGGAAAAGTTGATCAGGCGATCTAAAAAGGCATACATGCGTTCGCGGCGCAGAGTAACCATCATACCGATAGGCATACCTTCGCGAATCTTGAAGCCAGCAATGGCTTTTTTCGCTCTGGTTACCACTGGCTTTTGGCCGGTAATAATTGCAAGCTCTGACAGAGAAGCTTCCAAAGCCTTAGCATTTGAAGCCGCTTCACCTAGGCCACGGTTGACCACGACCTTATCAAATCTGGGCACCTGATGCACATTTTGATATTTGAATTGCTCGATCAGCTTTGGTACAGCCTGACTGTTATAGGTATCTTTGAATCGATTGGACATTTCAGTAACTCTAAAATTATGAATTCCTGGTCTTGGTCAGGAGTAATAAATAGGCGATTTAAGAATCAAGGATTTCCCCTGTTTTCTTTAACATGCGCACCTTTTTACCCGCCTCGGTAAAGGTATAGCAAACTCGACTTGATACTTTCTGTTTTTCCGAATAGAGCATAACTTTGGAGCTGTGGATCGGAAATTCCTGGGTGACAATCTGGCCAGCATCACCTTCGCGCTGTGGCTTCATGTGCTTTGTTTTGGTGTTAACTCCTTCGATCACCACCTGGCTTGTACCAGGCAGAACCTGCAGAATCTTGCCAACTTTACCTTTGCTGATGCCTGAGATCACCTGCACCATGTCTCCTTTCTTGACATGCATCTTAAAGGAGGTGCGATTACCTCTTAACTTTGTTGATGGCTTAAATGACATTTCAGAGAACCTCCGGTGCTAAGGATATAATCTTGGTAAAGTTTTTATCGCGCAGTTCCCGCGCTACAGGTCCAAATACACGCGTTCCTTTGGGATTGCCCTCAGGGTTAATGATTACAGCCGCGTTGTCATCAAAGCGAATGCTCATGCCACTATCGCGGCGGATGCTACTGCGAGTACGGACAATCACAGCTCTGACTACGTCAGACTTTTTGACTGGCATGTTCGGCGTAGCATCTTTTACAGTAGCGATAATCACATCACCGACTGCACCAAATTTGCGGTTGCCACCAGCGAGAACGCGTATGCAAAGCAACTTCTTCGCACCACTGTTATCAGCCACATTTAAGTATGTTTCTTGTTGAATCATGGGTTTTTCCTCTGTCTTTTGGCTTATTGCTTGGGCTTTGCCGCTAATTTGCTGCTAATAGTAGCCAGAAACTAAAAGCCTAAAGAGCAATGATTGATGACTACGCGCGATCTGTACTAAGAATTTCGGTAACGGCCCAGCGCTTTGTGCGACTGAGAGGGCGAGTTTCACGAATGCGGACGCGATCGCCTTCTTTACACTTATTTCCCTCATCATGAGCTTTAAAACGCTTGGTTTTGACGACAATTTTGCCGTACTTAGGATGAGGAGCGCGATTTTCGATCGCAACTACTACCGTCTTTTCCATCTTGTCGCTAACGACTAGACCAACTTTCTCTTTTACCGCCATCTTATTTTTCTCCTGTCGCTTGAGCTTGGATTTGCCGCGCCCGCTCGACGGTCATAAGCTGAGCCAAACGATGCTTGGCGTGACCAAACATGTGGGGCTTGACGGGCTGACGAGTTGCCATTTTGAGGCGAAAATCAAATAGCTCTTTTTTGACTGCGATGATCTCACTTTGCAGATCATCGTCGGAGAGCTCATTAGCTGTTTGAATGTTTGGGAATGCCATTAACTTAATCCTTCTCACGCTTGATGAATCTAGTTTTGATTGGCATTTTGGCATTAGCCAAGCGGATTGCCTCTCTAGCAACTTCCTCAGTTACACCAGCCACTTCAAACATGATTCGACCGGGCTTAACCACGGCTACCCAAAATTCTGGCGCACCTTTACCCGAACCCATACGGGTTTCAGCGGCACGTTGGGTAACAGGCTTATCTGGGAAAATGCGAATCCAGATTTTGCCACCGCGACGAATGTAGCGGTTCATCGCTCGCCTGCTGGCTTCAATTTGTCTTGAAGTAATCCAGGCAGGTTCGGTCGCTTGCATGGCAAAATCACCAAAATCAATTGAGTTGCCTCTAGTCGCAGGGCCTGACATGCGGCCACGTTGTTGTTTGCGGAATTTTGTTCGTCTGGGACTTAACATGGTTTACCCCTCTGCTCCGGAACGATCTTCAAATTGAGGACGACGGCGTTGCTGACGGCGACGAGGCTGATTTTGAGGTGGTGCGGCTTCTTCACCCTCAATTATTTCGCCTTTGAATATCCAAACCTTGATACCAATCACACCGTAGATAGTTTGAGCTGTCTTGTAGGAGTAGTCGATATCAGCTCTAAGGGTATGCAGCGGCACTCTCCCTTCTCTTACCCATTCCGTGCGAGCAATTTCTGCACCGTTTAAGCGACCGCCGATCTGGACTTTAATTCCTTCAACACCAGCGCGTTGGGCTCTTTGAATTGCTTGTCGTACTACCCTGCGGAAGGAAACGCGACGCTCAATTTGTTGGCCGATGTATTCAGCAATTAAGGGCGCTTCCGCATCAACACGTGCCACTTCAACTACATTGATGCGAATCTGGCTAGTACCAGACTTACGCATACCTTCATCTTGCGACAGATGTTTAACTAATCCCTGGCGCAGTTGCTCGATGCCAGCACCACCACGCCCTACAACCACACCCGGACGAGCAGTGCGGATTTCTAGATCGACCTGATCGGCTTTGCGCTCGATCAGAATCTTGGCAATACCAGCACTGCTGAGAGTTTTCTCAACATATGCGCGAATCTTGTGGTCTTCTTCGGCTAACAAGGGATAGCGATCACCGCTCGCAAACCAATGGGATAGGTGGGGTTGCGTAATACCCAGGCGTAGACCAGTGGGATGAATCTTCTGACCCATGGATTATGACTCCTGCATTGGTCTAACTACAATTGTGATGTGACAAGTCGGCTTGCGAATTTGGTAAGCGCGACCTTGAGCACGGGGACGAAAGCGCTTAAGGCTCGATCCCATATCGGCATAGGCTTGACTAATGATCAAATTAGCGCGATCCATACCGTTGTTATGTTCGGCATTTGCCACCGCAGACCGCAAAATCTTAGTAATTGGTTCGCAAGAACGATAGGGCATAAATTCTAGGATCATCAGAGCATCGCGGTAGGTACGCCCTCTAATCTGATCTAGTACCCGTCTTACTTTGTGAGGTGACATGCGGATGTACTTGGCGACCGCTTGCACTTCATCCATTGCTAGTAGCATTGTGCTTATCTCCTTGCCTTCTTATCACTTTTGGCATGGCCACGAAACGTGCGCGTGGGCGCAAATTCGCCTAGCTTGTGACCAACCATCTGATCGGTGACATAGACGGGTATATGTGTTTTGCCATTATGTACGGCAATTGTATGCCCAATCATCTGCGGCAAAATTGTTGAGGCACGAGACCAGGTTTTAATAACCTGCTTGTCACCCTTAGCATTTAGGGTCTCGATTTTAGTGAGAAGGTGATCGGCCACAAACGGACCTTTTTTAAGCGATCGCGGCATAGACTTACCATTTGAATCTGAAACTTTTTGACTTGAAACTAATCGCAGTAATCGATCAGCTACTCAGAGATTTAACCTCTAAGCGTTACGACCACCCTTACCGCGCTTCGATCCTTTGCGACGACGACGCACTATGAGCGCATTACTCAGCTTTTTCTTTTTGCGAGTTTTGTAACCCAGAGTAGGCTTACCCCAAGGCGTAACAGGGCCGCTACGACCAATCGGAGCACAACCCTCACCACCTCCATGGGGGTGATCGACAGGGTTCATCACCGAACCACGCACCATAGGACGACGTCCGCGCCAGCGATTACGACCAGCTTTACCCAAACTCTGGTTGCTATGATCGGTATTACCTACCTGACCAATAGTGGCATAGCATTCGCGACGCACCATTCGGACTTCGCCGGAAGGGAGCTTGAGGGTGACAAAGTCACCTTCTTTGGCGGCAATCTGAGCCCCTGCACCCGCTGCCCTTACCATCTGACCACCCTTGCCAGGAGTCATCTCGACGTTATGCACCACAGTACCTAGGGGAATGTTGTGCAGAGGCAAAGCATTACCTAACTCTAAAGGTGCTGATTCTCCCGACTGGATAATTGCTCCTACTTCTAAACCCTTGGGGTGTAGGATGTAGCGCTTTTCGCCATCTTGGTAGAATAAAAGGGCAATGCGAGCATTGCGATTAGGGTCGTATTCCACCGCCGCAACTTTAGCTGGTACATTGCGCTTGTCACGCTTAAAATCGATGATCCGATACGCCTGCTTGTGACCACCGCCACGTCTGCGACTGGTGATGACACCGCGATTGTTTCGACCTTTTTTGCGGTGAACATGCGTCACCAAGGACTTCTCTGGCTCTGATTTTGTGATTTCAACAAAGTCAGATACTGATAGCTGCCTGGTACTGGCTGTATATGGTTTGTATACGCGAATGCCCATGATTTTGGTTTTGGTGATTAGTTGCTGGCTATTGGCTGCTGTAGAAGATGTAAGAACTCACAACTACAGGCTGAGAACTGGTTAAACTTCAGGGAAGAGATTGATTTCACTACCTGGAGCGAGGGTTACTATGGCACGCTTATACTGAGAGCGTTTGCCTGCAAACTTGCCAATTCTTCTTGATTTTGCTGGCAGAGTGTGAGTATTCACTTTCTGCACCTTGACGTCGAATAAAGCTTCCACTGCAGCTTTCACTTCAGGCTTAGTGGCATTAGGAAGAACTTCAAATGTGTATTTGTTTTCTTCCAATAAGCGCGTAGCCTTTTCATTCACTAGAGGCCGTCGTAGCACATCAGCCAAACGACGTTGGTCAAATTCTGTTGGTATTTTAGCCATGTTCTTCTAGTCCTCTCTATTGTGCGCTGCCGTAGACTGCTTGGATTTTCTCTATCGCAGGTGCGGCAATTACCAACTTGTCAGCGTTGACTAGATCGAAAACGTTGAGCTGATCGGCTGTAATCATGGTCAAATTAGCCATATTACGAGCTGACAGATAGACAGTTTCTTGCTTCTCCGCCACAATCAGTAAAACCTTTTGCCCTGGCAACACACCCCAACGACCTAGAGCCTCAAACAATTCTTTTGTCTTTGGTTGAGGGAGGTTCGCGGCAAAGTCTTGAACGACAATCGTATCCTCAAGACGACCCTGTAGAGCTGTGCATAGGGCTAGGCGACGCTCTTTGCGATTCATCTTGATGTTGAAATCTCTCGGTTTTGGCCCAAAGATCACACCGCCACCTCGCCACAATGGCGATCTAGTCGATCCAGCTCTAGCACGACCAGTGCCTTTCTGTCTCCATGGCTTGCGCCCACCACCTCTAACTTCTGCACGGGTTTTGGCAGAAGCATTACCTTGGCGAGCATTGTTAAGTTGACGGATAAGAGCGCGATGCACGATATCGGCAGCACTAGATTCCTTGGCAACCCGCAGCTCTAAGCTAACTTCACCAACCTCTTTTCCAGTCCAATCTTGTAATACGGGCATAGACTTTACAATCCTCTCTTACTTTGCCTTACCCACAACTTTGGCAGGCACAATGCTCAACAAAGCGCCTGGTTTACCGGGAACCGTACCTTTGATTAGGAGTAGGTTATTCTCGGCATCGACTTGAAACAGCACCAACTTACGACAAGTAATGCGCTTTCCACCTAAACGCCCTGCCATGCGCTTCCCTGGGTAAACACGACCTGGGGTAGTACCTGCACCAGTTGAACCGGGTTGGCGGTGGTTCTTAGAACCGTGCGCCATTGGCCCACGCTTAAAATTGTGTCTTTTCTGATAGCCAGCGAAACCTTTACCTATACTCGTACCAATTACATCTACGATTTGACCGTCATTGAACTGACTGACATCTAAGACTTGTCCGAGTTGATAGTCGCTGACATCTGACACAGAGTATTCTCTCAGATGCTTTACAGGGTCACTTTCCGATTTTTTTAAGTGTCCCTGCTCTGGCTTAGAGATCAATTTCTCTCTAGTTGTGCCGTAGCCGATTTGGATGGCTTGATAGCCTTCCTTCGCTGTAGTTTTGATTTGCGTAACTTTGCATGGTCCAGCTTTAACAACTGTGACAGGAACGGCTTTGCCGTCGCTATCAAACAGCTGAGTCATACCAAGTTTTGTGCCGAGAATACCGACAGACATGTAAAGACTTCCCTTTCTTCTAGATGAAGGCTTTGAGAGGGCTCTGATGGATAACTAATTAAAGAACAATCCAGGGTTCAGAAACTCAAACTTATTTAGTAGCTAAGCTACTGGGGTGACGGGGACATAAGAAGTGAAGACTTCTCAGTTTCCTTTTTTAGTCACAGTAAACGACTATAACCCACATAGGCCGTAATTGTCTAGTAAATTTTGGAAGATTATGAAAACCCCCAATAAAACAATCAGGAGGAGGCATTTTGCAGTCCCCCTCCTGAATTGGTGATATCTAGATTAGTGAACTTATACTCTAAGTTAGCTAGCTTTATCTTTATGTTTGTGATCGCCTACTGCGGAGGCGCTACGGCTGGATTAGGGATAGGCACACCTGCCGGAGAAATAATCACAGGACTATTACCAGGCTTGAGAATTTCTACTGGTGTTAGATTAGGGTTGGGTGGCAGGATCACACCTGAGGGTGTTGTTGTAGGTGTAGCAGGATTAGGAGCAGATAGCCCGGAATTAGTTGTGGCATCGGGAGCAGTAGCTACTACCTGTTGTCCTACTGCGCGGGGCACCTCGACATTAAATTGTTGAAACACGACTGTGGGTGTTCCAGCAGTTTCAATCCGCTTAACTAAAACTAGATTGTTGGCTAAGCGTTGACCGACCTTGACATATCTGGAAGTAGGTTCACCAGGGACATTAACGATCGCATAGGATGTGCCAGCCATGTCCATAATGCCAGTCACACTGATCGACTTGGCTTCTGTGGGATCGGGTAGTACTTTAACGGGTTTACCTGGTTTAACCACTACACGCGCTGCGGGAGGTGGGAGCTGTGGCTTGGCTTGAGTAGGAACCACAGGTGTGGGGATCGTGCCATCAATAGCCAAAAATGGATCGCGCTTAGGATTGATGGGAAGGTTGAACTTTTTGCTTAGTTGATCTAATAGTTTGCTTTTATCGGTCGTATCAATTAAAGCCGCGCCACCGTTGTTAGAAGGGACAAAGGACGTGTTGAACAGAGGCTGTTTAGCATTAGGCGATACTTTGACCGCAGGCTTAAAGATCGAATTAGGAGGTGGAGCCTTGGTAGGTGCTACGGCCACTGACGTGGCGGCAGGGGAAGGTGAGCTTGTCGCAGTCGGTGGAGTCTCACCAACAGCACATGCATTTAATAAGAAACTTGCTGTAACTATCACTCCAGGCCAATAATAAACTCGCATCGTACCACTCCTCTTTTGCCAATACCTTGAATTACGTAACCAGTTAGTTTTTAACTGTCTAAACTGACAAATTTTAGTACTTAAACAAGTATATTGCAATTAAGTTTTACTTCACTCCCTTTGCACGGTTAAAGTGCTGCAAATATAGTACTGCAAAGGCTCTTAGGTGGAGGTGATTAATAGTTAGGTTTTACAAGTATGCAATCACTAAAAGCCAATGGCAAATGGCAATTTTGGATACTCAGCATTCAGTTTGGATAGTGCCACGAATTTTTCGCCACTGGCAAAGGGCGATTTTAGAATGCTTCTTTAGCAAGGGTTCCAGAAAGCAGATTTTCGCGTAGCGAAGAAATAAAGACACTAACCAGTTTGAATTTTGAATACTGTATGTTGATAGCGCGTCAGATATTGTCAGTTACTTTATGTAGCGCGTGAAATCAATGCCATTTTGTTGAAGAACGACTCTGGGAGTACCGTAGGTTTCAATACTTTTAACCAATACCTTATCTCCAGCAATACGTTGCCCTGCTCTTACGTACTGCGATGTCACATCCCCTGGGACAGATACGATCGCATACCGCTGGCCAGCTATCTCTACGGTGCCAGTAACGGTTACGGTTTCTGCTTCTTTCGGTTTTGGTTGGGGTGGAATGTAAGAAATCTTTGGTGGCGCAGCGATCGGTTGTGGTTGAACTGGCAATCTCAGGGGTGGCAGTTTTGGTAGTGGTGGCAGCGGTGGTTCGGGAACAGTACCCGGTAAAGGGGCAAAGGGATCGCGGCCTGTGGGATTTGCTTGAGCCTGTACGTTGACTTGGGCAAGTAGTTCTTGCTGTCTCCTGGACTTATCCGTAGTGGCAATTAGTCCGTAGGAGGGAGCTGCTTGACCTAAGGCCGCAGAAATCTGAAGTCGCGGATTTGGGGTAGCAGGTGCTGGCTTAAATATTGATTTACTTGTGAGGGTAGAGACTGAGACAGTATTCTTCGCAGTTGTAGTAGCTGTTGTAGCTGGGGTGGATGTAGGGGTCGCTGTGGATGTGGCTATAGGAGTTGATACTCCGTTGCTACATGCATTTAGCCATAGAGTTGCTGTTGCTAGGATTAGGATCTGGTGCAAACTACACATGAGGGTGCTCCGACATAATTGCTCAGTAAAGATTTAATCAAGGATTTGGGCAATCAATATCCTAATAGCGGCTCAATTGTCAATAGGGTATGCGCTCAACTTGCATTCAATTTGCACTCAACAAATTTACAGCTATTGCACAAATTGGAGGGCTGTACCATGCGCGATCGCATTCACAATGCCGCGATCGAACACTACCTCACCATTTACAAACGTGATTACTGGCCATCCAGTTAGGCTCCAACCTTCAAATGGGCTCCAGCCGCATTTAGTTAGTAGCTCTTGACGTAATACGGCACTGGTTCCGTCGGATGGGATAAATGACTCTAAATACCTGACATACAACGATCTCAGCCATTTTAGAAGCGAATCCTTAAAATCCTTATACTAAGAGCGTTTCACTGAGTTTTCTCATGATACGGAACCAGTGCCCAGAATTTGACTTTGCCTAATCAGTATGCCCAAGGTTATATTCTCAACTTGAAAAACAGCAGATTATGGAGTGAGGGAGATAAAAATCATTCTTAACCTCCAGTTAGCGCTCTAACAGGCATAATCTTAGCTTAGAGTATTCATTATTGGTAATGTCTATGACTCTTAAGCGCCGAGATTTTTTACTATTATTAGGGGCTAGTACTACCACGCTAGCATTTGCAAGCAATGTATCAACAGGTTTGTTCGATCGGGCTTTAGCTGCCGATACACCTGAATCAGGCGAAAAGAATAGAGGGGAGAAAGTGGCTTTTAAGCTGCCAGATCTAACCTATGATTACGCAGCTCTGGAACCACATATTGATGCTCGCACCATGCAGTTCCACCACGATAAGCATCATGCTGCCTATATCAAAAACTTGAACGATGCTGTAGCAAAATATCCCGAACTAGATGGTATCAGCGCTGAGGACATGCTGCGCAAACTCAGTAGTTTGCCAGAAGCGGTGCGCACAGTAATACGCAACAATGGTGGTGGTCATGTTAATCACTCCATGTTCTGGGAGATCATGAGTCCTAAGGGTGGCGGTGAGCCCAAGGGTGAAATAGCAGTTGCCATTAAACAAAATTTTGGCAGCTTTAGTGCTTTTCAGACAAAATTTAACGAGGCAGGCGGCAAAATATTTGGTAGCGGCTGGGTCTGGCTAGTGCTGGGTAAAGACGGCGCGCTTAAAATCACCACTACGCCCAATCAGGACAGTCCTCTAACCACCGGGGAATTCCCGATCATGGGTAATGATGTGTGGGAACATGCCTATTATCTCAATTATCAAAATCGCCGCGCTGACTATTTAAAAGCATGGTGGAATGTAATTAACTGGCAGGAAGTTAACAAACGGTTTGCGATCGCTAGTCGCTAGCCTGGATTCGTGAAGATTGGCAGTTATTGCTTGCTCGCAATGGTTGCCTGTAAAGATCTGATCTCCCTTAACAAAACCATCATGCCTTTGTTTTGATAGTCAAGTTGCCGCGACAGCTTATCAACTTTTTGATCTAGGGTAGCGATCTGAGTCTCTTGCTTTTGGGTCAGAGCCGTTAGATCTGCTATCCTGGCGACAACTTGGCGTTGAATCAGGTTCTCAATTCCCTGCGATAAGAGAGTTTCTGTGGCTGTGAGCCTAGCCATCAGCATTTGCGATCCCTGATCGCTCATGGGGATCTCATCTGCCATTTCGTGAGGTGAGGGGCTAATCTCTGTGTGCAGGAGATCTTGAATGCGAGCTAACAGGACATCTGCTTCAAACGGTTTTTCTAGAAACTCAAAACCAACAAAAGGCTCAGGCACATGTTCTGCCACTTGCTCTTTCAGCCCAGAAATCATGATGATGGGGGTATCTTTTAAGTTGTCAAAACGACGAATTGCTTGCAATGTCTGATAGCCGTTGTACTTTGGCATGACAAAGTCGAGCAAAATCAGATCTGGGTTGGAGCGCCGAGCTATATCTAGCCCTGTCTTACCATCATTAGCTTCTAAGACTTCATACTTACCAGCTAATATACTTTTGACCATTTTTCGGATCATGATACTGTCATCAATCACCAATACTTTTTGTGCAGTCATCTTAAAAGCCCATGAAAATTTTTTGGTGCCAGAAACATCATATTAACGAATAGACCGATCTTGTGGAAATTTTCGAGAGAGTATAGATTCTCTAGGTTTTCTGCCCTAGCTTGAGATACTCAACATCTGTAATTATCTCTAAGCTACTTTCAACTCGATCTAGAAATACCTTGCCTTCCAGATGATCGTATTCGTGTTGAAATACTCTAGCAATGAAGTCGCTAAATGTTTGCTGCGTGAGCCGACCGTCGTAACTGGTATATTCAACTTCTATGGATTGATACCTTGGCACCAATCCTCTAAGGCCTGGAATCGACAAGCAACCCTCCCAATCTTTTATGACCTCCTCAGAGTGCGATCGCAGATAGGGGTTCATCATCACAACTGGCTCCATGTAAGGAGCATGAGGATATCTAGGATTAGGGCGAGAGGCAACAATAATTATTCGCAGCGATCGCCCTAGCTGGGGGGCAGCGATTCCAACCCCGTTACTTTCGGTTAAGGAGGACATTAACTGCTCAATCAAGCTCTGGACATCCCGATCGTGAGTGTTAGCGATCGCAACAGAAATCTGGCGCAGTATGGGATTTCCTAGCTGGCAAATCGGGGATAAATTGCTAGTAGTCATAGGATTTTAAGTGTCGAGTGTATTTCAGACCAAAAATTGCCCTATGGGGACGTAATTTATTCCTGGTCGAGGATCTCAATTAAGGCATCAGCTTCAAATACGGCTGCCCTAGCTTTTTGGTAGGTATCTTCAAACTGCAAATTAGCTGATGCCAAACCCTGCATAATCATAATGGCAAAGTATTCGCGCTTAGTTATTCCCATTACATACGTATCTTGATCTTTGTGGTAGCCCACAGGAAATGCACTATCGTTACGCCTGGTTGTCATCTGAATCACCCTTCATCTATTTTGCATATAAATATTAAGGCTAATAAGGCTAATTTAGACAGTTAGGCAGATTTAAGACAGAGAAAAGCCCATAGTAAATTTTACTGTGGGCAAATGCGACTGAAAATATTTGAACAACCCAAGCTTACCCGCTCCAAAATATTAATTACTCAGCCAATTTGCTGAAATTGCAGGCATATTTGAGCAATGCTACTTCCCAGACCAGACGAGGTTGAACATAACTCCGCAGTTGCGTGCGTGCTTCTTCTAAGCTCTGCATTATATTTACCAACCAGATTGAGCTATGCGCCTGAGATGATAAGCTCGATCGCCAGTAATAGCTTTGCAGGTAGTCAATCAACCAGAGCTGAGATTCGACATCTAATTCTTTATTAATTTGCTTGGCTAACTTTAGAGCTTGTTGGGGATGTTTGGGGAGTTGTTGAGTTGCCTCAAGTAACTCGGATGGAATTGCCTGAAATTGTGACATTGCAGAGATTGCGGCACCGGGAGAGCCTTGGGCTAGGGCTAAGACCGACTCTGGTAGGTCGACTTGGCCAATTTGGCATAGCACCTGCTGTAATTCGGCTTCAGATAGTCGATAGAAAGGGATGCGCTGACACCGGGAAATAATGGTGGGCAGGAGAGAGCCTAGATCGGGAGCGAGCATGATGATGGTGGCATTGCCTGGTTCTTCGAGGGTTTTGAGTAACCCGTTGGCAGCAGGTTCGGCCATGGTTTGGGCTTCGGAAATTATCACAACCGATCGCTTACTTTCGAGCGGTGGGCGGCTGAGGAAATCTGCGACATCGCGGATCTGTTCGAGGCGAATTTGTGGTGCTGCACGACGCTTCAGTCCAGCCGCTTCGGCTTCTGCGGCAGTTAATAGTTTGCCTTTATCGAGATAGGTGGGTTCTACCCATAAAACATCTGGATGATTGCGATCTTTTAGGCGATCTCGCGATTTACGATCCTGGATCAGCATCTGCGTAAATGCCTGAGCTACCAAAGTGCGCCCCGTACCCGATGGCCCCACAAATACATAGCCAGGTGCAATGCGATCGCGTGCTATAGCTGCTTTGAGTAGGGCGATCGCCTGGGATTGACCAATAATATTACTAAATGCATCGTCCATAATTTTGGCTGAAAATTTTGGTCGGAAAGCAGAAGTTAGCAGCCAGGGTGACAAGCCTTATCTACAATATTTACTATGACACCAAAGGAAATAAAACTAAAAAAGCTGGTAATCGCCAGCGGCAACCCTGGCAAAATCGAGGAATTTGAGGCGTACTTCGCTGGGCTGGACTACTCACTATTGCCTAAACCCGAGGAAATTGAGGTTGAGGAAACTGGAGCCACATTTATCGAAAATGCCCATCTGAAAGCATCGCAAGTGGCGATCGCGACGCAACAATGGGCGCTAGCTGACGACTCAGGGCTGGAGGTATTGGCACTGAATAGAGCACCAGGCGTGCTGTCGGCACGCTACGGCACAAGCGATCTTGATCGCATTGCCCGTCTGCTGGCAGAATTGGGCGATCGAACAGAAAGGCAGGCACAGTTTGTCTGCGCGATTGCTGTGGCTGCACCGGACGGCAAAATTGTGATCGATGCGATTGGCATCTGTAAAGGGGAGATTCTCTATGAGCCAATTGGCGATCGGGGGTTTGGCTACGATCCGATATTTTACGTACCGGAGTACAAGCTGACATTTGGGCAAATGTCACCGCAGTTAAAGGGCGAAATCAGCCATCGAGCCAAGGCGATCGAAATCCTGCGACCTCAGCTCAAAAATTTAGCGATCGCTTAACAATAGCAATCCGAAATAGGATATACCTGAAAGAAGAAATTGAGATACTTCAGACAAGCGCGTAATCAATATCACTGGTTGCCGGGTTAATAACTGCTCAGTATCTTGGGAGCATTGCTTGTAAAGCATTTCGAGGCATTGCCCTTTTTAGGGATATCTCAGGTGTACTGACAAGGATCGATCTTGAGTACGTTACCAGCAGTTGTCTGCATAACTCACCTATATTTGGTATGTTAACTAGATAAAGTCTGAATATCTCCTCAAATAGTAGTGTTACCCAGAAACTTTCTGTATAAACACTAGTTAGGCGCTTTTCAAAAAGGGAGCTAATCTATAGATTAAATGTTTCTGCCGACCAAATTGATGAATGTGTTCAACAAGGCATGTTTGCCTTGCCCTATGAACCAAAAAAGATAAGTGTTGGCGAAGTATTGTTATTACAGTTGAAAAAGACTGACTGGAGATCTCAAGGAGCGGTTGGAGGGCGAATTCAACATGCTCTTATATTTCAAGGGTTTGTAAAAGATGAAGATGGAAACATAAGCCGTAAGCACTGGCCTAATGCAGGGAAAACTTTGCAGCTTGATCCCATACTGGGAACAGGGTATTATGGATGCATGCGTATCCTGTCCCGCAGCACACTCCGAACTTTTTGGGAGAACCACTCAGATGCTGAAGAACCCCTGAAAACCTGGTACTATGAAGCATCTCGTGCAGATTGGCAAAGTCCAGCCGATATTAAAGCTGCTCATCGTAACGCCAGCATCATTGCTAATAATCGTGTTGTGTTCAACATCAAAGGAAATACGTATCGCCTGATTGTTTCAATTCGCTACGACATCGGTATTATTTTTATCCGATTCATTGGGACTCATGCAGAATACGACAAGGTAGAGGCAGAAACAGTTTGAGAATAAGGTATAGGTATGGAAATTCGTCCAATTAGAACTGAGACTGATTATCAAGCAGCATTGACAGAGATTGAGGTACTGTTTGATGCTCCACCCAATACCCCTGAATATGATCGATTGGATATACTCAGTACATTAGTAGAAGCTTATGAGAAAGTGCATTATCCGATTGAAGCACCCGATCCAATTGAAGCAATTCTCTACTACATGGATACTCGTGGTTTATCTCGTCGAGATTTAGAGTCTTGCCTCGGCAGTCGAGCAAGAGTGTCAGAAGTACTATCTCGAAAACGTTCATTAACATTAGAGATGATTCGGAAATTAAACCAAGATCTAGGAATTCCTGCTGAAGTCTTGATTCAGCCTTATGCCCCAATGCAAGCGCTGCATAACCAGCGCTTGCACAGGACGGTCGATACACGCTGATGCCGAGTTATGCTTGATCTGTCGCCTGTGAAGCGCAGTCCGTTATATCTTTTTTCGGATTGCTATACATCCCATTCATCCTATGACGCTTGCTTAGAGCCAGTTGCCAAGCAGGACAAAAGGTGCCCAGAAGTAAGGATGATTGAGTTGGCGATCGCCTAAAAGTGCAATTTGAGCTTGTCGTAATGCCTCTGCTTTATTGGTGTTATTTTTGTCAGCAAGATTCTTGTATAGTGCCGTCATAAAGGAGGCTGTGGCCTCATCATCTACCGACCACAGCGAAGCGATCGTGCTTCTAGCTCCCGCTCTCACCGCCATGCCTGCTAACCCCAAAGCCGCACGTTTATCTCCCCTGGCAGTCTCACAGGCACTGAGAATTAATAGCTCTAAAGCTTTGTCAGTCTTGCGAGTTCTATCTTGCAGGAGTTGATTGAGTTGCTCGATATCAATCTGTCCATCCCATGTCACGAGGAATGTCTCTTCTAACTTAGAGCTAAATTTACCATGGGTAGCTAGGTGCACGATGGGAAAGGGTGATGTATCGATCGCTTTTTCTAGATTTGCAGTGGTAAATGCCTGGTTCAGCAAAATGGTGCTTGGGACTTGAGCTTGAATTTGCTGGAGTTCTCTTTCCACATTAGGTAAAGGGGTTAGCTTTAAGGGGCCAAAACTAGGGCCTACTTTAGAGAGGCCAGCCGTAATTGCCGCGATCGGGTCTTTTGCCAAAGGTTTGGGATCTAGTAATTGCAGCCCTGGTGTTAGCGAAATATTGTAGGCTTCTGCAAGGAAGCGATGCCCGTCATGCAGGGCGGCCATCGGGATATCACGTAGTTCGCCATCTAGTACAAAGACCAAAGTTTTGACTCCACTCTGGGCAATTTGGCTAGCAGCGGGACGTATCAACCAGTCATAAAGTTGTTTGACATTAACTAAATACTCTTTAGAAGTAGGGTCGCGCAACTCCAATCGCAGATCGCCGATCTTATCTTCTATTTGCAGGCGGGAAATGGGAGTAGTGTAATGCTGTAATGGTTGTTGCGGCAAGCTGAGAATTACTTCCAAGCTATTCTCTAAAATAATCGGATAGAGCACCGCTGCCGAGCGATCGACCTTGGCGATATCAACCGCATTTGGGGTCAAACAATCTGCACGAAAGAAATTGACTAGCTCTGCTAACTGGAGAGATTCCAGCGTAGTTTGTGCCTGCTTTAGTCGCTGTTGTCGATTTGTGGCGGTTTGGTTTTGACTATCGCTTAACAGCAGCGTGACTAACTGACGATAAACGGGCTCTACACTTTCGCGGAAGGAAAACTGCAACCCAGAATTAATCGCGATCAGATCGCCACGTAAGGCTTGGAGCGTATTTACTGCTTCTGTGTAAGCTGCGATCGCTCCATTTGAATTCCCCTGGGCTTTGAGCAATCTCCCTAATTGCCACTGCCAGAGATAGGCAATATCACTAGCATCAATAGACTGTGCGGTGAGTAAAGCCTGTTGCGTTAGCTCCTGGGAGATCGAGAACTGTTGGTTCTGTTCGTAGAGCTTCCCCAGCGTACCGAGGGCATAGGATATCGCTCTTGGATCCTTTAGAGATTTTGCTTGGTCTACTACGGTGGCGAGAATCTTAGCAATTTCAGTTCTACTTGGCAATCCATTCGGAGTAGTATTAGCCTTTGCACGCTGCTGAAACTGCATCAGACTGTTAGCAAAGTTGATGTTGGCATAGACTGTATCGCGGTTAGAAGGTAAAAGCGCAAGCTGTGTTTGGATTTGGGGTAATAGGGACTGAGCTGCTGCCGTGTCATTAGTTTCTGCCAATAAACTGAACCAATTCAGTTGGGCTTGCAATTTTGCTGTGTTGGAGATCGCAACAGTACTAGCTTGCTGATAGAACTCTAGGGCACCTTTAGTATTTTGTTGAAGCCGTGAGAGATTGCCAAGGCTGAGAAATGTCTCACTAAGTATCTCACTATTAGTATCGGCAGATTTATCTTGCTTTGCGATTTCCATGCTTTGCAGCAAAACTTTTTCTGCTAGATCGAGATTTCCCACTAGCTGTAAAACATCGCCAAGACTACGCAGTCCGCTTGCTTTAACCAAGGAGTTTGGTTGAGCTGCAAGAATTTGATTTGCTTGCTCAAGTGTTTTGAGCGCGCGACGATAAAATCCCAATGCCTTGAGTGCTTGAACTTGATTGAGTAAACTCTTGACCTCTCCATCGCGATCGCCAGCTTTAATATAGGTAAAAGTGGCTGACTGCCATGTTAACAGAGCTGCTTCTGTCTCTGCGATCGCAAACTCCAGGCTCCCTTTTGTATTCAGAGCTTGAGCTTTGACTTTTAGCACTGCTGGAGATGAATCGGTAATAGTTTCCAGAATTTTGAAACTAGCAGCGATCGCCTCTTTCGCATTTTGCCACTGACCTAGCTTTTGATAGGCAAGCGAGAGATTGCTCCATAACATCGCTATGGTTAAAGGCTCCTGAGTGGATTTTATGGCTTGCTGCCAAACTCTGACTGCCTCAGTATATTGTGTTGACCGATAGAGCTGCTTACCTCGATCAATTAGATTGGATGGGAGCTGAGATGCATTTTTGGATAGATAATCGATGCGATCCACAGTCGCAGGTGATGGCGATGAGGGGAAAGATTGAGCAACTAAACTCGCTCCTGGCAATAAAAATATGCACACAAAGCAGCCCAAGACAAAGAGGGCGATCGCAGATGCGAATTTCCTTTTAACGCGCCGCTTGCCTAAAAAGCATTCCACAGCAGTGAGAAGTATAGACCGTTTTCTTGCCATGTTCTTGCACTCGTTCCACTAGATGTTAAGGGAATGCCATAGTCAAATCGAATTGTGAGGCGATCGCCCTGTTGCCAACGCAGGCCAAACCCCAAGCCAGCAATTGTACTAGGACTGGGATCTTTTCTGCCGGAGCTATTCCACGCCGTACCAAAGTCGAAAAAGGGTGCAAATTGCAAAACCCCCTGAATCTCTGGCACGCGCAAAATCGGCAAGCGCACTTCCGCTGAAGTGATCGCACCATTATCACTTAGGAGTAAATCCTGGCGATAACCGCGTACGCTCTCCTGCCCACCAATGCCAAACTGTTCCAACGGTACCAGCGCGCGATCGGCAAATTGGAGATCGGCACGTAAGAGTAATAGGGTATCGGGTGCCAGTAAGTTAACATATTGTCCCTGGCCGCGCCAGACTGCAAACATACTATCCACAGGCGCATCGCCAACCGTCAGCGCAAATGGTGCTACACCAACGCTAAACTGCGATCGCAGCGCCAATACTTCTTTACTACTACGTTGTGTAAATTCCTGAAAAAATCGCAATGCTGACACTTGCGTTCTGCCCAGCGCATCAGCTCCAGGCGAGAGCGGGAATGGTGTTGCCAATAGAGAAGTTTCGCTTTCGCGGTGCGCAGCGGTGATACCAATGGCGAACTCCTGCGTAGGTCTTTGCAGTAGCGGTTGTCGCAGTGTGAGTTCGTAGGAGCGGGAATTGGCCAGAATATCTAAAGTATCAAAGGGCGGTTCAATTGCCCGACTATTATTATTGCTATAGGCAAAAGAGATCGTGCCGTTGGCGGGATTGATGGGATAGGTGTAACTGAGGTCGTAGGAATTACTGCCATCGGTATTGGTGTAGGTAGCAGCGATCGCATCCCCCTGCCCGAATAGATTAGCTTCTCTCAACTGTGCCTGTCGCCGCATCGTTCCCACACTAGGAGAGCGGCGATTATCGATCGTTAGATCGCCATGGAAAGATTTCGCTTCAGTTACTTTAACTGATAGCAAGTTTTGACCTGGTTTCGTGCCTGCCGATAGTTCAGCGGAAATATTCGCAATGAGAGGATCGAGCTGCAGGAGTTGTAAAGCTTCGATCAGACGTTCTCGATTTAGGGGTTTACCTGTAGCGATCGCCAGGCGCGATCGCACGTAATCAGGATTGAGACGTTGCATACCCGTGACTTCAATCGCTTCCAATCCACCTTCTAGTACCTGAATTCTCACAATGCCAGCTTCAATGGTTTGCAGCGGAACAAACGCTCCAGAGGTGATAAAACCGCGATCGATATAGAGTTGAGTAATGGCAGTGCGAACTTGTAAAAGCTCGGTGAAAGTAATCGGTCTTTGCGTAAAAGGCTTGGTTATTTTTTCTAGCTCCTCAGGGCTAAATACTGTACTTCCGACGATCTCAAACTTCTCGACTGTAATCGTCCCCGGCACGTTTGGCAGCACTTCTGAGGGCAAAGTCTGCTGGGGTGATGGTTTTAATAATTCTGATGGGGCTGGAAGAGGAGGAGTGGGGGTAACTGGAAGTGTGGGAGTGGGGCGATCGTTGGGACGGGTAAGCTCTGGTGGTGCTGTAACCTGGGCGATCACATCAGATATAGTACCGTTCAGTAAGATAGGCACTAACCAGATGAGATGGTGATGATTTAGCCGAAATAGCTGACAGAACATGCCTTGATTGCGATCCTCACAACACAACTTTAGCAAAAAAAGCAGCGCTTTCTAAATATATCTTCAAGGAATGCGACAATTCACTGAAGTTAACCAAGATGGCTGCGATCGCTCGCTAGTAGTTTGCGCAGTTAAAACGACCTCACCATTTTCGTTCTTTATCCAACTTTGTGCCTCGATCGTTGGTTCGATATTCTCTGTTTCCTGGTTGGGTGAATTAGTTGATGGAATTGATGATGCAGAACTAACAGCAGAAGCATCTTCTTTACCCAAATCCTCCATTACTCTGTTAGCGTAGATTGCCCGATTGGGATTCGATGGTAGACCGCCACGCCCAGTGATAATAAAAGTATTACCTTTGCGATCGGCGAGACAGCGTTGAGCCACTAACTTGCTAGCATCTATGGGCTGGATGGATAAGGTTACTAATCCAGTGCTGGGATTGATATCGGGTGTATTCAACGTAACAGTACCACTGAATTGGGGGCCTAGTGCAGAACTAGCATCAAAAACTACATCTCTCGGTCTATCGATAAAGATTGCTTGAGAATTAACGTTGATTTGCCCTCCTCTAGCATCTTCGGCATTTGCAGTAATCGTACTGCCAGTCAAAGCAGCTAAAGCGCCAGTATCAATTCGAATATTACCACCAGGAACATTGCCTCTAGCATTGGTAGCAATGATGCTACCTCCTTGTAGGGCTAAACTTTGAGAGTACAGATTAATATTACCTTGATCTGCTCTAGTGTTAGCAAGAATCTTGGCTTGGGTATTTAAATAAACAGAGTCTGCATTGATATTTACATTCCCCGCTCTACCAATACCAAAACTACTGGCTGTTAACTGGGCTTGATTATCAAGGAAAACCGACTTTGCTGCAATACTGATATCTCCACCATTACCTCTGATCGTTCGAGTTCCGATGATATCAAATTCGCCAACACTAGTTTCAACTTTACTCAGAAACAGTGGAGGATTGGCGTCATATACATAATCGCCGCTAGCTCTTATTGTTGTGCCTAACCTAAAACCACTAAAAGAAACAGTATCACGAGCATTAATTTTTATGTTGCCGGCATCTGAAGATGCAAAAGTAGTTGTACGAATAGAAGAACCATTTTTTGCCAATAGCGAACCTGTAGAGATGATAATTCTATCACCGCCTGTGTTTGCAATAGGACGATCAGAATTCTGGGCTATTACAGAACTGATGAAGGCTCCATCTAAAGTAACCCTTTCTGTAGCAGTGATATTTATAACCCTTTGACTAATCTGTCCAGGCATCAGAATGGAGCTAAATCCCAAGCTGTTTTGGAGAGAGCCGTCCCTAGCAATCAAAACATCTGTAGCCTGAATGTTTAACTTCCCTGAATCTCCAGCTCCATCGGAGAAAGTTTCTAAGTTTGCTGCATTGATAATAGATACCAATCCCGCAGTAATGTTAATATCACCTGCATTGCCGACTGCTGTGGGCGTTACACGGCTAAATGCTGCAGTTTCGTTAGTTACATAAATATTACCAACACCATTACCAATATTTATGTAGTCAGGAGAAACGAAAGATGGATCTCTACTGCCATCAATCTTTGTGAAAGAATTGAAAGAAACTACATCACTAGCAATAATATTAATATTGCCTGCATTGCCTTGCCCAGCAGTGTCAGCGATTAATTGAGCACCATTATTAACAAAAACCGATCTTGCTGAAATATTGATGTTGCCGCCATTCCCTATTGCTCCCGTTTCCAGACGACTCAGAACTACGGTACGGGGACTAACATCCACAACAGTTTGACCGCTAGGATCGGCACCTGCATCCAGTGAGATCGTATCTTTAGCCTTAAGGTTCACACTGCCAGCATTCCCTCTGCCAGAACTACTGGAACTTAATTGAGAGTGCTTAGCAAGATAAATCGAGCCTCCATTGATATCTATAGCACCAGCATTCCCTATTGCCCCATTTAACACCCTAGCGAATACAGAGCTGGTATCGAAGTAAATGTTATTTTCAGACTGAATTTTAATATTTCCAGCATTCCCAACTCCCTCAGTGTCAGCAGCAATCTGGCTATTACTCACAGTTATAGTCTCTGTGCTATTGATATTAATATCTCCTGCTTGGGTGTTAATAGGTCTTATATCTGAAGCAACACCCACCAGTAGAGAGCTACCAAAAACCTCTACATTGCGCGCATTGATAGCAATATTTCCACTACCGCTACCGCTGACATCAACCACACTATTGGTAAGAGAAATATTTGCCCACTCAACATCACCGGGAAAATTGAGAGAGGATATTCCTCCCGTGGGTAGCACACTTAACCCAATTATTCCGGCACTATCCAATCCACCTAGTTCTATGCGACTTGCTGGCGACTTAAACCTTGCACCCGTCAGGTTTACTTCACCGCCCACAAGGGCTAAAGTTTGCTCAGGAGACACCTGAAGTCTAGCCCCCTGAACTTGAATACCCTTAGGGTTACTGCCATACTGCAAGCCGAATGGCACACTTACGGTCAAAATAGCAGAAGATTGAGGATTTGTGGCACTGAACTGAAAGCCATCGGTAAAATTAATGCTATTCGCCGTACTTGCCAGAAACGAACCACCGATATTCAACCGAGCATTTTGTCCGAAGATAATGCCGTTGGGATTGATCAAGAATAAATTGGCGTTACCATTGGCGCGGATTAATCCATCGATATTAGATATAGAATTCCCTGTAACGCGAGTGAGAATATTTTGTATTGCAGTGGAATTATTAAAGAATGCTTCGGCACCAGTGGGAATAGAGAACTCCCTGAAGCTGTGAAATAGATTACCTCCAACTGCACTACCACCAGTAATTACGCGAACGTTACCTTGGGATGTGACGATAGAGTTAACTGGCAGAGTATTATCAGGGATAATTTGTGCTTGGGTTGAATCACTGACAATTAGACAACCAAAAATCATGCCAAGCTGCAAGAAATGACGATATTTGTGCCAGATCATTGTCTAAGCTTTAGAAACCTTAGCAGAATATTATCACAAATGAAACTATTCTGCTAACTACACGACTTTAGTAAAAGCCCCAATTCCTGATTTAGGTTAAAGGTCGTAGCATTTCGCTTACAGCCAAATTAATACTGAGGAAAGCAATGAGAGCAATGTGTTCGAGATCTGAAAGGATTTGATGAGCTAGGTAGCCATCTTGGCTAGGCTCCCGAAAAACATGTAATTGACGAGCATTGATGTCCAGCACCCAATAGTCAGCAATGCCTGACTGGGCATAGGCGATCGCTTTGAGTTCGCAATCTTTTTTGAGCGTAGTATCAGCAACTTCGATGACTAGATAGATATCTAATGGAATGGGATGATGCTCTTCGTAATAGAGTGGATCTGGTCTCAGCACCGCAATATCTGGCTCTGGCTCTGAATAATCATTAAGTTGTACAGGCTCTTGGGGACAGACTAATACTGCATCGCCTAAGCGTGTCTCTAGCAATTTCCAGATACGGGTTACGGTAGCCCAATGAGGCGTACCTTTAGCTGCCATTTTAATGATTTGTCCTGCAATTAGTTCTACATGTTCATCGTCATCGAGAATTCCAGCTTTAAACATTTGATGAAATTCCTGAACTGTGATTTGACGAATGTCTGTTAGCATGAGTACCATCCAGTAATCACTAATTCGAGTAGAAGCGACTTCTTATCATTATAGAGTACAGAAATGTCAATCTAAAATTGAGAAAAATATAGTGGCTGGCACCCTAGTAACTGCATTGCCACTCTGTGGTTTCTCTACCGTCTTTTTACTCACCGATCAAAATGCGTGACTTACCTGTAAACCAGATGCCGTGAATAATAAGGCGTTCTAGTCGAGCCATTAGCATCCCCAGGGGGGAAACGACCCAACTTAGGTTAGTTACCCTTGCTCGGTGCAGGTAAGCTATCAATTTCTGGGGGAGTGTAGCGCGGTTGTGGAGGTGGTACGTAGGCAGGCTCTGGTTCTCGATACACGGGTGCAGGTGCCTGATAGACTGGGGCAGGTGCTACATAGGCTGGTTCTGGTTGCGTTGCTTGGACGGGTGCGGCTACAGGTGCGGGGGCAGGCGCAGGATTAAGGGCAGCATTTGCCTTCTGAATAATTGGCTCCGTCTGCTTCTTCCAAAAAGCTGTTTTAACTTTGTTGGATGCCGCGATCGCCTCTTTCCATTTTCCTTCCTTCAGGGCTTTATCTGCGGCTTTCAACGCCACTTCATCTGCATTCGCTTGTGCTTGCCATTGTGCCTCTAGTTCCTGTGCTTTTTTTCCATTTGGAGAGTTACTTGGAATTGCTTTGATTAAAGCGATCGCTTCTTTTGTTTTCCCTTGTTCTTGGAATCTCTTAGTCGCTATCTGCAACACATTCTCAGACCATTGTCCAAGCAGTTTTTGTGCCTCGCCATAGGATGAACTATTAGAACTGATTTTGCTAGCTGTGGCGATCGCCTCTTCTAGTTTATTTTCCTTGGCTAGTTTCTGAGCTTGGGCTAGAAGTGCTTTTGCTTGGGTATCAGTTTGTGCAGTTTGACAATCATTCAAGAGAGTTTCAGCATCCTTCCCATATCGAGAGTTTACGGGAATAGACTTTGCTCCTTCAATGCACTGGGTAAAATTTCCGCTATTTTTAGCTGCTTTAACTTGCTCCAGACTTGCAAGTAAGCGTCGATCGGCTTCGTTTTGCACAAATACATAGCCACCGATCGCGCCGCCAATTGCCATTCCTCCTACTGCTAGCAAGATCGCTCGCTTGTTGAATTTAAAGGGAGCAGGCTTGGGCTGAAGCTTCAGAGTTGGGTCGTTAGAAATGAGATGTTGAGGGTGATGATAAACGGGCTGAGCTATTCCTCCTATTGCGGCACCATTGAGTGATGCCACTGGTGTAGTTACTTGCGGCTGAATGCTGGTGGGCGGTGTGGGATTGGCAAGAGGAACTGTAGCTGGAGTGTTAGGTGGTGAGAGAGGTTGTAACGGTGCAGAAATATTTGGAATGGCAGGTTGGGCTGGTAAAATAGTTGGCGCAACAGTTGTCACAATTGGCACTGGTACTTTTTGTAGAGCCACCAGAGCCTCAGAAGCTGATTGATAGCGTTGCGCAAAGTGGGAACGCACCATTTTATCGAGAAAATCTGCTAGCTCAGGGCTAATAGAAGGGGTGCGATCGCGCCAGACAACTTCGCCTGTTTCATAATCTTCGGGTAGTTGATTGGGCGATATGCCTGTCAAAGCCTGAATCGCAAGCATACCTGCTGAATAGATATCACTGGCAAATTTGGGCCTACCATTAGCTTGCTCGTTGGGCATGTAGCCATAGGTGCCAACCGCAATCGTCGAGCAAGTATGTCCTTGCGGATCGAGCCTCTGGATACTGGCTTCTTTGACCGCGCCAAAGTCAATCAAAACAAGGCGATCGTCCGAAAATCGTCTAATCAAATTCGATGGTTTGATATCGCGATGGATAACGCCTTCTCGATGCACAAAATCCAAAATTTGCAGTAAATCCTTGAGCATTTGAATCACATAGGACTCACTCAATTTCATGCCAGGTTGAATTTCTTCACTCAGTACTTGACCTTCAATAAACTCTTGGGCTAAATAAAATTCCGCTCCTTGCTCAAAGTGAGCTAACAGCGATGGGATCTGGTTATGCTTGCCTAGTTTGTAGAGGGTTTGAGCTTCGCGATCGAATAATTTCTTAGCAGCTTCTAATACCTCAGGACGAGTATCTAGCGGCTTTAATAGCTTGATCGCACATTTGGGATGCCCAGGCAAATGCATGTCTTCAGCAATAAAGGTTTGCCCAAAACCACCATGACTGAGTTCTTTGATGATTTTATAGCGAGAGACAAGTGTTAGTTCCAGCATAACTGTTGCTTAACTGAGCAGCATTTTCTTAAGTGTAAATCCTCTAGGGCAGGAATTGTCTAGGTTGGGGTCAGTTTAGCTGCTGGATTGTACTTGTAAGCACGGGGTGTAATTAATTTACCTTGATAAAATCTGGTTGTAGCATTACCAATTAGCACAGTGGTCAACATATCGATCGCACTGAGATCTAAATTTCCTAGGGTAACAATCGCAATTTTTTCATCGGGACGATAGGCAGATTTTACTAAAGCAACAGGAGTATCTGGATGGCGATGTTCGAGAAATATTTTGTGCGCGATCGCCATTGGTTCAGTTCTGGTGGCAGAACGGGGATTGTAAAATGCAGTCACGAAATCAGCTTGTGCCGCCGCTACTAAACGAGTACGAATTATTTCTAGCGGTGTGAGCAAATCGCTGAGGCTGATCGCGCAAAAGTCGTGCATTAAGGGCGTGCCCACCCTGGCCGCAGCAGCTTGCAATGCCGTAATGCCAGGCAATACCTCCACGCTCGGAGTGCTACCATCCCATGCCTGTGACTCTAGCTCTTCCATCACCAGTCCTGCCATACCGTAGATACCGCAGTCACCCGAAGAAATCATCGCCACTGTTAGCCCCCACCGAGCTAGCTCCACCGCCCGCTTAGCCCGTTGCCGCTCTTGCGTAATTGGTGAAGTTTCCACAATCTGCCCAGAATGCAATAAAGGCGTGATTTGCTGGGTGTAAAGGTGATAGCCGATGACTACATCTGCCTGATGCAAAGCCATCTGCGCCGCAGGAGTAATTTGATCTAATGCTCCAGGCCCGATCCCTACCAGAAATAGTTGGCCCTGACGTGCGGTAAATTCCTTCTCACTCACGGCGATCGCTACCGTTACCGCTCCTGTCAAATCGGTTTGCCGGAATATTTGTTTAGTAACTAAAAGGTTAGATTCAGGCTCTTTGTTTGATGAGTGTGCCGAGGATTGGGCATTCCAGCCAATAACCTCATCCTGCTGCCTTGCTGCCAAAATTGCCGCTGCTTCCGCCACACTGGGTGTGCCTACTTCAGTTTCTACAACCGAACTGGGATTGGGCACTGCGATAGAGCGTAATTGATCGGCAGTATAACAACGCAGGGGTAAATTGCGCTTCTGGCAAAGTTCTAGCAATCCCACCTCATCGGCTTTGAGGTCAATCGTAGCAATGCCCGCGATCGCCCCTTCAGCTAGGTGATTGATCCGACAAAAGTGTTGAATTGCTGCTTCAATCAGTTGTGCGGATGTACCGCGTTCGCAGCCAATCCCTACCCATAAAACCCTGGGATGCCATTGCACTTTGGGAATATCCGCATCGGGAGAGAAACGCCTTTGGTTTGCGCTAATCCAGACCCTCGCTTTGTGGGTAACTGTCGATTCCCTCTCTTCCGCAAAGCCAAACTGAAACGGATGTCCTGGTGGTAAAGCAGTTTGCCACAGCGTAGAACCAGCTTCTTGAATCACTTGTATAGGTTCCTGCCGCGCGATCGCTCCTGCCACAGCATTCCAATCCCCCGTACCACGTTGCCAGCCAAATGGTTCGCCTAAAATATCGATGGCGGGCAAGTTTAAGCCTTCTGAGGCATTGGTAAGAATTGCCTCTGCACCCAGTTGGGCGGCTATTTCCCTGGTGAGGCGATCTCCACCACCGAGATGCCCACCACAGAGACTAATCACAAACTTACCCATCTCATCCACCACCACCACAGCAGGATCGGTAGCTTTATGCTGTAATAGCGGCGCAATCAGGCGCACTACTGCTCCCGTAGCCAAACAAAAAACAAAGCCGTCGTACTCTGACCATATAGCCGCCAGATGCGCTTTTAGATCGGTGTTAACTGATTGAATTTTGACTGTGCTTAAACGCTGAAGCAAAGATTTGCCTGAGGGCGTAACAGCAATGCCTGCGATGGATTTATCATTCATACTCAAAAGTTATGGGGCTGAGGGATCTATCCTATGTGATTTAGAGAGTACATTCAAATCTACGCAGAGAATGGTTATTCTCAATGCAAAATGTTGCGACGATCGCATTAACTGTCTGTCTATTATCCCAAACGCTAGAATCTACCACGATCGATTGATTTCTTGGTAATCTTGCAGAACAGCGATCGCTCCAGAAAAGCAAATACGGATGAACCTAATCGCTGCTTAGCAATTGCGATCGGCTTTTTATTGTTCTCAGTGCTACAAAAGTCATAAGCTAGTATCAAGCAAATTTACTTACTTGAACTTACGGGCTCCTGTCTATGCCACAAATAAATGTTGATTTTGTTCTCATCGCTCAGTACATGGGCATCCTGGTCTTGGTGTGTGCATTAATTACAGGTATTGCCTTTGCCCGACAATGGGGATGGCGGTTTCGCATGGTTGGCGTTACCTCCTTTTCGGTTGTGCTCACGATCGCCCTATTTACGCTCAGCCTGAACCCTTTGAGCCGCGAGACTGTCCCTGGCGCGGTGCATTTCTCTTTGGTATACGATCGCATGGGGCCACAGGCTGTGATTGCCGTACCGCCAGATATCACGGCGGAGCAACTAGAAGCTACGCTCAAGCAGGCCGCATCTAATTTGTTTTCGCCTGGCCGCAATGGAACGGGCATTTCCGATGAGTTCACGATCCGTGCCCGCACGGTTTTACATCCGCGCGAGGGAGTATCTCAGCCTTTGTATATCGGTCAAGTGAAGCGATCGCTACGCCACCGTGACGATCCTAATATCCAGATTGAAATTTTTAGAGATAAGCTGGCCAGTATCCCAGCCATCACAACCAATTGAGTTCTAGTCTGCACATGTCTAGACGACCGCTAACGGTACTCCTGCTCATCCCCACTGGAATTAATGCAGCAATCGGTGGCTACGCAGGTGATGCTCTCCCCGTGGCAAGGGCGATCGCGGCTGTCGCAGATACGCTAATTACCCATCCCAATGTCTTGAATGGTGCCAGCCTCTTTTGGCCGATGCCTAATGTGCTGTATGTGGAAGGTTACGCGATCGATCGTCTGGCATTAGGTGAGTGGGGATTGCGCCCCGTGCATGGTAATCGCATTGGCGTAATTTTAGATCGAGCGATCGAACCAGATTTAGAATTGCGCCATCGGCAAGCGATCGCGGCGGCTCAGGCCACTTTAGGTTTAGATATTAGCGATATTGCGATCACCGATCGGCCTCTAGGCGTGCAGCTAGAGACGGGAAGTTCGGGTGCGACCTGGGGTACGATTGCACAACCAGATAGCCTCCTGCGTGCCGCTCACAAGTTGGTAGATTGCGCCAAAGTCTCAGCGATCGCTGTAGTGGCGCGATTCCCCGATGATCAGAATAGTCCCTTACTGAAAGACTACCGCCAGGGCAAAGGTGTTGATGCCCTAGCGGGAGCCGAGGCCGTAATCAGTCACTTAATTACGAGGGAGTTGGCAATTCCCTGCGCCCACGCACCTGCCTTGCAACCTTTACCCCTCGATCCTGATGTATCACCTCGTTCGGCGGCGGAGGAATTAGGCTACACATTTTTGCCCTGCGTATTAGCAGGGCTAAGTCGCGCTCCCCAATTAATCGCGGATCGGGCAAATCTGCGTTCAGGCGATATTTCTGGGTTGGATATTGACGTGGCGATCGCCCCGGCTAGCGCTTGTGGTGGTGCGGCAATTCTGGCATTAGGGAAATCTAAACAGACAAATCTAATTTTTGTGGAAGAGAATCCTACAGCCCTCAATGTTCCACCTGAATCATTGGGATTACATGGGATCCGGGTGAGAAGTTATTTAGAAGCGATCGGAGTTCTGGCGGCATTGCGAGCAGGTGTAAATCCTCAAAGCTTAACGCTAGAGAATATTGCAACGAATCCCGAGCGCAAAATCTTGTAGGGGTAATCCCGCTGTGGTTGCCCCAATATCTAGGAATCGGCACAGGAGCAGCTACCCCTAGATTTGATTATGGGAGGTTATTTGGTTCCAGATCCGTTAACATGGCGATCGCAGAGTTCTTGAGGTTATGCATTTCCAGTCTTGTTTGCCAAGCTGCTTTCTCTTTGTGCTCATATTCTTGTACTTTTGTCATCCAATCAGCGTAAAGAGAGGTATGAGGTTTTGGTAGAGGCAGCAGAATAGTTGCTAAATCAGCAGTCTTAATGCGGCTATGCGATGATGATGTGCCAGCGGTGAGTGCATTAATTTGCATTTGCACCGAAGGTAGGAACAGTAATAGTTTCAGACCATAATTACTAATATCTATTTTGGATACGACAATCTCAAATTCAGGCGAACAGGACAGTGAGAAATTTAAGCATGGAACTACTAATAATCTAGGAATTCTAGGGTTAATCTTCGAGAACAGTAAATCCCCTGGCCGACATGAGATTCCTTTGTATTTGGGGTGATAGCTCAGTAGTTCTGCGTAGTCTAAACAACCATCGCTTGTAATATGCAAAATGCTAATACATTTACTTTGATTATCGATCGGTTCTTTCCTTCTTTCTCTAGCGATCAAGTCAGCTATGTCACTTAGTTTAACTAGCTCAATATCCTGGCGATCGCTATATTTAAAACTATGCGCAATATCATATCTAAATGCCTGATAGTGGCTGGGTATCCATGAATATTTAGTTAGCAATTCGGGAGCGATCGCCACACAGGCTGGTTCGTGACTGACAATCTGATATTCTTGCTGACCCAGTACAATTTGTGGATTTTGATATAGTCTCAAAATATCATTCAAATCGTTATGGCCAGCATCTACTTTTAGAGTTGTCCCTCTTTTAATCATCACATCAAAGCCAATCCTCTTACTTGTAGCCATAAAAGTATAGTTAGATTTTAGCTGGTGATGCAGTTCTTCTCCTCCCTCCAATCTCTCAAGATAGATGATGCTTGTTTTAGTTCTAGTGCCAGCTTGGGCAAATGTGACACCAGGTAGTTCAACTACTGCTCTGATTCTAACTAAGCCGCTACTGGTCAACCGATGCCTGAACGTAGTATTTAGTCCTGTTGAAGAGATCGCACTATCTGGCACAACAGCCAGTAATTTGCCCCCTGGTTTTAGCAAGGCAATACTGCGATCGATAAACAGAATCTCGGAATCAAAATTAAGATTATGATGCTCAAATAGATCCCAGATTAGAGGATACTTATGATGCGCTTCCTGACTTAATTCTTTACCTGTAAATCGCGCTCCAAAGGGTGGGTTCGTTAAGATTAAATCGATCTGTCCCTCATAGCCATCTAAAAATGATTTGCCAACCAGAGAATTGCCATGGGCGATCGCATGATTTTTGACATTGCCCAACAGCAGATTAATTTTGCTCAGACGTACCATCCGCGCCACCTTGTCTTGCCCCAGGAGTGTCAGATTTTGGCGATCGACAATATCCTTCTCTCTACTCATACGATAAAAAGCCGATAGGAAAGAGCCAACACCACAACAGGGATCGCAGACAATAAAGTTGCCTAAACTTGAATGTGGATTCTCCTGCGCGAGATCGTGTAGAGCCATATTCACCATCAGATCGACTACTTCTGTCGGAGTCATGTACTGGGCATCTTCGATATGATGCCTAAAGTTGTCTCTGACAAAGTGCCCGAATGACTCATTCAGTAAATCGAAGCTAGCACTAGATTTATTTTCTTGTAAGATACTATCAACAGAAGCGATCGCAAGTTCGATTAACGCACAGGCGAATTGACTATCGGTATTGTCGATATTTAAGGTTGGTTCATCACCAAAGATGGAAATCCCAGCAGCATTGCTGAATATACCGGAAACTGCAACTTCAGCAAAGATCGCTTTTAGTTGCCCGATTAGATTAAAACTACTATCTCTTTTGTAAAGAGTAAGAATATCTTTTAAATTCCAATCTGCATGTGTGGCATAGAGAAGTTGGTAGACATAGATGGCAATATACTTGCTGATTTCGTCTAACTTGGCGTTAGCGTCATCAAATCTACCGTATTTGTAAAACAGATCGCGGAGCTTGGAGATTTCAGTATAAAAGATGTGATTAGCAGACATTTTGATCGCTAGATTCACATACTAGCTCGCAGATTGGTTCTACAATCTCAACTTTAGCACTTCTGCTAACTTTGGTTGCAATGCCTTGAGTGGCTCCGGCCAACCCACCATAATAATTTGATGATGCGTTAAAGTTGTTGGTTCGATCGCTTCGGGTGCAAACGAAATTGGATTACCCTCTAAGTCGCAACAGACTAAACCTGCGGCTAGGGCGATCGCCAATGGTCCTACAGTATCCCACAACTTAACGCGACGGTTTAAGTAAATGTAAACAGCGGCTTTACCAAGTACAACCTCCATCACTTTTAAGCCAAAGCTACCCAGGGAATAAAATTCAGCTTCAGGTACCACTTCTAATACAGCATCACCATAGCGGTGCTCGTCTTTCTCACTCAAAATCACTTTGAACTCGCCCTGGGTAGGAGGTCTGACAGGAGCAGGGATGGGTGCGCCGCCGCGATCGCAGGTGAAGATATTCCCCAAAGCCGTACCGCCATAAAAGAGAATGTCACTCTCTGGTGCATAGACCCATCCCATAGTGGGCTTTTCATTTTCTAATAGGCCCAGCATTACCGCATAGTGCTCGCGGTTATTCACGAAATCACTAGTGCCATCAATCGGATCGATAAACCAGTAGCGAGTTAATTCTTGAAGCCATAATCCTACCGAATTGGGGTTCTCCTCGCTAATCACGGCATCATTGGGAAACCAGGTTTGCAACTGTGCCACGATTAGAGCATCCAGGGAGCGATCGACGCTAGTAACGTAGTCCCCAGGAGTTTTTTCCATAACTTGAAATCCATCGGCACGTAATTGCTTGCCCTGTTGACCTGCCTGGCGGATGAATTGCGAAATCTTAGTAACATTCATCTAGGATTGTCCTTGGACGTGAAATTACCTTTGGAAAATAGACGGAAGTACAGTGACTGGGATATTTCGTGCATCGGGAAGAAGATATAAGTGAAAGGATTGACCGTGACAATGATGTTGCGGAAGTCTCGCTGTGCCAGCGCTACGATCGCCGATGCTACCCAACCAGGTGACATCACACCAATTGGATTGAGATTGCTTTTAAATGGCCCCAGAATCAGTTTGCGAATAATACAAGGTGCATCTAGCCGTCGCAGAGTAATTAGATCTCCTAAAGTGCGTTTCGATAGCTCATACAAGGGGCTAAACGCTGGATTTACCTCAGCTTCCGAGGTGTTAATCCATAATTCTTTAATCGCTTTATGTTTGGATTCCTTTACCGTATCGAGGAAGAGATTCATAAGACGCCAAGCTGAAAAGGTATTGACCTCAAACGATTGCGCCACCGATCCTGGATCGCGATCGCTATGCACGTTCATGCCGTGATTGATAATCAAGATATCTACTTTTTGCAGGCGATCGCTTAAATCTACTTCCTTGCCCAGGTGCCACGGTAATACTTCTATATTCGTGCCAAGATCGCTAAAGTCAGCCTGGGGTGAAGTTGTTAGCGCGACAACTTTCGCTCCCTTAGTTGTTAATACCGAGATTAGCGATCGCCCTAACGTGCCGGCCGCCCCAGTCACAGCCACCGTCTTATCTTTGAGCGATAAACTCGTACCCATAATTTTGTCTGCCAACGTCAACGTACCGCAATCATACGCTTCACCGCGATCGAAGTGATGCCACCAGTGATACGTGCGATTCACTGTCCATCGTGATGGTATTGTCACCAGATCGTCTGGTTTGGGCGTGATATCTGTATTTAGTAACATACCCTGCATCTCGCCACGCTGGTCGTTAAGAATCTAACAGCATAAATGCAACCCGCCCATAGTCCATAACCTAAACCATACCATTGTCCCAGTAGGGCTAGCAGCACAGTCATTGCTACCATCACACAGGCTTCAGGTACATCGTTGCCCAGAACCGATGCCAGCACCAATACGACTTGCCACACGATCGGCGCGATCGTGCCGATCTGCAAACCATTTGCGGATATATTGCTGAATATTAGCGATCGGTCAGGTAATGCCATATTTATGATTAAGAATCGTTAACTCCTCATTAGCATTCTACCTGAACCCAGTCCAACCACCTGTAAAAAGTCTTCCTTAAATCTACCGAACTGTTTTTCAGCTCTGCGCTTCACCTGCTGCACCAGATACTTGGCAGGTTCACCATCATATCCAAAACCTAGCTAAACAACCATATCCATACAGGTAAGGTAAATAGCAACCCGACAGAACCAAAGGCTAAAGATGTCACAGCCAAATCTTTATCTAGGTTATATGCTTGGGCAATTACTAAGGTAGCAAAAGCAGGAGGCATAGCCATCTGTAGTACCATCACTAGCCTTGGTGCACCTGTAATCCCAAAAAACATTAAACCTGTACCGACTACTAACGGCACCAACAACATCTTGATAATTAAGCAAGTTAAAGCTTGTCCCCACTTGCGAATAGAAGGTATTTGGCTCAACTGTAGCCCAATCATCACAAGAGATAGCGGCACAATGGGTATAGACAAAGTTTTGACAATCTGCTCGGCAACTTCAGGAAATTTAATATTGCTAATCGATAACCCAAGGACTAAACTCCAAAGAGCAGGGTTACGCAGTAGTCTATCAAAAATATTTATCCACCATATTTTCCGATCTTGAGCGTTTGTGCTCGTTCCATAGTAGGCAGCAAGCGCAACTCCTAAACCGTAGGCACCTAAAGTTGAGCCCAAAAGATCGTAGAAAACTGCGTACGCAAAGTACTCCTTACCTACGACAGATAAAATCACTGGGTAGCCCATATAACCTGTATTACCCACCATCATGGCTAGTAGAAAGCTACCCTGCGTACGTTTACTCCAAGCGCTAGCTTGGATGGCAGTTCCATCTTCAGCCACAAGACCACCACTTGAGCGATCGATAAACTGTATACCGCTTGAAAAGGATTTAAGTCTTTCATCAGTCACGCCCAAATCGATCCAGATCCAAGCAAATGCCGCTCCAACTAAAATGGCAATCCATGCAGTCACAGGAGCAACCAAAACACCTCCAGAGAGATCGCGTCCGCGCAAAGAAGCAACAATTAGCAGCGGTACCCCGAACCAAAATAGGAATTTACCTATATAGAGCGAGGTCTTTTTGGGTACAAAGTAGCGACCTAGAACAAAACCTGAAAGTACCCAACCAATCAAAGTAGTGTAGAGCTGAATGAGGTTATCCATTGCTAAAATTGCTAAGTTAAGTGAATGGTTTAAGAGAAAGGCACTAGAAGCATTTAAACAGTTTGGTAGGCTGCTTCTTTGGAAAACACAAAATTTGGCAGGTTTCCATCTGACAATAATTGAAGAACGCGAGGTTCGTTTAGTAGAGTGATGTCTGGTCTATTTTTCACTCGATCTAGGTAAGCAATAGAAGCTTCTAACTCAGAAATCTGCAGTGTGTTTTTAATCCGAAGTATCTTAGCGTTACGGGGTTCAATTAAGCCAAATGATTCGAATGCAGCATCTAAAACCTCTTTATCGGTGTTAAAAAACATTGGTATTTTAGCCCCCCGTACGTTTTGTGCGGTGCGCGCATTTGTATAGAAAGCGTTAAAGTCAATTTTATCTACAAGCCTCTTTGTTGTGAAATCCGCTAATCCAAGCCCCATGGCATTGCCACCACTGCCCTCACTCAAGTCTCTCACAAAAATCTTATCAACATGCGGCAGAGAGTGAACCAGTTCGGGGCAAAATATTTTTTTCAGCCCTGTGACGTTTGTGTCCATGCCTGCACCACTGATATTCTTGCCAATCTCATCAATAATCAGTAAATCTACATCGTCAAACGGAAGTTTTGGACACCAAGCTCTGGACATACGCAGTAGCTCTCGCTCTTCAGCTTCGATGCGATCTCGATCAATCGCTTTAATTTCTGCTGTTTGTTGATAGCCATTTTCTATAATGCCGATACCAAAAGCGATCGGCATCTCTTGCATGACGATTTTATATACACTCCTGACTACCTGATCGAAGGAGTAATGCACAAAGTTACGGTGACAAGTCTCAGCTCCCGCTCGCTTACCCAGACCGATCGCCATCATCTTTAACAAACCGCTTTCGATCTCACCTGCAAAGCGTGTATGTGGCTTAATGCGATTGATCAAGACAATGCGATCTGCTTCTGAAGCAATGCGATCGAAAAACACGGGCATACCAAAATCAGTTGTGCCAATCCGGATCGTATCCATGGATGAACGAACTGGCACACCCATATTTTCTTCTGTAATCCCATAACCCGCTAAGATTGCTGCTTGCCCCTCAGCAGTAGCACCCCCATGACTACCCATAGCGGTTACGATAAATGGCTTAGCGCCTAGTGCTAGTAGCTCTTCGATCGCTGATTTAACGATTAAACCATGATTATCAATTCCTCTACTGCCTACAGCCACAGCCACAGTTTGGTTTGGACGAATAAGCGTATCGGGGTTTAGTCGACCGATTTCTTTTCGTATGGTCTTGGGTATATCCGTTAGAATGCGATCCTCAAACCTTTGGCTCATACGAAACATTCTGGGATAATCCATGGTTGAAGTCCTTTTTGATTTATTAGTGATTTATTAGTGCTTGAGCCCTGATTGGTCGCTTGCAAATCGTCGGCATGTGACGATCTCCACGAGTCTAGGTTGGCATATAGCAGAATTTGGGGACATCAGGCAAATAGCTCAAGGTTGGTAAGTATCTTGATGACGATCGCCGATCAAAATTTGCTTAGCAGACTGACAATTGTTAATTTCTTTGCCAAACAAGGGAAGAGTAGTGAAATAAAGTTAATAAAGCTTAGTAGATCGCTTGTTAAATTTTAATTACTTTTTTGACGGAAAATAAGCAAGGGCATAAATTTACTAGAGAGGGTCTAGAATAAATAGCTGTTATATCAGCCCAAGCATGGCTCCTTAACGAAAAATATTACGATGTGAGGTAAAAGACAATCAACCATGCGTCATCGCATACTTACAATCCTGTTATTATTCCTGATTACCTTTGGGTTGATAACTTGCACCAACCAAACATCAACAAACCAACCAAACGCAAATCGAGACACCTCTTTTCGGATTTGGTGGAATGAGGGATATTTTCCTGAGGAAACCGCTACTATTCGAAAAATCGTCGCTGCATGGGAAAAGCAGTCAGGCAAAAAGGCAAATCTAACGATTTACAGTGAGAAAGATCTGGCTCGTGAAGTTAAGAATGCGATCGAGCGGGACAATCCGCCAGATATTTTGTATAGCTACAGTGGTGATTTTAGTCTTCTACCCCGAATGGCATGGCAAAATAAGCTTGCAGATGTCTCAGATGTAATTCAGCCAGTCAAGGATCTCTACGAACCAAGCGCTTTACAAGCTGTCAATTACGAAAATAGTATCGCTAAGAAACGGAGCTACTATGCCATTCCAATTTCACAAAACACAACATACATTCATTATTGGAAAGATCTCTTAGCAAAAAGCGGCTTAAACAGCGACAAGATCCCAAAAGAGTGGAATGCTTTTTGGAAATTTTGGGGAGAAAGTCAGATATCGCTTCGCCAAAAGGGGGAAAGCGATATTTTCGCTATGGGTATACCAATGTCTGTGACTGCCACAGATACCTTTTATCAACTCGAAGAATTTCTGGATGCGTACAATGTGCAATTGATTGATAAAAATGGTGGGTTGCTGATTGATTTGCCAGATACCCGTAAGGGGATCGTCGCTGCTTTAGCAAATTATACGAGTTTCTATAAAGATGGTCTAGTTCCCCCTAAAGCAGTTGATTGGGCTGATCCCGATAACAATATTGAGTTTCTCAGTCACAGAACTGTGATGACGATCAATCCCACTCTTTCAATTCCCGGATCTCAGCGCCAAGACAAGGACACTTACTTTAATAAAATGGTAACTGTAGAATGGCCGAATCGATTGGATGGCAAGCCTCTAACCTATTTAGTTGCTGTAAAGCAAGCCTGCTTATTCGAAACTTCAACCAATAAAGAAATTGCTAAAAACTTCTTATCTTTTCTGATCGATCCCGATAATTTGTCGGAATTTGTTAAAGGATCACAAGGAAGATTTTTCCCTGTCATGACGAAACAACTAGGGGAGCCTTTTTGGAATGACCCCAAAGATCCACATATTTCAGTAGCCGTCAAGCAATTCAAGCACACAAGACCATTTTACCAGGTGGTTAATCCTGCCTACACTGAGGTACAATCACAGAATGTATGGGGGAAGGCAATTAGAAGCATCATTGATGGTAAGTCTCCTGAACAGGCAGCAGATAAGGCGATCGCTGATATTAAACAGATATTCTCAGATTGGAAGTAATATTCTGTGCTGTTAGCCTTCATGTCTAGATATTGTAGGTCGGAGTTGGTGTATGAAATTCTTGAACAAAAGCTTACTTGTGAAGCTAGTTGGCTCTTTCTTTCTGGTTTCGAGTGTAACTGTTTTGGTTGTTACAATTACTACGAATGTAAGGGGCAGGGAAGCACTAAAGCAATCAGTGTTCGATCGTCTTGGTGTTGCTAACGCGCTGAAAGAATATCAAGTCAAGCAATGGTTTCAAAATCGTCGCAGTGATGTTGTTATGATCAGTGAATTAGCTGAAGTGAGAACTCAGGTAGAATTACTGCTTAAGAAAAAGCCCGAAGACCCAGAATATATCCAAGCATATAAAAACTTAAATGCCAGCCTTTTAAACATTGTCAACGCAAAGAAGCAGATCGATCAGATTTCTGTCTTAAGTAGTGCTGGGATTATTATTTTCTCAACAGATAAAACCAAAATCGGGAAATATCAGCCACTTGGTAATACAACAACACTTTTCAATGTCTCAGACCAGCAAGATCTAATTAAACCTAATTTTTATACCTCAACGCATTCAGGTAACCCAATGATTACCTATGCTACATCCATCGTCGATCGACAAAAAAATCACTTGGCCTATATAGCAGTCGATCTCAATCTAGAAGATATAGATGTGCTGATTCGCGAACGAACGGGTCTGGGTACAAGTGGTGAAACCTATCTTGTTGGGAACCTTGAATCAAAAAGTGCGTTTATCTCTGCGGGCGAAAACACTAGCAAAGAACTATTCTCTAATGGGATAAAAAGTAAAGCCATCGATCTTGCGTTAAAAGGCTCCGACAGCAATATCTTATCCACTAATTACAAAAATGTACCCGTAATTGGTATTTACAACTGGATTGGTGAATTAAACTTGGCTCTGATTTCTGAAATGAGTCAAGAAGAGGCTTTTGCTCCAGCCGATCGCCTTGCTAAGGAAATTTTATTGTTGGGTCTGAGTTCAGTTTTCCTATTACTCGTGGCAGTATATTTACTGTCTCGTCGCATTACCCAACCAATTTTGGCGATCGCCGACACAGCCATGTTGGTTTCCAAAGGTGACTTAACTAAGCAAGCTCCTGTTTTAACGCAGGATGAAATAGGAGCCCTTGCCACTGCTTTTAATGAAATGACTGGTCAGTTGCTGCAATCTGGCGAACAATTAGCAGACTATAGCCGCACCCTCGAACAGAAAGTCGATCAACGCACGGGCGAGTTAAAAGCAATTATTGACAACATGGTTGATGGTTTGATTGTCGTCGATCCAGATGGACAAATCACCCAGTTTAACCCTGCTCTTTGCAACATGATGGGCTTAACAAAAGCAGAAATTTCAGGGAAATCCTGGCATGATATTTTGAAGTCTGAAGCGACAGCACTCGTTGAGAATACTAAAAACAATCCCAAACGTGTATTTACTGCGGAGATTTCGTTGCCAGACAATCGCTTAGGTAAGGCAGTTGCCACTTCGATCGTTCGAGAAGATCCACCTTCACAAGATCATCCCGATCAAGCATCTGAGATTGTTTATTTGGCCTCAATTATTATTATTCGTGACATTACGGCTGAGAAGGAAGTCGATCGCATGAAAACCGACTTTATTTCAACGGTTTCCCACGAATTACGTACTCCTCTGACATCGGTATTAGGCTTTGCCAAACTCATTCAAAAGAAACTAGACGAGAGCATATTCCCACTCATTCAAACGGATGATAAAAAAATTCAAAGGGCTGTGCGTCAAGTCGGGGAAAACATGGAAATCATTATTTCGGAAGGGAAGCGGCTTACCAATTTGATCAACGAAGTTTTGGATATCGCCAAAATGGAAGCTGGTAAGATCGACTGGAAAATGGAACCGATGGTTATTTCCGAAATTGTCGACCGCGCCATGAACGCAACCTCAGCCCTGTTTGAGCAAAAGGGTTTAGAGCCAATCAAAGATATTCAAGCAAATCTGCCCATGATGACAGGCGATAAAGACAGATTAATTCAAGTCGTGATTAATTTAATTTCTAATGCCGTCAAGTTTCAAGACAGAGGTTCTATCACTTGTAGCGTTAAGCAAACAGACAACCATATTACAATCAGTGTCATTGATCAGGGGATGGGTATTTCCGAGGCAGATAGACCCAAGGTCTTTGAAAAATTTAAGCAGGTAGGGGACACCCTTACGGATAAGCCTAAAGGCACTGGATTAGGTCTAGCAATTTCCAAAGAGATCGTAGAGCATCATGGGGGAACGATTTGGGTGGAAAGCGAACTAGGTAAAGGTAGTACCTTCTCTTTTATACTACCGATCCAGAAAGAGCAAATTGATGCAGATCCAGTGCCAAGCATTGCCCCCCATGCAAATGGATTAGATGTGAGTTCGGAGATCCAAGTAAGAACGCTTAATGTTGATGCTTTGGTCATGCAATTGCAACCAGCATCTTCAGCATCTAGTGTAACTTCTGTCGCAAATCATCGTAAAACCATTCTTGTAGTTGATGATGATGCCAATATTCGTAATTTGCTTAGACAAGAACTTGAGTCAAAAGGATATTTTGTCAGAGAAGCAAGTGATGGTTTAGATGCGATCGAGCAAGTCAAAAAATCGAAACCCGATCTGATCACACTGGATGTGCTCATGCCAGAAATTGATGGCTATGCATTAGCATCAATGTTAAAGAAAGATCCTTTAACGATGGATATCCCCATCATTATTATTTCAATTTTGGATGGGGCCGATAGAGGCTACCATTTGGGAGTTGATCGCTATATCAACAAGCCAATTAATACAGAGCTACTGCTGTCTGATGTTGAGTCTTTACTTTCAAAAGAAACTTCAAAAAAGAAGGTTTTAGTTGTAGATGACAACCTTAATACTGTGAGCATCTTGTCTGAACTGTTGGAATCTAAAGGCTATAAAGTATCAAAAGCCTTTAGCGGTGAGGAACTGTTAGCGAAAGCAGTTGAGATTCAACCAGATATGATTATTTCTAACTCTAAGTTTTCCAATCAACAGAAAGAACTACTTCGCCAAAAAGGGTTAGAGAATGTGATTTCATTCATGATTGTTGATGAGAAAGTAGCGAACTGAATAATTTAATTTGTTGGAGCGTTTAGCCTACATTCAGCAGGTTAAATTTAAAATAAGGTATTTTTATCCCACATTCTGCGTTACGGCACTGGTTCTGTGAGATGGGTTGTTCAAAACATTTGTCAATTGCTGCTTAGATTGCATATTGTAGGGTCAATATCTGAGACTAGTTATGCTACTGATGCTCGATCTGCGCATGGATTTGCTGAGAGGCAAGTGATTCCCTTTGGGATGCGTCCCGCCGCGTACCAGTTCTCCAGGGCATTAATTTGGAGTTGACAGTCGAGCAGGTGTTTGGTTGGCTATCGCGGTAAGAATGAGTTTGCAATTTGTGAAGCGATCGCCCTTGCTCGGAATGAAGCACAAAGAGCGATCGCCTGCCTCAGACCTAAACAAATGATAAACTTGTTCTATAAGTCCCTACGATCGCCAACCAAATCCTGATGGCTACCACAACTCAAAGACTCACCCTGCAAGACTTTTTGGAGCTGCCCAATATTGAGGAGTCGCCAGCTTGGGAGTACGCGGACGGACAAACCGATCGAAAACCTATGCCTACCGCCTACCATAGCATTTTGCAAAAACGCTTGACTGCGGCGATCGATCTTGCAAATTCTTTCTATGAAGCCTTCCCAGAACTGCGCTGCATTCTCAGCTGTAATTCGGTTGTTCCTGACATTACGGTTATCCATCGCGATCGTATCCCTGCTGGGAATATCCCCCTTACAGGGGCTCCAGATTGGACGATTGAAATCCTTTCCACCGACCAAAGTACTACGAAGCTAATTGCTAAAATCCAAACCTGCTTGCAGGAAGGGTCGCAACTTGGTTGGCTTCTCGATCCTGACGAACAGGTAGTTATGGTTCTGCTGCCCGATATGCGTGTGAACCTTTTGAGAGGTAGCGATCGCTTACCCGTTCTCCAGGGCATTAATTTAGAATTGACAGTCGAGCAGGTGTTCGGTTGGCTATCGCGGTAAGAAAGGGTTTGTAGCTTGTGAAGTGATCGCCCTTTCTCGGAATGAAGTACAAAGAGCGATCGCCCTTTCTCGGAATGGAGAATAAAGAGCGATCGCTTTTCCTACCGTAAAGGATAAAAAAGGTTACGATGTTTTTGCTCAATTACTTAATGTAAGGTGGTTGCGCTTAAATCTATACCACTAACGATTTCGAGATTCTGAACTGTAGGCAATATCGTTGTGGATTTGTCGCAGAGACCATCCTTCCCGGTAATATTTCCTCATGTAATGTCGTATACCTTCCTCATCTGGAGAACGACCCAAATGATCCCAGTAGATTTCTTGAATACAACGGCTTACTTCGTGACGATCTGCGTCTCCTCGCCTAATTTCATTGTAGTTCCTGCAAATTCGATCTCTATCTCGATCTCCATGTCGCCACTGTGCTTCTACTGGTTTTGCAGTTCCCAAAAGCAGAGTTGCAGTAATAGTAGCAACTGCTATAGCAAAAACTCTCTTCATGATTTCCTCCCTATTTTTCTAAATCTCTATGAGATAGTGGAATAGAAGTTGTAAAACTATTTAGTTAACCTTTGTCATACTTAGTTGCTATCATCAACTATTGCCGATCAACCATCGCTACATATTTCCCACTAGCTCTATTTTTAGACTAGACTAACCGCTCAAAATTAACAGTAAGAAAAGTTCCTTAGAAAGTATGTAGTTTTATCCATGTAGACAACAAAAAAGTGGGATCTAAACTCAGTACTTTAAGTTAAGAAAGTGAGATAATTAGGATAATATTGGGTATGCCAAAACAAAGAAAAGTTAGGTATAGTCTAGCCAAAAATGGGGAGTCTACTTTATCGTTGCGGAAGCACTGGTATTTTTAGACGCAATTCTGCAACAGCAACAACTCAGTCAAGTTCTGAAATTGGTATTCTGTAAGTCCCGATAAAGCACTTTGCTGTCCTATCGACACGAATTTATGGTACTTTCGATACATGCATGGACTGGTGACTGAGAGGCAGCGATCGCTTGCCTGTTCTCCAGGGCATTAATTTAGAATTGACAGTCGAGCAGGTGTTTGGTTGGTTATCGCGGTAAGAACGGGTTTGCAATTTGTGAAGCGATCGCCCTTGCTCGGAATGAAGCACAAAGAGCGATCGCCTATTATCCAGTATCAGCCACTCAGAATTTGCTGGATAACCAATCGCAATTGTTTCCAAACCACTTCTCCCTTAAGTTGCTCAAAAAAGTTTTTAGGCTTGTAATAGAAGTGGTGATCGCAGATGATTGGGAATTTTTTTATTGTAGCAATCTGGCTATGGGCGATCGCTCTGCAGTCGGTTAGTCTACAAAAAATTGATGTTGAAACTAACCTGCCTCATTAACCAGCTAAAATTTGCTGGATAAGCGATCGCAAGTGTATTTCCCCTTTAAATGGTATTCTCTTACTTGTATTTATAGGAAACTTCATATAAAATGACTGGTGGTGAGGAGACAATAGAAATTCCCTTACGTCCCCTGGTTTGGATGGGAGATTCTCGCAAAAACATCCGCGAGTTTCCAGAAGAGGTGCGTGTATCGGTAGGCTATGCGTTGCAATTAGTGCAAGCAGGGGAAACACCTCTAGAAGCCAAGTCTTTTAAAGGGGTTGGAAGTGGTGTGTATGAAATCGTTAAACGTTATGATACCGATACATACAGGGCAGTTTACGCCGTTAAAATTGGGGAAACAATCTATGTCCTGCACGCTTTTCAGAAGAAATCAAAAAAAGGGGGCAAGACCCCACAGGCTGATGTTGACCTGATTAAACAACGTTATAAGGACGCAGTGGCAAGGGAGAAACAACAATGACAAAAGAACAAGTTTTTGAAGAAAGTAGTGGCAATGTATTTGCCGATCTTGGTTTGGAGGATGCAGACGAACTTTTTGCGCGGGGGAAAATAGGAATTCAGATACTTCGTTTGCTGAAACAACGCAACTTGAAACAGCGCGAAATTAGCGAAATTCTTGGTATTCCCCAACCAGAAGTATCTCATTTAATGAAAGGTGAGTTTCAAAGATTCAGTGAGGGTAAACTACTCAACTTCCTCAAGCGACTCGATATAGAAATTACTTTACACCTTCGTCCTCGTAATGGAGGAAATCAGGATATTGAAACTGCGATCGCATTATAGAAAGATGGATATTGAAGAGTCATAGTGATCGCCACCCAATCATCAGAATCCCAAAATCGCAAAGTAAGAGAAGCGATCGCCCTTGCTCGGAATGAAGCACAAAGAGCGATCGCCAGTGATGTTGCAAATTGCCAGCAGGCTAGACCGCGATGAAGTCCGATGCGGTAATTAGATTGGAGTTCAATCTCACCAGCACTGCCAGTAGGTCGATACCGCTGCGAATCAGTGTATTGCCGAGATTAAAATACAACGCTGTCAAGGGTTAATTCCAGGACAGCGTTGCATAAATTTAGATGGATATCTCGATGCTAGAAGGTGATATCTGTCACATTGATTTGCGTCAGACCTGTAAATGTTATTCTAGCTCCACCTCCAGCAAAACCAGTAAGGTTGAGTTGGAGATTGCCACCAACCAGGCTGGCAAAACCATCGCTGCTGTTGATAAAGCCATCTCCGTTTGTATCTAAGATGTTGCTACCTAGACCGAAAGCAGAGATATCGATCCGATCGCTTGTGCTCTGGAAGTCCAGAATTGTATCGGTGCCAAAGGCAATTTTTTCGAATATGAATTTATCTGCACCAGTCCCTCCTTCCAAGGTGTCGTTACCCAAACCACCATTGAGACTGTCATTACCGCTGCCACCGCTGAGGCTATCGCCACCTCCAGAGCCGAGCAGGCTATCGTTGCCATCGCCACCCTGGATGCTGTCTGCACTGCTAGTACCGAGGATCTTGTCATCTCCACCCCGACCTTGGATAGTGGCATTGACCAGAGTTATGCCCGTAAAGTCCCAGGTATCGCTAGCAGTATCGTCTCCTCGAATGTTGAAGTTGCCGACGGTGCTTTCAATGCGCTCGATACCGGAGGTGGCTTTATCGAACGGCGACCGCAGCCCATCAAAGTCGGTACCGCTAACAACGATCTTATCGGTGCCGCTGCTACCGTTGTCTTGATAGACATCGCGGCCATCGCCTGCGGACCAGATGTAGGTATCTCCAGCATTGCCGCCATCGAGGGTGTCAATGCCAGCCCCACCCTTGAGGGTATCGATACCGTCACCGCCATTGAGGCTATCGCTGCCGTCTCCGCCTTCGAGCAGGTCGCTGCCACCGCTACCGCTAAGAGAGTCGCTGCCATTATCGCCCTGAATGCTGTCTGCACCGCTAGTGCCGATAATATTGTCATCTCCACCTCGACCTTGGATGGTGGCATTGGCTAGGGTCATGCCCGTGAAGTCCCAAACATCGCCAGCGGTGTTATCGCCCAGAATGTTGAAGGCACCTTGGTTGCTTTCAATGCGATCGATACCGGAGGTGGTTTTATTGAAGGGTGATGGCAAGCCATCAAAGTTAGTGGTGTTGCTAGCAACGATCTTATCGATACCGATGGTACCGCTGTCCTTATAGGTATCGCGGCCATCGTCTGCAGACCAGAGGTAGGTATCGCTGCCATTGCCGCCATCGAGGACGTCGCTGTCAGGGCCACCGTTGAGGGTATCGTTACCGTTACCGCCATTGAGACCATCGATGCCAGCCAGACCGTAGAGAATGTCATCGCCACCCAGGCCGTTGATGATGTCTGCGAATCTGGTGCCGGTTAAAGTATCGTTCGCGTTGGAACCATTGATTACCTGCCCCGTATTCGGGGTGACGACCTGTCCGCCAGAGAATTCAGACGTGTCATGGGTAGTTTGGTTGGTGGCGGTGGCAGTGATTAATTGACCGGGAGTCACGGCAACTGGGAGATTGACATCGATCGCCGCGTTGCCGCTTTCATCCGTAGTTACGTCACTGGCACCGAGGAAAGTCCGACCTTCGCCATAGCCGGAAGGATCTAAAGTTGGGTTAGAGAAGAATTCCAGCCGGAATGTCGTGTTGGGAAGGCTGTTCAAATTCCCGAACACTCCGGTGGCGCCGCCACTGGAAGCAGCAGAGGTCAGGATGGGGTAGTTCTGATAGTTATTCGACCCGATATCCCCATCCCCTGGATCGTTGCTGTTTACTCCATCTCCAACTAAATTGCCTGCGCTGAGGTCAATGCCCAGACCGTTATTGCCAAAGATCGAGTTACCCAAGATCTGATTACCATTGGTCGGTTGCAAGGCTGGATCGCTATTCCCGGTGGCAATAACTACACCAGCAGCCAGGTCAGTACCGGTAATAGTATTACCTGCCCCTGTTGCTGTTCCACCAATGCTGTTGTTAGAGGCACCTTGAATGATCGCGATGCCATTGCGGGAATTGCCAAGGTCAGCATTTCCAGTAACATCGGTGCCGATGTAGTTCCCGAGGATTTGGTTTCCTGTGGCGTTGGGGTTTTGGATGATAATACCAATGTTATCGCTGCCAGAAATGAGATTGCGGGAGGCTGCTCCTGTGCCGCCAATAGTATTGTTGGGAGCATTGTCGATAAATACCCCTGCACCGTTGCCGAGGTCAACCGTACCCATCGCATCGGTGCCGATGTAGTTGCCAAGGATCTGGTTTCCTGTGGCGTTGGTGCTGCTGATGCCAATGCCAAAGTTATCGTTGCCGGAAATGAGATTACGCGCACCTGCTTCTGTACCGCCAATGATATTGTTGGGAGCATTACCGATATTTACACCATCCCTGTTGCCCAGATCGACAGTGCCCGTCACATCGGTGCCGATATAGTTTCCTATCACTCGGTTGTTAGTAGCAGCCGCAGAGACAATAGAGACCCCGGCCAGCTCATTACCGGAAATAATATTACGGGCTGCTGGTTCTGTTCCCCCGACTGTATTGTTGGGAGCGTTATCAATGGCTACTCCCACGGTACCATTCCCCAGATCTAGCGTTCCGGTAACATCCGTACCGATGTAGTTGCCGAGGATTTGGTTGCCCAGTCCACCAACGATATCGATCCCAGCACCATAATTGCCGGAAATGAGGTTTCTACTTCCGGTTTCCGTTCCACCGATGATATTGTTCGAGACACCCTGAATACGAACACCTTCGCTACCGTTAGCACGGCTGAGGGTTCCGGTTACGTCAGTGCCGATGTAGTTGCCTGCGATCGTATTGTTGCCATTCGTCTCCAAGACAATCCCGTTGCCGATGAAACGGTTGATGACCAGCCCTTTGACAGTACTGTTGCCAGCCCTAATGACGAGTCCATTGGATGCTCCTCCCGCATTGCTGCCGTCTAGTTCGACGATCGGCTTGCCAGAGAATCCGGTTTGGGTAGTGCCATCGAGGATGACTGAATCGGTAATAGTTGGCAGAAATGATGAAGGCTTGATGGCGAACGCACCCGTAGCGGGGTTATAGCCAGCGTCAGTGGTAGGGATGTTGAAAGAGATCGTGTCAGCACCGGCTTTAGTATTGGCATAGTCAATTGCCGCCCGCAGGCTACCCGCACCGCTGTCATTGGTATTGGTCACGACTAGAGGGCTAGTAGCAGCTATGTCGGTTACGAAGACATCAAATGCACCATTGGTGTCGTCAGGCACGAGGTTGCTGGCAGCAGAATAAAATGCCACGTAGCGCCCGTCCGCCGAGATCGATAGACCGTAAGAGTCGCCATTGCTTTGAATGCCGCTGGAGTCGAGGGAGACGCGACGGGTGGTGTTTGTTTGCAGGTCGCGCAGGAAGACATCACGGCTAACATTGGTGTCGTCGGGCACGAGGTTGCTGGCATCGGACAAAAATGCCACGTAGCGCCCGTCCGCCGAGATCGATGGAGAGGCAGAATAGTTATTACCCTGATTGCCGCTGGAATCGAGGGAGACGCGGCGGGTGGTATTCGTTTGCAGGTCGCGCACGAATACATCTTCTCTGCCATTGGTATCGCCGGGCACGAGGTTGCTAGCAGTGGAAGAAAATGCCACGTAGCGCCCGTCTGCCGAAATCGATAGATAAGCGCCAGAATAATTATTGCCCTGATTGCCGCTGGAGTCGACCGAGACGCGACGGGTGGTACCTAACTGCAGGTCGCGCACGAAGATATCACCTGTGTAATTGGTGTCGTCGGGCACGAGGTTGCTGGCATAGGACAAAAATCCCACGAAGCGTCCGTCCGCCGAAATCGATGGTTCTCCAGAAACATTATTGCCTGGGATGCCGCTGGAATCGACCGAGACGCCGGTGGTGGTATTCGTTTGCAGGTCGCGCACGAAGATATCTGTTTCGCCATTGGTGTCGCCAGACACGAGGTTGCTGGCCTGGGACTCAAATGCCACGTAGCGCCCGTCCGCCGAGATCTCTGCAAGGTCAGAAAAGTCATTGCTCTGAATGCCGCTGGAGTCGAGGGAGACTCGGCGGGTGGTATTCGTTTGCAGGTCGCGCACGAAGATATCTGTTTCGCCATTGGTGTCGCCAGACACGAGGTTGCTGGCAGAGGACTCAAATGCCACGTAGCGCCCGTCCGCTGTGATCGATGCATTGAAAGACTGACCATTGCCCTGAATGCCGCTGGAGTCGAGGGAGACTCGGCGGGTGGTGCCTGTTTGCAGGTCGCGCACGAAGATATCAGATGCGCGATTAGTGTCGTCGGGCACGAGGTTGCTGGCATCGGATGCAAATGCCACGTAGCGCCCGTCCGCCGAGATCGATGGAGCGGCAGAATAGTTATTACCCTGATTGCCGCTGGAATCGACTGAGACGCGAGTTGTAGTCATGGTTTTTCTCCTTTTGCTTTTGTAATCGATAGGTCAAACATCGCGTGGGAACTAACAACGGCAAGGATTGTCCTCGCTAAAGTTCGCGATTTAGCTGCGAGGTTCGCTGGATGAGGTGGCGTTTGTATTCGCCATCTGCCTGCTGCAATTCGGCGATGTGGCATGTGGCATAAGCTCCATGACCATCCATAACCAAATCTCCTCGCAAACTCAATTACATCTCCACGCCTGGAGACCGAAGTGGTTTCAAACGGTTTTACTTTTTATTTGTCAAAGAGGTCGCACGAATCGCCTGAGAGCTTTACTCCCCAAGAATTGCTCGGCAAGATTTATTTATTTTGCGATCACAAAAATCCTATTGCATAAATCTATTGAGATGTCTATCCATAACAGCTTTCCCCACTGCGAATGCCGCCCCAAGTCCTGGAATAAGCTCAGCTGCCTACTCTAGGAACTCCCGATCGGTATAATTTATAGATCCACCCTTCTTCTCTTAGGAAAGAGAACTAAATAAAACTACATAAATGGGAGTTTGCGCTGCGAATCTCCTATCCGCACAGCCCAGAAGTCAAATCTGCAACGAACTCGCATGCTTAGAAGACTTCTACTTAGACTTCCTATGCGATCATTTATAATTGTCCCACAAATTTGCTGATATTTCTACATTGAGTTTGCGATATTTATCTTTTTTGTGCAAATTTAATATTTGTAGGGGGAAATGTTGAAGCAGCGATTGAGTAGAGTAAGAAGCGATTGAGCAATCTATACTGTCCAAAACACAGGGGATGAAAGGCTCAAATTATTACAGCAGATAAAGAGATAAGAAGATTCTATACGGAGGTAATCTGGCAGAAAATATAAGCCGAGTGCTGAGGAGATATTACCATGCGATCGCTTTCTGTTCGGATATGGGAGATAGTCGGCGATCGCCCCTCTGTTTGTTTGGAAAGGCGATCGCCAATGATGTCGCAAATTGCAAGCAGACTAGGCCGTGACGAAGTCCGCTGCGGTAATTAGATTGGAGTTCACTCCCACCAGCACTGCCAGTAGGTCGAAACCATTACGAATCAGTGTATTGCCAGCGATCGTGTTAATTGTCAGTTGCCCGTAGGTCAGTCCTCCTGCTAAACCTAGTTTGTCCATACTATCGGTAAAGTCTTGAATGGTATCGACACCAAATCCCCTTGATAGGACGAAGATATCGCTGCCAGCACTACCGTTGAGCAGATCGAAGCCGCGACCGCCGTCGAAGATGTCATCGCCGTCGCCTCCATTCAAGGTATCAAAGCCATTACCACCGTTGAGGATGTCATCACTACCCAGGCCGTTGAGGATGTCATTGCCGCCATTGCCGTTGATAGTGTCTGCAAATTTGGTGCCGGTTAGAGTCTCGCTTGCGTCAGTACCATTAATTACTCCCCTTGAAGAGTCGTTATCAGTAATTGCGACAGAACCCGACGACATACTGCCTAAAGTAATTCCAGAAGAAAGATTACTAATGGTAAACTTCGCTGTCTCCGTTCCTTCAACCAGAGTATCGTCGTTGATATTAACGGTGAAGGAGCCGGTGCTTTGACCGTTGGGAATTTTAATCTGCGCGGGAATCGTACCCTTGAAGTCATCGGGAGTAATGCCCATGCCGCTGAGGTTTACGTTCAACGTCTGGTCGCCAACGACATTGCTGGAGGCAGTTGCCTTTACTGTTATCGCTGTCTTGCATGTTTCGCTACCCGTACTGGGAGTGACGCTGAGATTGACGCTGGGCAGTTTTGCTGAGTCATTGTCGGCGATCGTGACTGATTGCGATGTAGTGTTACCCAAAGCAATTCCTGCCGAAGGACTGCTAATCGCAAATGTTGCTGTCTCCGTTCCTTCAACCAGGGTATCGTCGTTGACATTGATGGTGAAAGAACTTGTGCTTTGACCGTTGGGAATTGTAATTTGGGTGGGTATTGTACCCGTGAAATCTTCAGAAGTAATGCCCGTGCCACTGAAGTTGAGGTTCATGGTCTGGTCGCCAACGACATTGCTGGCAGCAGTTGCCGTTAGTGTAATTGCTGTCTTGCCTGCTTCGCTGCCCGTGCTGGGTGTAACGCTGAGGTTGACTATCGGAGGTGGGGCTACATCGTTGTCGGTGTTGGTAACGGAGACATCGCTGGCATCGACACCGCTGTAGTTAGGGTCGGTGCTGGTAGCAACACCCGTGACGATGGAGTACGCAACATTGCCATCAACAATATTGTCATCAATGCCAGTTACCGTGACGGTCTGCGGGGTATTCCAATTGGCATTGGTGAAGGTGAGGGAATTAGGAGCGACTGTACCTTCGGTAGTATCGGAACTACTGAGAGGAATGTTGGCATCGACAGTGGGTTGAGAGTTGAGGGCTACGGTAAAGGTGGCTGCAGCACCAGCTTCTGTGGTGGTCAGACCAGAAGTTGGAGTGACGGTAATGCCTGCGGTGTCATCATCGGCAATTGCGATGTCTTGGGATGTAGTAGCACCTAAAGTGATACCTGCGGAGGGATTGCTAATGGTCAGTGTGGCTGTTTCTGTCCCCTCGGCTATTGCGTCGTTCGCAACGGTGAATGTGACAGAGCCTGTAGTTGAACCGCTAGGGATCGTAATTGTCGAATTGCTCAGGGTATAGTCGCCTGCGGTAATACCCGTTCCGGTTACGCTCAAGTTAACGGCTTGATCTGCGGCCACTGCACTGGATGCAGTGGCCGTAACCATTATGGCAGTTTGGCCTGCTTCGCTACCCGTACTGGGTGTAACACTGAGGTTGACCGTGGGCGGTGGTGCGACATCGTTATCTTCTATCGCAACAGAACCCGATGTCGTGCTTCCTAAGGCAATTCCTGCCGAAGGACTGCTAATCGCAAATGTTGCAGTCTCCGTTCCTTCAACCAGGGTATCGTCGTTGACATTGATGGTGAAAGAACTTGTGCTTTGACCGTTGGGAATTGTAATTTGGGTGGGTATCGCACCCGTGAAATCTTCAGAAGTAATGCCCGTGCCACTGAAGTTGAGGTTCACGGTCTGGTCGCCAACGACATTGCTGGCAGCAGTTGCCGTTACCGTTATTGCGGTTTTACCTGCTTCGCTACCCGTACTGGGTGTAACGCTGAGGTTGACGGTAGGAGAGTTGTTGGTTGTACTGGTGAGACGAATGTTATTCGCCCCACTAACTGTGGCAAACGCTAAATCGAAGACAAAAGGATCGGGTTCAGGATTAACATCGAGATCGACTAATGCATTAGTTGGAATTCCAGCCACATCAGAGCCGCCTTGCAGTTTTGACGTAGCAGCTGCTTTAGGGAATAGGAAGGCCGCCGCTCTATTGGGAGGTGATGCTGTGTTAGTAACTAAACCAAGACCAAGATTGTCAAAGGCTGATGCTCCTGCAGTCAGTACAGTATTTTCCGGAATAAAATCGAATTTCAAACCAGCATCAGCTAAGGGAGTTCCATCTGCTAACGTAACCGAAGTTAAGGTCAACCCCTCGTCGCCAGTGCCACCAAGAATAGAACCAACAAAACCGACATTGTCTGAGAAGTCAAAAATTACCTGTATGCTACCACTTCTGGAACCGCCATTTTCATCAGAGCCAAGACCGACATACATAGATGCATCTTGACCGACATTCAGAGAAAAGGGTACGGAAAATTCGGTATTTACGACAGTGAAAGTCCCATCGTTCTTAAGCGACACATTTTGAAGAACTCCAGAAGCAAATGGTATTCCGCCAGGTTGAAACCCAATTTGCCCAATTTGACTTCCAATCGCGGAACCTCCACTATTGTTAACCCCGAATTGCAACTCCATATCGCCATAGCCTAGGCCAAATCTTTGCACCTCTCCCAAAAGCTGGAAGTTGGCTCTCAGATCGACAGGCTGACCAGTGGCTAAGGCACTGTTATTTAGTAAAGTTGTAAAGTTAGTATTCATTTTCTTACTCCTACTATTCTTCCAAGCTGCTCTCGATCCACCTGAAAGTACTCAAACTGGATATCGGCTGAGATACCAGTCTTTACTGGAAGGAGGTTGCAGAAGTTGTTCCATAAGAAAATGGAATCTATTGGGAGTTATCTTATTTGCTGTAAATCCCTTTATCCTATCCTCGCGCTCCAATAAAAACTAGTTGGTGGATTGGAGTCAAAAAGCGAAATTAGGACTTACGTACCACTACCCAAGAATTTTAGTTCTTGGGTTTAAGCTTTTAGTCAGCAATTTATTGCAAGACTTTTGCGTAAGTCCCATTCAATACGAACCACTATTAAGAACCTCTAAATTTTCATATCCTTAGCCTAGATGAGCTACTTAAGCTTGACAGTAAGAAAAATCCCAAAAAAGGAGGTGATTTTATCCTGGTAGATAACAAAAAAGTGGGATCTCATTCAGCACTTTGAGTTAAAAAAGTGGGATAATTGGGGTAAAAAGTGGGTATAGCAACCCAAAGAAAAGTTGGGTATAGTTTAGCCAAAATTGGGGAGCCTACTCTATGACCGTTGAGGAAGCACTGGTATTTTTAGACGCAATTCTGCAACGGCAACAGCTCAGTCAAGTTCAAAAATTGGTATTCTGCCAGTCCTGGGAAGGTCAAACCTACCAGGAAATTGCTGATCGCAGCGGTTATGACTGCGACTATATCAAAGAAATTGGATCTCAATTGTGGCATCTGCTTTCAGGAGCCTTGGGCGAGAAAGTAACCAAAAAGAACGCCCAACTTGTCCTCAGTCGCTACGACTGGCAAGAGGATCCGGAAATAATAATTAGGATTAACAGAAATATCTTGCAAAAGTCCAACCAGGACTGGGGCGAGGCCGTCAACGTTTCGGGTTTCTTTGGACGTACTGACGAGCTAGCTACCCTAGAAAAGTGGATCGTTCGCGATCGCTGTTGTTTGGTGACAATCCTCGGCATGGGTGGCATTGGCAAAACGGGCTTATCCGTCAAACTCGCCCAACAAATTCAACAAGAGTTCGAGTATACAATCTGGCGCAGTCTGCGTCATGCCCCATCTTTGCGAGAACTTATAGTGGGGATCGTAGGCGCGATCGGCGATCTCCAGGATATCGATCTGCCGGATAGCGATCGGAAGTTAATTACATATCTCTTGCAATATCTCCAAAAACATCGCTGTCTAATCGTTCTGGACAACTTTGAGGCAATTTTGCAAGGCGGTCAACTTGTGGGTTCCTATCGCGAGGGTTACGAAGACTACGGCGAGTTCCTCCGGCAGTTAGGGGAGATCTCGCACCAGAGCTGCATCGTACTCACCAGTCGAGAAGCACCCAAGGAAGTCGCTCACCTCGCTGGGGAAACATTACCAGTTCGCGTCTTCAGGTTATCAGGACTCAGCCATGACGATGCCGTGCAAATTCTGCATGCTAAAGGATTGACTGGCTCTGCCAGGGCAACCGATCGCTTAATTAAATGGTACATGGGTAACCCTTTAGAACTAAAGATGGTAGCCACGATCGTGCAAGATCTATTTGAAGGTCGCATTGCCGAATTTCTCAAGCAAGGTACGGCAGTTTTCCAAGAGATTTGTCGTCTATTAGAGGGTCAGATCGATCGCCTGTCAGACTTAGAAGTGCAAATCATGTACTGGCTAGCAACGCATCAAGGTTCGGGTTCCTACTCCGACCTCTGGAACGATTTAGCCGTACCCATCTCAAAACACGAATTGTTAGAGGCTTTATCCTCCTTGCGGCAGCGATCTCTACTTGACAAACAAGGATCGGGTTTTCACCAGCAACTTGTCGTGATGGAGTACATGACGGAAAAATTAATCGTGCAATTCTGCCAGGAGTCAAATTCGGCGGATTGCCGTTCGGATTGCGAACAAAGGAAAAATTCGCTCTCCTGCTCTTTGTTTCGTACTCTGCAAAGCTATGCCGCCATGAAAGCAGAGGTTAGCAAATCTCAGGTATTGCGATCGCATTATCTCGAATTGCCCGCAGGCGATCGGGGAAATGCTTACAAGCCTGGTTCTGATATTGACGTCGATCCTGCAGTTAGAGTATGCGCGGATAAAGACGAGCAATAGCTCTGCGATCGCCTTTTGGAGATCGTTCAGATTGTAAATGATTGAGAACCATAATGCATTTCTCATCGTATAGAGATTATTACGGACTTGATTTGGCTGTACGGGCGACCTATGTGTCTGCCCCATCCTAGAAACTAAAATATGAATTAACGATCTAAATTTCCCGAAACACTAAAGCCCTCAAATCCACCTCGATTTTTCAGGTAATACCGTCATGTTGCAACTTCGATCGCTTACACTTCTGTCAATCTTCATCTCAGCTCCCATTGCCCTACATCTATACCTACCCACTGAGGTCAAGGCGCAGACATCTACTCCCTATAGCTCTCAATGCTTCAAAGATGCAGTCCCAAGGTATGGCATTGAGAGAGCACAGCAAATCTGTCAAAACGCAACCCCTTCTACCTCATCCTGCTTTAATGATGCGGTGGCAAGATATGGTGTGGAGAGAGCGCGGCAAATCTGCCAGAATGCAACTCCTTCTACCTCATCCTGCTTTAATGACGCAGTCCCAAGGTACGGCATTGAGAGAGCACAGCAAATCTGTCAGAACGGTGCTACATCAGCTACCTCGCAATGCTTTAACGAGAATGTCGCTCGTTTTGGCATTGAACGCGCTAGACAAATATGCGCACCAACTCCCAACAACCCCCTTGCTATTCAAGAGTGCATTAAATCTTTACTATTCGATCCGCAAGGACGCCGCACCCAGATTTCCGAAAGTGCCGCCGCGATCGCTTGCCAGCGAAGCGTGCGTTAGTACTGAAATTAAGCAGCCAATTTCTGTGTTTGTGAAAATGCTCCAGATCTTTGGACAAGACCTCTGCAAAGCAAACCGCACAATTTTTTCGAAACCTCGATCTACAGATCTGGGACACCAGCCGCTCATTTTTACTACTCCTTTGAGTATAAAAATTGCGAACAAAGAAAATGGGTGACCTGGGATTCGAACCCAGAACCGGCGGATTAAGAGTCCGACGCGCTACCATTGCGCCAGTCACCCCAAAGTGTTTTCCAGATTTTTCAGTATATCAAAGCAATGCGCATTTGTTGCAAGTCTAAATTCTAAGTTTTCCCGGGAACATAAATTCGACGGTAGAACTTATGCAAAAGCCTTGCCATAATTTGCAGGCTAAAAGAAAGATCGACCCTTTGTTAATCCAGTATTTTGAAGCATTTTTATTCATCTAAAGATAACTCTAGCTTTGAGCCAAGCACTTGAGTTCTTGGGCGGCAATGAAGTATTGCTGCTAAGCTAAATAAGATAGTGTTGGCAACTTAGAAAGCTAGAATCTGGCTGCGATCGCACATTATGCCTGTAACTGTTTAGACTCACCCCCCAACTACAGATTATGACAATAGCCCTTTCCCCTGATCGCGCAACTCTTGTCGCACCAACCATATACAAGTTAGCCAATGGGGTCAGAGTCATTGCCGAACAGGTGCCCGTCGATGCCGTTAACCTGGATATTTGGCTTGATGTTGGCTCTGCGGTTGAAAATAATGACATCAATGGTATGGCACATTTCCTGGAGCACATGATCTTTAAGGGAAGCGATCGCCAGTCTGTGGGTGAATTTGAGCGTGTTGTGGAATCACGAGGTGGTAATACCAATGCGGCCACTAGTCAGGACTTCACCCATTACTACATTACAGTCGCACCGCATGACTTTGCAGCGTTGGCCCCTTTGCAGATCGACCTGGTACTGAATGCCAGCATTCCCGATGCTGAATTTCAAAGAGAGCGCCTCGTGGTTTTAGAAGAAATTCGCCGCAGCGATGACAACCCCGATCGTAGGGTTTATCGCCATACAGCCGAGATGGTTTACCAGTCATTGCCCTATCGCCGTCCTGTATTGGGGCCATCTGAGGTCATAGAAAACTTAACATCCTCACAGATGCGTTCGTTTCATCAACAGTGGTATAGCCCTGAAAATATCACCGTAGTTGTAGTCGGGAACTTGCCCGTCGCGCAGATGATTGATGTGGTATCTCAAGCTTTCGATCGATATACAAATCCTAGTTTGCCAGAGCGCCAAACATTACAACCAGAAATACCATTCACCCAGGTTGAACGCCAGGAGGTATTTGATGATAGTTTGCAGCGATCGCGGCTAGTGATGACGTGGCGAGTACCTGGATTGCTCGATCTTGCTCAAACCTATCCGCTCAATATTTTAGCCAGCATTTTGAGTGGCGGGCGCACTTCTCGCCTAGTTAAGGATCTGCGCGAAGAAAGGCACTTAGTAGATCGCATTTCGGCTAGTAACTCAACTCAAACATGGCAAGGTACATTTCAAATTGCGGCAAAATTGGAAGCTAAGCATATTCCTGCTGTGGAGATGGCAGTGAGAGAACATTTGCAACGTCTGCACGACGAACCTGTGACAAATGAAGAGCTAGATAAAATTCGTACACAAGTATCAAATCGGTTTATCTTTGCCAATGAATCACCCTGCGATCGCACTGGTATTTATGGTTACTACGATCGCGTGGTTGGTAATCTAGGAGAAGCATTAAATTATCCAGAGCGAATTAACTTGGTGACAGCGCAAGATATCCAGTCTGCTGCACGACGTTACCTCAACCCGAATGCCTACGGCATACTATCGATGATGCCAAAATAAGCACATATCCAAGCTATATAAACCCTATAAGTTATATAAATTGTTACAATAATCGCCTTTTTTATGCGAGAAACTTAGGATAGAAACTAAGGTTTCATACTGGCTGACTGACAAATCTCTGTAAGGGCGGGTTTAGTAAGCCAACTAACCCTCTTAACACAAGGCTTTCAGGCAAAACCCGCCCCTACGATAAACTGGGCTTCCTAGACTTTTGTCAGTCAATCAGGGTTTCATTAATTAACTTAAGGCTTCTCGATCGCAATGACATACGATGATGTCCTCGAGTTTTTACACTCTATTGGTGTCTTAGATCAGTTCAGCAATATTCAAGAACTGGTATTTCGATCCTCTTGGGAAGGCCTAACCTATCCAGCGATGACCGAGCGCTGTAGCTACGATCCTGAATACATTAGGCATGTCGGCTCTCTATTTTGGAAGCAGCTTTCTAAGGACATCGGCACTAAACTCAACAAAAACGACATTAAAATTACCAAAAATAACTGTCGGGTTGTTCTACCACAACTTGCTAAGGATGCCAGCTTTAAAATCAGTAAAAGCAACCTTCAGGCTGTTATACAGGGACAAGCGCTTACGGATAAAGTATATAGCCTAAATCTATCTGAGAAGCCCAACGTTAGCGATTTACCAAATCTAGAATCTACTCAAGACCGCAGTCAAAATCAAACTAGAATAGAGCAAACCCTAACTCAATTATCGCCTCATACAGATTGGGGTGAAGCGATCAATGTCTCAATTTTTTATGGGCGAGCAGTTGAGCTAGATCGATTGGAACAATGGATTATCGGCGATCGCGATCGCCATCATTGCAGCTTGGTAGCAATCTTGGGTATAGGTGGTATCGGAAAAACCGCCTTATCTGTGAAGCTGGCTAAGCATATCTATAACGAGTTTGACTATGTAATTTGGAGAAGCTTGCGAAATGCCAAGCCATTACAGGAACACCTGGCCGAGATTATTCAGTTCTTGTCCTATCGTAGGGAGACTAAGTTACCTGAAAATTTGGAAGATCGAATTGCTCTCCTGATCGATTACTTTCGGCAGTATCGTTGCCTAGTAGTGTTGGATAATTTCGAAACGGTTTTGCAGACTGGTATTATTACTGGTCAATATCGACAAGGATATGAAGACTATGGCCAGCTTCTGCAACATGTGGGGGAGATTTCGCATCAAAGTTGTTTGGTAATCACCAGTCGCGAGAAGCCAAAGGAAGTCGAGGTTTTACAAGGGGAAATTCTACCCGTGCGCACACTGACTCTCCAAGGGCTAAACTCGCTGGAAGGAAGGCGCATTCTGAATGCTAAAGGGTTAGGTAGCTCGATGGATGAAGCCAGTGTGCTGGTCAATCGCTGCAATGGTAACCCATTGATGTTAAAAATACTCGCTTCATCGATTCAAGATTTATTCAACGGTGACATCAACAGCTTCTTACAACAAAAAGTAACGATCTTCAATGGAGTGCGCCAACTTTTAGATCGGCAGTTCCAGCGGTTAACCGATTTAGAGGCTCAGGTGATGTATTGGTTGGCAATCAACCGAGAGCCAGTCTCATCCGATCAGTTGCAAGCTGACATTGTGCCTCCTCCATTAAGGTCGAGCCTCCTGGAAGCATTAGTATCTCTATCTGGTAGAGCGCTAATTGAACGGGTCTCGGAAGGTTTTACGCAGCAGCCAGTCGTCATGGAATACATGACAGATAAAATCATCGAAAATATATATGCTGAGATTGTCGGACAGAGAGAGTCTCAGACTTCGGTGCCATTGATGCCCCTGAAAAGCTATGCTCTGATTAAAGCAACTGCTAAAGACTATATTCGTGACAGTCAAATTCGGTTAATTTTGGAACCGCTAATTCAAATTGTGATCGCTCAATTTGAAACCAAACAAGCTTTTCTCCAGCACTTGCATGAGATTTTAGCCACGTTGCGATCGCGATCGATAAACCAGCAAGGATATGCCGTAGGCAACATTATCAATCTGATCATCCATCTCAACACCGATCTGACCAGGTTTGATTTCTCGCATTTGGCAATTCGGCAGGCGTATTTCAAGGATGTTAACCTACACAGCTGTAATTTTAGCTACGCTGATGTGAGAGAGTGTGTGTTTGCTGAAACTATGGCTAGCATTATATCGGTTGCCTTCAGCCCTGATGGCAAGCTGCTGGTAACTGGTGACTCTAATGGTGAAATTCAAGTATGGCAGATGCCAGGGCTAGGCAGAACTCACACCTGTAGAGGTCAAGTGGGCTGGATATGGCATGTTGTTTTTAGTCCAAACAGTCAAATTTTAGCTAGCTGTGGGCATGACTCCACTGTGCAATTATGGAATGCCACGACAGGGGAATTTCTCAGAATTCTCCAACATTCCAGTATGGTCTTTTGTACTGCCTTTAGTCCCAATGGCAAGCTCTTGGTGAGTTGTGTGGAGAATGCCCTAATCAAGCTATGGGATGTTGCCACAGGTGAGATATTAAAGATTTTGTCTGGCCATGAAAATTGCGTCTGGGCCGTGGCATTTAGTCCTGATGGCCAGATCGTTGCCAGTGGAGGCGAAGATAAAACGATTAAGCTGTGGGATGTGGCAACGGGAGAATGTTTGCAAACTTGGGAAGGACATGCCGGATGGGTTAAATCCGTCCAGTTTAGTCCCGATGGCACCATACTAATCAGCGGCAGTTTTGATCGCACTTTAAGAATATGGGATGTGGATTCAGGCACATGCCTTCAAATTTTGCACGAGCATAGCGAACCAGTTATTCTAGTTGATATCAGTCCCGATGGAAAAACTATTGCCAGTGCTAGTTATGACAGCACGATCAGGCTATGGGAAGTTAGTACTGGACAATGTCTGAGAACAATCCAAGGACATACAAGTCGCGTCTGGTCAGTTAGGTTTAGCCCTGACGGCAAAACTATTGCTAGTGGAGGTGATGATCGCTCAGCTAAGCTATGGAATATCACTACGGGAGAATGCTCAAAAAACATCCAAGGTTATAGCAACGTAGTTTACAGAATCGCTTTTGAGTCAGATAGGCAATTGCTGGCCAGCGGCCACGAAGACCAAACCGTCAAACTTTGGGATATTCATACAGGTCAGCACCGTAGTTTGAGCGGACATAAAAATCGTGTTTTTGACGTTGCTTTCCATCCCATTATGTCAATCTTAGCAAGTGCAAGCGGCGATCGCACAGTCAAACTTTGGGATTGGCACACTGGCAACTGCCTTCATACTTTTGCTGGTCACGAAAGCTGGGTTGTGAGTGTGACGTTTAGCCCTGATGGCCAAATCTTAGCAAGTAGCAGCTACGATCATACGATCAAGCTTTGGCATGTTCAGACAGGTGAATGCATAAAGGTACTACGGGGGCATACTAACTATGTTCTATCCATTGCTTTTAGTCCTGATGGACAATTGCTAGTCAGTGGGAGCTATGGACAGACAATTAAACTATGGGAAGTGAGTACAGGTGATTGTCTTGGTACTTGGGAAGGACAAGATAGTCGCATCTGGTCAGTTGCTTTCAGTCCTGATGGGCAGACGATTGCCAGTGGTGGCAACGATCGCAGCATTAAACTATGGAGTATATCCGATCGGAAATCCCTTCATAAACCCCTACGAACGCTGGAAGGTCATGAGGGAGAAATTCTGTCAACCTCATTCAATCAACAGGGAGATATGCTGCTGAGCACCAGTATGGATAAAACGATTAAGCTATGGGACTTAGCCACTAATAGATGCATCAAAACGCTACATGGACACGAGAATTCGGTATGGTCAGGCATACTTAGCCAGGATGGCTGCACGCTTTTGAGCAGCAGTGCCGACGAAACGATCAAAATATGGGATGTACGAGCAGAGAGGTGTATCAAAACCCTGCGATCGCCCCGCCCTTATGAGAACATGAACATTACTGGAGTCACTGGTTTGACAGCAGCTCAGAAAAGTACGCTAAAAGCACTGGGAGCTATGGAAGATTAATGACTTTTCAGGGAAGACTTGATAGGGTAGGGTTGATATAGCTGTGATCGCAATCACTAGCAAAGCTCTACCCACGCCCTAGAATATATAGATTGTATGGATAGCAGTAATGAGCCTAAATCTGTCTTGTAGTTTAAGCGATCTCGCCCTTGACAGCTCCCAAAGTGGTAGCCAACAACGTCAATTAGCAATCAGAGTATCAGCCATTAACGATGCCCTGGCTAGTGGCGCACCACTCAATCTTTGCTTGATATTAGATCGTAGTGGCTCTATGGGGGGGAGACCGCTTGATACGGTCAAAGCAGCAGCTAGAGATCTGATCGATCGCATGCACTTCAACGATCGCATTAGCGTAGTTGCTTTCGATCATAAAGCTAAGGTCGTGGTCGAAAATCAAACCCTTGATAAGCCTGAGGCAATTAAAGAAAAAATTCAGGCCCTGAAAGCTTCAGGGGGAACCTGCATCGATGATGGCATCAAGTTAGGATTGCAAGAACTAGGTAAGGGCAAAGAGGGGACAATCGGCCAAGCATTCGTGCTTACCGATGGTGAAAACGAGCACGGCGATAATGAGCGTTGCATCCAGTTTTCTCACCTCGCCACAGAATATAACATCACACTGCATACCCTAGGATTTGGCGACAACTGGAATCAGGACATTTTAGAGCGCATTGCCGATGCTGGTGGCGGTGCCATGGCTTATATCCCGACCCCAGATCGGGCTGGCGACGAATTTAACCGATTGCTGCGACGGGTGCAGTCTGTTGGTCTTACTAACGCCCACTTACTGCTCGAACTACCCCCTAACGTCCGCCTTGCTGAACTTAAGCCGATCGCCCAGGTCGAACCGGACGCGATCGAGCTACCCATGCAATCAGAAGGTAATTTTGTTGTAGTGCGGTTGGGAGATCTGATGACAGATGCGGAGCGAGTGGTAGTAATTAACCTTTACATCAACGCAAATTCGCCTGAAGCCTTACTGGGCGATCTGCCTGGGACGATTAAAATTCTCACAGCCCAGATTCGCTACGATCGCCCTGGAGATGGCAAAACAGGCATACTTTCAGATCCAGTTACGGTGGAAGCTGCATTAGTCAAAGATTTTCATGTACAACCAGATCCGCAGGTACAAAATTATGTCCTAGCCCTGGCTAAATATCGACAGACGCAGCTAGCTGAAGATAGACTCAAACAAGGCGATCGCACAGGTGCCGCCACGATGCTCCAGTCTGCTGCTAAGACAGCTTTACAAATGGGCGACCAAAAAGCTGCCACCGTTTTACAAAGTAACGCAACAAGGTTACAGTCAGGTAGCGATCTCAGCGAGGCCGAGCGTAAGACCACACGTATTATTTCCAAAACCGTGCTGCAAAAACCTTCCAACGAATAGACCATGATTACTTGTCCTAGTTGTTCTCATCAAAACCCAGACAACGCAACTCAATGCGAGGCTTGTTTTACTGCCTTACCCGTAGTTACCACAATTGACTGTCCTAGCTGTAGTACACCCGTGCAATCAGACGCGAGCTTTTGCGGCCACTGCGGCTTTGACCTGCGTGCCTCCGAACTGCCATCGCCGTCCGCCATGCCTGAAGCTAAGATGGCTGGTGAAGACATGTCAACCTTTGCTGTAGACCCAACCGCCGTTGCTACAATCGCAGCCGCAGCCGCAGCTAGTCCTGGAGAGATTTTTGGCGCTGAAAAAACGGAAGTGAGTCAGCCAGTACCTGAGCCATTACCCATCATTCCCAAAACCACTATTCAGCGGCCTGCTTCCTTGCTACACGTCCAGACAAATGTAAAGCTGGAACTTCCTTCTAATTTACAAGTAATTCATATTGGTAAGCCCAACAACATGATTCCTCCAGATATCGACGTATCTGGATTCCCCGACTCTGACATTGTCTCCCGCGTGCATGGTGACATTCGCTATGAGGGTAATGCTTTCTACTTTGAGGATACGGGCAGCTCTAATGGTACCTATATCAATAACATTCCCCTGGCCAGTGGAAATCGCCATCGTCTGCAAGCGGGCGATCGCATCTCGCTAGGTAAAGGGGACAAAGTTAGTTTTGTGTTTCAGGAATCTTAAGTAGGGGCAGGTTTGGCTAGAAGTTATTGACTTTTACCAATAGTGCTTGTACAAAACCTGCCCCTACGTCAATGGATTTTTTACAGCAACATATTTTTTAGTCTAAGGGTAGATATTTGAGGATTTAGCGCATTTAGAGGCGATCGCCAATGTCATACTGATAGTAGGTATTTGATTTGCCTGTAATTTATTGACGCAATTGTTGACATGTATACCATTGAGTTAACCCTGAAAGGAAATCCCATAGTTTTGTCAGTCCAACGCAAAGATCGAGAATCTGCGGAAAGCCTGTACAAGTCGATCTTGGCGGCAATTAGTCCAAACAGCAACACCGTTGTCCTGGAATTAACCTGCGATAAGCAAGAAGACAAAAAGCTAGCAATTCTCACCAACGAAGTTTCTGCAATTCAGATCTCTGAAAAGACAGGCTCTTCTGCTAACCTCGGTGCCGGTTTCGTGCGTAATTAGTTCGGATGGCCCCCAATCTACCAGTAGCAACAAGTGCAATCGCTGTCCAGGAACTCACCTTTGTCTGGGACTCAGGTGAGATTGTTCTGGATAAATGTACGTTAAATGTGCCTAAAGGCGAATTCTGGATGCTTTTAGGCACTAATGGCAGTGGTAAGTCCACCCTCCTGAAACTATTAGCGAACTTGCTCTTACCTAAGTCAGGCAACATTTACATTAATCATCCTGTGGGTTTTGTCTTTCAGAACCCCGATCACCAATTAGTCATGCCTACGGTTGGGGCTGATGTTGCCTTTGGCTTAGTCGCTGAAAATCTCTCCTATCTTAGTACCCAAATACGGGTAGACCAGGCACTCAGTGCAGTTAACCTGGATGGCTTTCAACGCCGTCCAATTTATGCTCTGAGCGGCGGCCAAAAACAACGCGTGGCGATCGCTGGGGCGATCGCGCGTCATGCTGAGGTATTACTTTTAGACGAGCCCACAGCGCTACTAGATGGTGATAGCCAGATCGATTTAGTCGCTGCCGTCCGTCGTTTAGTTAAAGAAAAATCCCTCACAGCTTTATGGGTGACCCATCGCCTGAATGAGTTAGATTATGCCGATGGCGCTTTTCTGTTGCAAGATGGTAAGGTAATCGATCAGGGTGACCCCCTGCGACTGAAACGGATGCTAGAAAGCGATGGCGATCCGTAGATCGACAGGCAAACCTACCAACCCATCGTACCTGGTTCGCCCTTAAACGGCCCCACAATATCCTTCGTGATCCATCCCCCATAGAAGCCACCTGGTTGCGGCACTACTTTTTCGTCATCAATGTAGCAGGCATCCATGAACTGCGGATAAAAGGCAACGCAATCCTGAATTGCGGCAAAGCTGTCGGTAGGACTGGGATAAAACCAGGCAGCATTCAAGCATTGTTTGTCATTAACAGAGATAGAGTAGTAGCCCGCTAGTCCTTTCCATTCACAGAAGCTAGATTGGGGCGATCGCACCAGATACTCCATTCGGATATCTTCAGGTGGGATGTAGTAAACAGGGGGATGACTGGTTTCTAGCACGCGTCTGGCATTGTACGTATCAGCGACGATCTCGCCATTAAACACCACCTGGATATGCTTAGTGGATATTTCTAAGCGCGGTGGACGGGGATAATCCCATACGGATTCTTGACCGGGTTGCGGTGGAATGGGCTTGGGGCGATTAAACATTAATTTAAAAAATTTGAATTTTTCTAAGACTAAGATGTAAGTGTGAAAACTATCTAACCCTATCATGGTAAAGTCCTTAGCTAAAATCACCATAGCAAGGTGCCAAAAGCAATGCAAATTTTTGAAGTGGGATGACAAACAAAGTATTAGATAATCAAGGATTGATCTGCGGGTTTCTCCTGCACGCGCAAGCACCAGCGGAACATTTACTCTGGGATGCTGCATCCCAAGCATTTTTCACTCATCAGGCTGTGTGGCTGCACTTCAATCTTGTTGATTCCCGCGCTCGGAACTGGATTGCTAAATGCGATCGCATACCAGAACTCGCACGAGAGATGCTGCTCTCTAACGATTCTCGCATTGGTTTGGAAACGGTTGAGAATGGCATTGTCGGGGGTTTGGGCGATCTCCATTATGAATTCTCTGACGATCCGGACGAACTAGGTTTGCTTTGGGTTTACGTTGATGATACGTGCATAATCACCGGACGAACGCATCCGCTCAAAGTGATCGACCGACTGCGCCGAGAGCTTATGGGTGGAGAGTGTATCGAAACTCCAATCCTCCTGTTAGTTCTTCTCCTGCAAGAGTTGACGGAGACTTTTGGGACTGTAACCACCTTTTTAAATGACAGAGTCGATAATATTGAAGACCGCATTTTGAAAGAGTGGTTGCAGGGGGAGGGGGGAGAACTGGGACGGGTACGTCGTTTACTCGTCCAATTGCGACGCCATGTAAGTGCAGAACGTAACGCCCTGTTTTATGTCAGCATGCGCATGCCAAGTTGGTGCAGCGAGACCGACCTTTTATTGCTGCAACAAGCGATCGAGAGATTAGATTCGGTTGCACAGGATTTGGGTGTGATTCAAGAGCGGGGTCGGTTACTTCACGAAGAGATTTCCAGCCAACTAGAAGGAGCCACAAACCGCAACCTCTACGTTCTTTCTATGGTGACGATCGTATTTCTCCCGCTAACCCTGATTACGGGCATCTTCGGTATGAATGTGGGGGGCTTACCTTGGGTTGATGATAAATCTGGCTTTGAGTGGGTAATGATCAACATGGCAATTACAGCGATCGTCACGTTATATATTCTGCGTCGAAGACAGTTTTTCTGAGCGAAATTAACTTGCCACCATTTCGCAGGCAGTCTCGCAACTAGGACGTGCCACCAAACCTGGGTAAGGTTCTTGGGCAAACTCTGCATTTGGATCGCTTAACAAATAGCGATCGCATATCTCAAATAGTTCCATTTCTGTCCGGGCAAGACGCATATCTCTTAAAAATGCACCAGATGCATCGACGCTTTCGCCAATAAAATTCAGGTACTTCTTCATGCTGTTCACGCGCGATCGCTCTTGTACAGTCTGTGCCGCCACCATGTTATGCAGGCGATCGATGTAGTCGCGCACCTCAGCTAAAGTAACTACTGCAACTGGCTGACCGCTGAGGTGCTGGCGGATTTGCTGAAAAATCCAGGGATTGCGGATGGCAGCGCGACCGATCATTACTCCTGCCGCACCTGTGGTTGCTAAGATCTTTGCAGCAGTGGAGGCTGAAGTGACATTACCGTTTGCTAAAACCGGACATTTAACTTGTTGGACGGCATGGGCAATGCGATCGTAATGGACAGCACCGCGATACATCTGCTTTACAGTGCGTCCATGCAGGCTGAGCAGATCGATCTGATGGCGATTGATTAGTCTAAGAATGCGATCGAAGTTTTCTGTATCCTCAAAACCAATCCGCATTTTGACCGTGAATAATCCGGGAATGCTGGCGCGTAACTCACCCAAAATTCGGTCTATGCAGTCAGGATCGCGAAGTAGTCCGCCACCGACATTTTTGCGATAGATCCGAGGGGCGGGGCAGCCCATGTTCAGGTCGATGCCCGCGATCGCATAACCACTCAGCTCCTTGGCAGAACGCACGAGGTCGGGAATACTTTCACCAATCAATTGCGCAAAGATGGGACGACCAGTTGTATTTTCGGTAATAGAACGCAGAATATGTTTTTCTAAGCGCGAACTGGAATAGACGCGAAAGTACTCGGTAAAGAAATAATCAGGGCTGCCATAAAGAGCGATCGCTTTCATGAATGCTAGATCCGTGACATCCTGCATGGGAGCTAAAGCGGTCAAAGCTAGTTCTGAAAGGAAGGGGGGAGGGAGGCGATCGCGGCTTAACATGTCTGAAATGGCTAGCTTTCCTGTATGGTTAGCCTACTATACACTGGGAAATTTACGGGAAATTTACACTGCGTTTTTATGAAAGCGAGGAAGTAAGTTTTACTGCTACTATCTCACTTTAGATATCGATCCTTAACTGCGATGAATATCCTTGATTTACCCTCTACACAAGCACTACAAGCACCACAAGCGTCAAAAGAGTTATACGAGACTCTTGCAGCTGGGGATGGCATCTTAATCGAGCGGATTATTTCTAGAGGGCATACAACACCTGTGGGTGAGTGGTTCGACTCTGACCAGGATGAGTGGGTATTGCTCTTGCGAGGAGAAGCCGTAATTGCTTATATTGACGGTTCTTTGACGATTGTTAAAACCGGAGATTATCTCCTCATCCCCGCCCACCAAAAGCACCGCGTTGAGTTCACCAGCACTGAACCGCCCTGTATCTGGCTGGCTGTGTATGGCAAAATGACAGTCGATCCCATACCTCTGTCCGAATCACAGTCTGAATCGCAGCCTGAACCACAGTCTCAAAAACAGTCTAAATAAGGATTGACATGCTCCAGCGCATCCCAGAACCGGAAGTGATGGATTCACTCGCAGAGGCGATCGCTTACGACTGCATGGATTTTACTGAGGTGAATGCTGCCTTTGCGCAAAGCGCGATCGCGATCGCGCCGCCACAGGGGTTAATGTTAGATGCTGGCACAGGCACGGCGCGTATTCCACTTGCGATCGCGCCTCAACTGCCCCAATGGCAAATCATTGGCATCGATCTGGCTAAAAGCATGCTGGAAATAGGTACTCGCCATGTCGAGCAAGCGGGTTTGCAAGCACAAATTCAACTTGAGTGCGTTGATGCCAAGCAAATACCTTACCCTGATGGTCACTTTGACATGGTGATTTCCAATAGCATCGTGCATCATCTGAGCGACCCTATACCTTTTTTTCGAGAGCTACAACGCGTGCTCAAGCCGAATGGCAGTATATTTTTACGCGACCTTACCCGTCCTGACGATTTAGAAACCCTGCATGCTCTGGTTGATAGTATTGGTATAGAGTATGACGCAGAGCAAAAAAAACTATTCCGTGATTCTCTGCATGCCGCTTATACCGTTGCCGAAATTCAGGCGATCGCCACTGCCACTGGGATCGTCGATGCCAAAATTTATCAGTCCTCCGATCGCCACTGGACAATGGAGAGACCTTATCTAGCTGCATGAATAAGAAAGGTCTGTTTGTGGGATTGGTAACCCTAGATACGATCTATCGAGCCGCGACTCCACCCACTAGTAACCAAAAAATAGTTGCGACCGACTTTACGGTTGCCGCTGGCGGCCCTGCTACCAATGCGGCTGTTACTTTTGGCTATTTGGGTAATGCCGCAACTTTGGTGGGAGCGATCGGGTGCCACCCCATTACCAGTTTGGTGCGAGCCGATCTGGCAGACTATGATATTTCGATCGCGGATCTCGCTCCCGAACGTTCCGAGTCCTTACCCGTATCTTCCATAGTTGTAACTGAGGCGACTGGCGATCGCGCTGTTGTCTCCATTAATGCCAGTAAAAGCCAAATATCGAGCGAACAGATCCCTAGCGCTGTATGGACTCAACTCGCCCAGGCAGATATTGTCCTTGTGGATGGTCACCAAATTCCGGTGAGCGTAGCGATCGCCACTCAGGCAAAAGCACTAGGCATTCCGGTTGTGCTCGATGGAGGTAGTTGGAAGCCTAACCTAGAAGGATTGCTGCCCCTAGTTGACTATGCGATTTGCTCTAGTAATTTCTGTCCTCCAGGTTGTACTCAATCAGATGAGGCGATCGCTTTTCTAGCAAATCTGGGTATTCTCCACATAGCAATTACGAATGGAGCTGAGCCTATTCAGTATCAAAGTCAGGATGGGGGAGGGGCGATCGCAGTGCCTAAAGTTAAAACTGTCGATACGCTGGGGGCTGGTGATATTTTTCACGGTGCTTTCTGTGATCGAATTCTGCGCACTAACTTTGTCATGGCACTTGAGCAATCTGCAAAAGTTACAGCTTCTGCCTGCCAATTTTTTGGCCCACGTCTATGGATGAAAAGCTAAAGATAAATCAGGTTACAAACTCTTTACAGTTGAATACAGCAACGCATAAGCGGAATCCGCTTATTGCATGAAAATATTAAGTAAATTGTATATATCTAAACAAAATCTTCAACAATTTATGCAATGTTGGCTGAGTAATCAAAATTAGATTTAGTTGATTTAATATTTTCTTAATCTTTTGTTTATCTATTCCCCTAGATAGAGAGGCCAATTTTTAACAGGATTTGAGACAGGGGATCATTATAGGGAAGGAGTTTTGCTTTATATCTATTCACAATTCTTCTACTCCACTTCTTGGATAAATCATGTAAGATGAGATGTCACTAGCCAAAATTAAGTAGCGCTAGTTTGTTACATTTAGCCTAAATATTAAATCCAAGTTAATTACTCACTATTAGATAAGATTCATTACGCAAGTTTAAAAAATTTCATTTTTTGTCGATTTATATAAAATTTTTTTAGGAATATAAATATGGCTATTATTGAGGCGGTTCGATGCCCCAACTGCGGCTCTTTAGCAGAGCGGCATCACCTACCATTTCTGGCTCAAGTTAAAACTGAGTGCAACAGATGTGATTATTTAATGGTTACTTGCACGCGCAGCGGTCGCGTTATTGAAGCTTATGCCCCAGGTATATCCTTTGAAAGTGTGAGCATCAAGAAAATCCCCAACGTTCGCCCTTTAGAAAAAATTTCTGAAACTTGTATGGAGAAACCCCATGAAGTTCTTGCTAAGGCTGGTTATTTTAGTGTAAATGCCAGTAAGCAGGCTGTCTCCTAAATTCAACTCTAAACGTACTTGCTTTCAGTGTGAGGAAACCATGAATAGAGTATGTAGCTTAACCTCCCAAGGGCTCTTGGGGGGTTAACTTTTTGCGGACAAATTATCGATCGCGATAGTTGCTATTGATTGGGTAAGTCGCGATCGCGCGATCAGTAATTAGGGATCGCTTATCAGGGATAATTGATAACTGGTCAACGTTTACTGTTTGTTGGTAATCTTCAGCCGCTAACCCATCACCACGAAATTCCCAAATATGGCTCCAATCACCAAGTTGCTAATTGCTAATCGAGGCGAGATTGCGCTCCGCGTCATTCGTACCTGCGAGGAGTTAGGTATTGCTACTGTGGCAGTGTACTCAACTGTCGATCGCAATTCCCTACACGTGCAACTAGCAGATGAAGCCGTTTGTATTGGCGATCCGCCCAGCAGTAAAAGTTACCTTAACATTCCCAATATTATTGCCGCCGCAATCACGCGTAACGCTACGGCTATTCATCCTGGTTATGGCTTTTTATCGGAAAATGCGCGCTTTGCCGAAATTTGTGCCGACCATAACTTGCTATTTGTCGGGCCCAGCCCAGCCGCAATCCAAGCGATGGGTGATAAATCTACAGCCAAGAAAACCATGCAAAGGGCAGGTGTGCCCACCGTTCCTGGTAGTGAAGGTTTGATCGAATCTGAGGAGCAAGCCATTAAGATCGCCGACAAAATTGGTTATCCTGTCATGATTAAAGCTACGGCAGGCGGCGGCGGTAGGGGTATGCGTTTGGTTTATCAGCCCCACGATTTAATCAAATTATTAAAGGCGGCCCAAGGCGAAGCCGAGGCAGCCTTTGGGAATTCGGGTGTATATATCGAGAAATTTGTCGAAGAGCCGCGTCACATTGAGTTTCAGATCCTTGCGGATAACTACGGTAATGTCATCCATCTGGGCGAACGCGATTGCTCCATCCAGCGTCGCCACCAAAAATTACTAGAGGAAGCCCCAAGCATTGCGCTTAATCCCAAACTGCGCGCCCAAATGGGTGACGCGGCGGTGCGGGCCGCTAAGGCGATCAACTATGTTGGGGTTGGCACGATCGAGTTTTTGCTGGATAAATACGGCAAATTCTATTTCATGGAAATGAATACCCGCATTCAAGTCGAGCACCCTGTCACCGAGATGATTACTGGTATAGATCTAATTGCGGAACAACTACGGGTAGCGCAGGGGGAAAAACTGAAGCTCACTCAAAAAGATGTGGTGATGCGAGGTCATGCGATCGAATGCCGCATCAATGCTGAAGATCCGGCACATAATTTTCGTCCCAATCCTGGTCGCATCAGTGCCTACTTGCCGCCCGGCGGCCCTGGCGTGCGCATGGACTCCCATATCTATACCGACTACGAGATCCCCCCCTATTACGATTCGTTGATTGGTAAGTTAATTGTCTGGGCAGGCGATCGCCCCTCCGCAATCCAACGGATGAAACGCGCATTGTATGAGTTTGCAATCACGGGTGTCCCCACCACAATTAGTTTCCACCAACTCATCTTAGACGACGAAGACTTTCAACGAGGAAACGTATATACAAACTATGTGCAGCTACTGATGGCTAAAAAAAATCAGTAAGTCTATGCTTCTACCACTTTTTGTAAGGTAGAAACTTGCCATTCATGATTACTTTAACGCGATCGCCCTTAGGATCTTCCACCTTCTCAATATCGAGCGTGAAATCGATCGCACTCATAATGCCATCACCAAACTTCTCCTGGATCACGTCTTTCATGGGCAGGCCATACACCTGCATAATTTCATAAAAGCGGTAGATCAGGGGATCGGTTGGCACAATCGGCCCTAAACCTTTGGCGGGATAGGCTGTCAATTCTGATGCTAGATCTTGACTTAAGCCAAGTGCCTGAAGGATTTTACTAGCCTCGTCCTCAGATGCGGCTACCTGCCGATAGAAGATGGCAGCAATACAGATTTCATCCAGACCCACGATTGGCTCTAGATCGGCAAAGCTGAGTCCTTTACTTTTCTTAGCAGCAAGCAGCTTTTCAGTAATTGCAGGCATTTCCACATTTGACATAATCATTCCTCTTAATTGAATGGCTCACACGACAAGGTTACGCACTCCTTAAAAACTTCTTCTACGCGATCGCGGCTCATGCGTGCAGCAGCAATATCCAAAAACAAGGTAACAACTTCATCATTGCTCAAGTTAAGCTGTGCCCCATTAGTTTCTAGAAAGGTTTCAGCGATCGCTGCCGCTACTCGCTTATTACCATCAATAAAAGCATGTGCTTGGGTCAGGTGATAGGCATAGGTTGCAGCACAGGTAGACAGATCGGCTTGCTCGTAATATTCTCGGTTCTGAGGAGCAGCTAAAGCTGATTCTAATGCTCCTTCATTGAGTAACCCTGGGCTACCTCCTGTTTCTGCAATTAATTGAGCATGTACAGCCAGCACATCCAGTTTGTCTGGAAATTTCATGTACTATTACTCCGAACCTTCTGCTAACTGCTCGTAAGCACTCTTACGCTTTTTGAGGACTGATTGGAATGTTTGAGAAAACTCTTCAGCTCGTGCAGTTTCTTCTATCGAACGAATAATCAGAGTATGCCCTACAATTTCGATATTAACCCTCGCTCCAGGGGTTAGCCCTAAAGCATCAATAGCTTCTTGTGGTAAAGATAGCGCAGCTTTGTCATCTATTGTTGCAATCTGTTTCGTCATTGTCAGTCCTCTTTTGTTTGCCAACTGCCAGGTCTGGATGTAATAGTGCAACTAAGCTCAGATAGGCTCTAAGTAACAGAACTAAACGCGAGCAAGTGTAACAGCTTCAGTTTGATCCTGGTATTTACCACTGCGATCTTCGTAACTAACTGCACAGGGTTCGCCTTCTAAGAATAAAAGTTGCACCACGCCCTCGTTGGCATATAGGCGACAGTCTGCACTAGAGGAGTTAGAAAATTCTAAAGTGAGGTGGCCGCGCCAACCTGCCTCAGCGGGAGTGAGATTGGCAATTACACCAGTACGAGCATATGTACTTTTACCTATACAGATTACCGTGACATTCCCAGGTACTGACAGGTGTTCTAAGGCCACACCCAAACCGTAGGAATGGGCAGGCAGGATAAAGAAACTGCCATTTTCATCGCTATGTAAATCGGATGGTTCCAGGTTTTTGGCGCTAAAATTTTTTGGATCGATGACAGTACCCGGTACATGACGGAAAATGCGAAACTCTACTGGAGAGAGACGAATATCGTAGCCATAGGAAGATAGACCAAAGCTGATCACCGGGCGCACAGGTAAATTAGGCTCTACTTGTATCCGTCTTACCAAGTTTGGCTCAAATGGCGAAATCATGCCTGAAGCAGCCATCTGTGTAATCCAAGTATCGTTTTTAATCATGCTAATGCGCGCTTATTGCGAATTTGAGGTTGGACAAGGTTGGCAGAAGGGGCAAAAGTGCGAGGAGCGCCCCGCAAGTTTGATCCGCTCGATCGCAGTACTACAAACTTTACAAGGTTGCCCTGTGCGACGGAATACCCATGCTACATCGATATAATTACCCTTGCTACCAGTTATATCTTGAAAATTGCTAAATGTGCTGCCACCGTTGCTAATGCCATCACTCAGCACTTTGATAATCGCAGTATGTAGTGCGGTAACTTGCGCTGGCGACAATTGCCTAGATTTATGCTGGGGGTGAATATTGCTTAGAAATAGGGCTTCGTCAGCGTAAATATTGCCGATACCTGCAACGATCTCCTGATCGAGGAGGGCGTTTTTGATCGGGCGATTGCTCTTACTCAGTTTTGCTGCCAGGTAGGCAGGGGTAAACTCCGGATCGAATGGTTCTATACCAAGGTGCTTCAGACCTGTAACGATATTTTCAACTTGAGTTTGTGGGGGTACCCACCACATTTGCCCAAACGTCCGTTGATCGTCAAACCGCAATTCCTTGTTGCCGCTGAACAGGCGTACGCGGGTATGTTTGTGTACTGGAGTACTGCGATCGAGCCACAGCATCCTCCCCGTCATACGCAAATGTACGCCCAACCAACTGCGATCGCTTAATAGCGCTAATAAATACTTGCCACGCCGTTGCCATTCTACAAATTCTTGACCGACGATCGCTGCCAAAAAACTAGTCGGCGTCTCGGGGTAGGCGATTGTGCGGGGCAACAATACTTCTCCACCTTCGATTTGCCGACCAATTGTTGTTTGATTGAGTCCTAAACGAACTGTTTCAACTTCGGGTAACTCAGGCATAGGTTAATGCCCGATCGCCTTAGCTGACCTCTTCAACTTCATCAATGGCGAAGTTGTTGGTACCTACGTTCGAGTAGTTAACTTTGTCAAAGCGCACAATTACAGGATAGATAATCCCGCTCTTGTCAACGGAAGCTACTGTACCGACATCGCGATACCAGTAGGATTCTTTCCGCAAAATACGAACCTTGGATCCGCGTTGAACTGCCATAAGATTTCCTTTTTATGACGATAAATAATTTATGAAAAATTACGATAATGCACTCTAGGTTACTGCGTGGCGATCGCTACTGTCTATTTCTTATTCATTAAGTTTTATGTATAACACTACCAAAAATGTGCCACCCCAAGCACAGCAAAATGCTTGCCCTACAAGGAATACCATAAGATCGATATAGAGATTTAAGTAGTCCTAAAGAAGTGGGGATGTGCTGGGCGTAGCGCAACACATCCTCACCCAAAATCATTCACTCTTTGGCCCTTACCGAGATTTAGTTGGGCTAAGGGCGGCTAGAGCAGGAGCAGTAATTATGTCTGAGTCTCAAGTGGTTACGGTTGGCGAATATTTAGCACAAAGATTAGTGGCTGTTGGGGTCAAACATATTTTCGGCATTCCTGGCGATTACGTGCTAGGGCTGATGGATGTGTTCTTGGCAAATTCTCTACAGCTAATCGGTACGTGTAACGAACTGAATGCTGGCTATGCTGCTGATGCCTATGCCCGCCTCAATGGGGTGGGAACTGTTTGCGTTACCTATGATGTGGGCGGTTTGAGCTTGTTGAATGCTGTCGTGGGAGCTTATGCGGAATTAGTACCGCTGATCGTGATTAGCGGTGCGCCTCACACATCGCAGCATCGCAATCGATTACTCATGCATCACACCACGGGTGACTATAAATTACAGCATGCCATCTTTAGCAATGTGACGGTGGCGGCGGTGATGATTACCAATCCCAGTCAAGCTGCAACTCAAATTGACCATGCGATCGCTGCTTGCCTGCGCTATAAGCGTCCAGTTTATATTGAGATTCCTGCCGATCTGGTACATCAGCCCTGTACGCCTTCAATTTCTGTGGAAATACCAGAGATTCCTATGAGCGATCGCCATTCTTTAGCAGAGGCAGTAGAGGAAGCGGTGTCGTTACTGGCAGCGGCAGCACGCCCAGTCATTTTTGCGGGGATTGAATTCCATCGATTTGGCATCGAGCACAAGCTATCAAAGTTACTGGAGCAAACAGGATATCCCATTGCCACAACCATCTTGGGAAAGTCAATTATTTCAGAAATGCATCCCCAATTTATCGGTAATTACGCAGGGGCACTGAGTCGCGAGTACGTCAGGCAAAGGGTAGAGGATGCCGACTGTATTTTGTGTTTGGGTGCATTGATGTCGGATATGAATTTAGGTGGCTTTACTGCCCATTTAGATGAGACTAAGCTAATTAATGCTAACTCCGATAAAGTAAAAATTAAGCACCATTACTACAGCCCCATCTGCCTAGGTGATTTTGTCGATGGCCTCGCAGCAAAGTTGCAACACAGGCTCTATGAGACACTCGATATCAAGCCTGCTGCCTCAATGCTGTCAGCCAATTTTGTCCCACAGCCAGAGCAAAAGATCTCCAATGTGCGATTTTACGAGCGCATGAATCATTTCCTAGAGGATAATTCCATTGCGATTGCCGATACTGGCGATGCCTTAGTTGCCACGATCGATCTAGTCATGCATGGGGATAACGACTTCATCGCTCAGGCATTCTATACATCAATTGGCTATGCTGTACCTGCGTGTTTGGGGGCAGCGATCGCGAATCGAGATCGGCGTGTTATAGCCTTTATCGGCGATGGGGCGTTTCAAATGACCGGCCAAGAGATATCAACAATTATCAGAAAGGGGCTCAATCCAATCATTTTCTTAATTAACAATGATGGCTATACAGTAGAGCGGGTGATTCACGAAGGGCCTTACAATGATATTCAGCCTTGGAAATATCACCTCTTACCACAGGTATTTGGTGATAGTTGGAGTTGTGAAGTACGCACGGAAGGAGAGCTAGAAGCAGCACTAACTCAGGCTAAGGCAAATACAGATAGGCTATCTTTTATTGAAGTGCATTTTGAACGCCTGGACTGCTGTCAAGGTTTAGTGCGGCTGGGCAAAGCGCTCAGCGCCATGGATGGCCTATAAGAGTTAATTTGTTCGCGCTTCTAACCAAGATTTCAAGTCAGCAAAATCAGCAAAATCTAACAGAGCCTCACTCAAATCTTCGAGAACAGGTAAAGGTAAACCTAAAATCGAGGAGCGTATTTCATTGGAGACTTCTCCAAATCGCTTATTTAGTTGTCGGACAATCAAATTAACTGCTTCTTCTTCTCGCCCTTCTTCCTTGATTTCTCGATAAACTCTTGTTTCCTTAAGTTTAATGTCTAGCATTGACTCTACCTCCATTCGGCTCAGTTGTTCAAACCTATAAGCAATTATTGTCGTTACCAGATCAATTATGGCACGACCTGCTTCCTGAGAAAGTTCCTGACGAGTTCTTGTCAACAAGTATCTGGCTTCTTCAGGAGCTTGCTCTTCCTCCACCGTAGTTAGCACCATCAGTGCCAACCATAATTGCTAACTGTTATGCTTAAGTTAGGTCAGTCAAAACAAGCCTTTTTCTTTGCCCAATTTTAGTATTTAGACTAAAATTTGACAGTCTTGCCAAGCTTAATATACCTAAAGCTTATAAAGTATGACTAAGTAATTGTTAGAAGTTGCTTCTGGAGTGGGAACACTAAGGTAAGCATCCTCAACTAGGAAAAAAATCCATGTTTGCACTCACAGGGCTTTGCTTATCAGCTATCACTAGCCTATTTGCATCTATTATCCCAATTCTTCTTGTTTCTCTTGGAGGATTACTGAGATTTGCAATACCACGCGCTGCCGAACTACCCAGATATGTTAAAGTCCTAGTCCTGCTCTATCAAGATTCTAAACCTGATTCTCAAACTCGGAAATATACAACAGGTGCATTACTAATTCTGGGAAGTCTCTTAACATTTATGGCTCACTCCTTTGTTCCATTTACAGGAGTTCCTATTATTGGTGCAGTCACTACCCCAATCGCATTACTTTTTGCATCGGTTGTTTTACTGGCAACGCTAGACTTGGTAGCAAAACTAAATGAACCCTATCTTTCAAATCTTCAAACTATTTATACCGCTGATGAATTTAGAAATATGAACGATGATCTTCTTACTCTCAAGAGTATGTTAGGTCCATCTTGGATTGAACTTACAAAGAAGATTCAGAAGGTTTTTGACGATCTGGCACCCAGAATTACTGAGTTAGGCAAAGAGATTTCCGTCGAGATAAACAATTATTTTGGTACTCAATTGTCTGAGTTATTTGTGTACCTAGATTGTGAAAACTCCTCAAAAATCGTCCTTAGTGAGTCCGATCTTAAAGTCATTAGTGAAGGTCTTGAACCTTGGAGAAAAGTTAGTGGCTCCCTAGTTCTGGGCACTTTAACAGGTGCTGGCACAGGGATGGTAGCATCATCTGTTGCTGCTGCTACTCTAGCTCCTGTTGCTTGGTGGGCTCCTTTTGTGCCAGGGGCAATCCAAACTATGTTAGTAGGTGGTAGAACTGTTGTCGGTGCTGCTACTTTTAGCATGTGTACAGTTGCTGCACCAATTGCTCTAGGATTGACAATTGGCACAGGTGTTTTTAGTACAACAATGTTTGCTCTTGGTAAGATAGAAGAGCAGAAATTAAGTCAGTTTTTGGCTGATGTTATTATTGCTTCCCTGCCAATGGCTCAGGCAGATGGAGAGTTTAGCGAGGCCGAAAAACTTTCTATTCAACAACTCCTGGCTAATCCTAGAATTCAGCAAAAAGACAAAAACAGGGTAAATGTAGCATTGTGTAGCCATGACAGCTTTGACGACATCATAACTAAAAATCTTCTTTATGAGCAGAAGGAGGAGAAAGCTTTGATAAAGCGTAGACTAATTTTGGCTATTACATGGGAAATTGCTAAAGCTGATGGCAAGATTAATGATCAAGAAATGTTGCTACACAATCGAATGGCTAAGATTCTTCAAATTCCTCAAGAAACTGTATTGGAAATCCGTCGCCTCATCACACCCAAACTGTTTCTAAAGCCCTTTCCTGCCTAATCAGGGCGCGGAGGGTTTTCTTATCTAGCTTCTAGGTCGGCTTGAGGGAAGATATTATTCTCTCTCCTTCCTATAGAAAAAATTGCTGAATTTTGTGATTATGCTTAAGCAACTCTCTGCTAGATTGATGAAAGGTGATTCGTCTGAATATTATTAGCCTGGCAATCTTAGATATTAAAGGAGCTACAGTTTTTTTAAGTGTCTCCACCTAAAAAATGCACGCTCAATTATTGCCAAGTTAATCAGTCCAAATCGAGCGATTTTTACGCATTGAGACTATTTTGGTGAGGAAGTAGATTAGGGACAGGAAGAAGTGATCGCGCAATGTATTAAATCAATATCTTTAGGAATTTGGGTATCTAGTCATGGGTAGGATCAATGTCAAAGTTGTGACATCGTCCTCAAGAGATTTAATTGTTGGATGGCCTTGGGGAATCTCTGAAGATTAAGGTGATGGCTCCTTCCGAAAAGGGTAAGGCTAACGCAGCAGTGATTGATTTCCTAGCTTCAAAATTGGGTATTGACAAAGTGTTAATTGAAGTTGTCAGTGGGCAATCTTCTCCATCTAAGGTACTTTTAATAAGTGGTTTTGATGTTTGCCAGATTATGGCTTTGCTAAAGGGTGTTTCCCCATAGTGAGTAATCAAAATAATCTGTGACTATCAAGAGACCACCAACCAGACCTGAAACAATTTACCCTAGTCCTGATGTGCAGTGGGGATGAGTATATTCCGTTGTATTTGAGAGATTAAATGAGTGCTAGTCTTTGCTAGGTTGAGTGTATAAAGAATATTAAAGTCATTGTGTGTAAGGTTATTAAACTAACGGTTATCGGTGCGGGGGCGTGGGGCACTGCCCTATCAAAATTAGCAGCAGCTAACGGTCATCAAGTTACTTTGTGGTCTCGGCAAAGTCCACAAACGCTTGCCGAGGCGATCGCTGATCGCGAAATCATCGTATCGGCAATATCGATGAAGGGTGTCGCCACAACAGCAGAGCAACTAAAGTTATTACCGCTAAAGCCCACAGCGATTCTGGTCAGTGCCACCAAGGGGCTAGATCCTGCTACTAGCAACACACCTTCTCAAATTTGGCAGGCGGCTTTGCCCCACCATCCTGTTGTCGTGCTTTCCGGCCCCAACCTATCCGCCGAAATCATTGCAGGACTGCCCGCTGCTACTGTAGTTGCTAGCACTGTACCCGCTGCGGCGCAACTCGTCCAAACCGTTTTTGCCTCCAGAAATTTTCGCATCTATACCAACTCCGATCCGCTTGGTGTGGAACTGGGCGGCACACTTAAAAATGCGATCGCGATCGCTGTAGGAGTTTGCGATGGTTTACAGCTTGGGACTAATGCCAAAGCCGCACTAATTACGCGATCGCTCACAGAAATTATCCGCGTAGGTATTTTTTTTGGTGCACAACCCGAAACCTTTTGGGGTTTGTCGGGGCTGGGCGATTTGCTTGCCACCTGTAGCAGCAGCCTCAGCCGCAACTACCGAGTTGGTTATGGCTTAGCGCAGGGTAAAAACCTGACACAGGTATTGTCAGAAATCGAGGGTACAGCCGAAGGTGTGAATACAACCAATGTGCTAATCGAGCTAGCCGATCGCGAAGGCATTACCGTACCCGTGTCGCGTTATGTTTATCGCCTCTTGCATGAGGAAATTACGCCTCAGCAGGCAGTAGAGGGATTGATGGAGCGTGAACTAAAGCCAGAACTATAGACCACATTTGTTTATAATCTATAATCTGTTCCTAGTGAAGAAACGATAACCGAAAACTAATGAGTAAACCCAAGGTTGTCTATCGGGAATTCGGAGCACCCGAACCCGAAGACAATTCCGACTTACCAGTAGTAGACCTACCACCACAGCAGCAAAATCTCCGCATCCAAGCGTCGCGCAAAGGCCGCAAGGGCAAAACTGTGACGGTAATTTCTGGTTTTCAAGTTAGCCCAGAGACTTTAACTTCTCTAGTTAAGCAGCTCAAAAATTACTGCGGTGCAGGCGGCACAGTAAAGGACAACGAGATTGAGATTCAGGGCGATTGCGCTCAAAAAACGCTGCAATTTCTCTCTAAACTCGGCTATAAAGCCAAAATTAGCGGTGGTTAAATTCCCGATCTACCATCTAACTCAAAATTTCTATATGCAGCATACACACCGCGTACGTTGTACCAGTTTAAAAATATTCTTGCTACTTCCAAAGCTAGCTGCGATTTACCCGTGTCAATCAGCCACTGCAACAATGGACGCAGCGATCGCTCATTCAGTAAACCGCCCAAAGATAGTAAGCCCCATAGCAGTCGGTGCAACCAGGTCATTTGGATCATCATCCGCACTTCCCAAGTGGGGTGCTTTTGATAAAATACAACGCCCATGCGCCCTCGCTGCTCTTCTTGATCGATCAGGTGGGGCAACTGTGTCAAACTAAACGGTGGATGCCAATGGTAACCTACAGCCTTAGGACACTTGATTAGTTGTAGTCCTAGCTTTTTCAGCCGTACACCCAGTTCCAAATCTTCCCAGCCATACTGCCGAAACCCAGTATCAAACATACCTGCTTCGATCAACCAATGCCGCGCGATCGCTACATTACCTGTAGCAAAGTAAGCAGCAGAAAAGTCAGTTACCTTAAATGGTTCAGCCGTAGGGTTATCAAAATTGCTGGTGTTAATTACCCGACCATAGGTAAATGCTCTATCCCAGCCCGCTAGGGCACTGGCATGGGATGCCAAAAACTCCTCTGTGACAACCAGATCGCTATCGATGAAGATAATAAACTCTCCCACCGCCTGCTCAATCCCCAAATTTCGTGCGGCGGCGGCACCGCCATGATCCTGCTGAACTAACCGCACGTGGCGGTAATCTGAGCGTTGAGCAGTTAGGTAACCAACTGTATCGTCGGTTGAACCATCATCAATGACGATAATCTCATAAGGTTGGTCGAACTGCTGATGCTCTAAGGCTGTCAGACACTTTTGCAAAATTGGCAGACGATTATAGGTAGGGATTACTACTGACCACATGGGATTCGCCATAGTCAATTTTCCATTTATCCGCGCATCTGCCAAGTTTGCCAGAGCGTTAGGCCACCTACATAACCATAGCCCAGAGCGTAGAGCACCATAAACGGGAGAGTGAGGTATAAGCCCTGATTCAGCGAAATTATGGCTGCTATGCAGCTATACACGCAGAGGCCAATCTCTATGAGTGCGGTCGTATCCATGGGGATCTTGTAGGCCTTGTTATCCCAGCGATCGCCCTTCTGCTTGATATTGTACTTAGGGGTACGGCGGAAGTTAGCTCCCGTATTAAATAGACCAGCAACTACAGCGCGAGAATTACTAAAAGATATACCTGTGCCTAATAACGCCAAAAGCGAGATTCTTCCCAGTCTCTTTGTCCAGGTTCTTGGATATAGCTCTCTCTGGGCTGTTAGGTAAAGGAAGGGAGGCCCAAACGTGGCTGGCATCATGCAGATCGCCCAGAAGCCGCTAAACGCATTGCGCAATGTGCTTAATTCCGGCGGAATTAGCAACATCAGTGGTACAGCTAGCAAAATGATTAGCAGCATGAGTGGATGCACTGAATAGCCAGTTAAATGCAAGATGGCCTGACTCTTGATACCTAGACTCATCCTACTCTTGATGATCGTAGGAATAAGTTTCTTGGCACACTGAATACTGCCTTTAGCCCAACGAAACTGCTGGAGCTTAAATGCTGCCATTGCTACTGGCAACTCTGCTGGTGCCACGATATCGTTGTCGTAAACTACACGCCAGCCCTTTAGCTGCGCTCGATAGCTCAGATCCATATCCTCGGCTAACGTATCGGCATGCCAGCCTCCACTATCAATTATTGCCTGTTTATTCCAAATCCCAGCCGTACCGTTAAAATTAAGGAAATAGCCCTTTTGACAACGCGCTTTCTGCTCGATCGCAAAGTGACCGTCTATGCCAGCGGACTGAAGCCTGGTTAGCAAAGAGTACTCAGAATTCATGTGTCCCCAGCGCGTCTGGACTACAGCAATCCGACTATCTGGATCTTGGCAATAATGAGCGATTGTGCGTTTGAGCCAATCGGGTTCCGGCACAAAATCAGCATCAAAAATCGCAATGTACTCGCCTTGAACCTCAGACATAGCTGACTGTAAAGCACCTGCTTTAAAACCTGTGCGATCTTCGCGATGGATATAATCTACCCAATAGCCTTGACGCTGCTGGGCAGTAACTGCCGCTCGCAAGATCTCCTGAGTATCGTCGGTTGAATCATCTAATACTTGGATGTATAGGAGATCGCGCGGATAGTCCAGTTGGCAGACCGCATCTAAAAGCCTTTGAGCCACATAACGTTCGTTAAATATTGGCAGTTGCACAGTCACAGTGGGTAGCACACCACCTTCGGTTGTGACTGTTGGCAATGCGGTTGCAACTCCTGAGGCAAAACCGTTCCTACTTCTTTTGAGGGAACCTAGTGTTGACATTGCCAGAGCACGTTGTTTTTTCCCGACAATGCGTCCGCGAGGGCGTTCTCTGCGGCCAAACTTAGTGTTATGGACAGCAGTTAACCAATAGGCGTTGATTCCATACAGCAGCAACCAACCCGCTGCCACACCGTTTAAGACAGTGAGTATTGTTATCAGTAACAGAATAGCTCTAGACTCCTTACCACATTAGGCACTGATTTGACTTAATTGGCAAATTCAGTAGAAATAATTTGAAACACACCAATGCTTATCTTATACCTACAATTCGAGAATGATCCCGAAATATGGAACGATCCCAACTTAGATTTTTGAACATTTTTAAGATGAACTAGATAAATGCTAGACCACTTTTCCTCCAAGCTGAACTATCAAGGGGATAATACTGCCTATTTATATAGCTTTTTCTTAAGTATTTATACTAGCTTGTTTGTAGGGTTTTTAAAGCTATTGCAGCCGCGGCCTGCTGTGCGGCCTTTATACTTTTACCTTGTCCCTGCCCCCAGCAGCGATCTTGAAACCAAACCTCAACCGTAAATAAATCCTCTCTGTTGGCACTGGGGCGATCGCTAGGTCGATCAATAACTTGATAATCAGGTAGAAGCTTCCAGCGTGCCTGTGTAAGCTCCTGTAGAGCCACTTTATAATTGCCCAAGGATGGCTCGGTTAATAACTTGTGGGCAGCCTGCTCTAAATGCTGGTCGAGCCAGCTACGAATTAAGCCGAAGTTGTGGGTACTCAGATACAAAGCTGCAAGCAGCGCTTCCAATGCTGCTGCTAAACGTGTTTGCAGAGCTTTGGTATCATTGCGAGCAGAGTTGGACATCAACAGAAAACTATCGAGATCGTAGGCTGAGGCAATTTCAGCAATTGTGCGATCACTCACCAGATGAGATCTAAGTGCAGCTAACTCTCCAACCTTACTTTCAGCATAGTTTTCTTGCAGCCATAAAGTTGCAGCCATTCTTAGCACACTGTCACCGATGAACTCTAGCTGATCGTTATTTCTAGTTGTGGAATAAGAAGGATGTATGAGAGACAGATCTAGCATTTGCCAGTCGAACTGTTGCCAATCTATCAGTGGCGATGAATTAATACCCAGACGCGCAAGCAAGCGGTTTAATTCTTTTTGGCGGCGGGGATCGATCATACGTTAAGCCATCTCAAAGTTTGCAAAAAAAATACATATGCTTACAGAACAACCCAGTAGAATTACAGCAATAATTCCACAGAAAACCTTTTTGTTGTATTGAACAATCCCTTAAAACATGACTAAACGCTTTGTCTCATTCCTATTAATGGCTGTATTAAGCATGGCTACCAGTATTTGGATTGTAGCCTGTCAGCCTGAAACAACCACCCCTACTTCTACCACAACACCAACTAGCGGCGGTACTACAACCGCTGCTAATCCAAATGAGTTTAGGCTAGGTGTACTTCTACCTGCGACAGGCGATCTCTCCGCCATTGGTGCGCCGATGGTTAAGGGCATCGATCTATTAGTAGACACAGTCAATGATTGTGGTGGTGTTTTAGGACAACCAATCAAATTGTTCAAAGAAGACGATCGCACCCAAGAAACCGCTGGTGCCGAAGCTATGACCAAACTCGTCCAGGTCGATAAAGTGGGTGCCGTAGTTGGGGCTTTTGCCAGTAGCGTTTCCACCGCTGCCATTGCGATCGCCGCTCCTAATAAGGTTGTCCAAATCTCTCCCGGCAGCACCAGCCCCGTATTTACGGAAAGGGCTAAAAAAGGTGATTTTAACGGCTATTGGTACCGTACTGCACCACCTGATACCTATCAAGCGGCGGCCTTAGCCAAACTGGCTTACTCTAAAGGCTTTCGGAAAGTCGCAACGCTGGTAATTAATAACGATTATGGTGTGGGGTTTGAAAAAGTATTTGTCGAGTCTTTTAAAAAATTAGGCGGTCAGATTGTCAACGATGCCAAGCCTACCCGCTATGACCCTAAAGCTACCACCTTTGAAGCTGAAGCCAGAGGTGCATTTGGTAGCAAGCCAGATGCGGTAGCGGCAGTGCTATACCCCGAAACTGGGGCACCATTACTCAAAGCAGCCTATGAACTAGGATTGCTTAACAACGTCCAGGTCTTACTGACCGATGGTGTCCAAACTGAGGATTTCCCCAAGAATGTGGGCACAACATCAGACGGCAAACTAATCTTGGCAGGGGCACTGGGTACGGTGCCAGGAGCTGATGGCAAAACTCTAGATGCATTTTCCAAACGATTCAAAGAAAAAACAGGTCAAACCGTTGGAGCCTTTGTACCACATTCCTATGACGCGGCAGCGCTAGTGGCGATCGCCGCCGAAGCTGCGAAGAGTCCTACTGGTGAAGGTATTAAGAGCAAAATTCGCGAAATTGCGAATCCGCCTGGCAAAGAAGTCAGCGATGTGTGCGAAGCTTTGAAATTGGCAAAAGTTGGGACAGATATTAACTATCAGGGTGCTAGCGGTAACGTCGATCTAGATGAGTTTGGCGATGTCAAAGGCAGCTACGATGTGTGGACTGTAGAGCCAGATGGCAAAATCAAAGTAGTTGATAAGGTCTCTGCATAGATCCTGTGTAGAAAAATGCGCGGCAAGTGACATCCAGGCATATCGGATCTTGGGCGATCGCTTGCTGCAAATTAGACACAAATTTAGGGGACAGCGATCGAGATTGCGTCTGTAGGTTTGCACACGCGTTATATTAACCAAGTAGTCTAGCTTGTCAGAACGATAGCAATGGAATTAAAGAGATCAGAAAATAATGCCATAGTAAGTGCCTATTTTCCCTACTACAGAGAACAATCAAAAAAAGAAACCGTACCATTTGCTATTAACCTCTATGAGTCTGGAAAGCTAGAAGGAGAGAGACAAATAGAGGGGGGACTGGCCATACCTTTTGTCGCAACCTGGAGAGTATCTGGCTTGCCAGAGGAAGTAGGATTATTTCGTGTAATTTTTAATGGTGACCCCGAATTAAGCTATGAGGTGACAATGAAAAACTCGGAGTTTATTAATTATCTAATCGATGTAATTATTACTTATCGCAATCGCAACATGACTGATTTTCCCAAAATATTCTACAGCAGGCTATTCAGGATAAAGGTTGCGTCTGACAGCAATTAGTGTATAATCCTGAGCTTAGTTAGCTACCTGAAAAGGTAAGCTGATTGAATGACTCAAGCAAAATAACAAAAGCTAATATGTAAGGGGATCGTAAAAGTGTCCTACGCCGCCCAAAAAATCGAACCATCTAGCAGCAGTCGACGAGAGATTGCTGGCAAGAAAATAGACCCATCTATTCTCAAAGGTGCTAAACAGATTTATCGGGACTATATAGATACCCATGCTTCACATCTGCCGCGCCCCCTTGGCGTTGCAGTCAATCGCTGTGATATGAGTGGTAAACTGATCTATAAACATGCCATCTTTCTTCCTCAAGAAAGCTTCGTTCCAATCGAGATTCTGGAATCAGCAGAGCACTACTAAAAGCTATTAGAATCAAAGCTATTAGGAAATATCAGAACCAATTCATCGCCGGACTGATTACGCTGGCAGTATCTTTGGGAATTGGTGGACTGCGTAGCATAGGTTTTTTAGAACCGCTAGAGCTAAAAGGTCTAGATTACCTGCTCTCTCTGCGTCCCCCTGAGAAGTCCGATGATCGCATTGTCATAGTTGAAATTAGCGAACAGGATATTCAACGCCAGGCGCGATGGCCTTGGTCAGATGCCGTATTTGCTAATTTAATTACTAAAGTTGCTGCGGCTAAGCCAACTGTAATTGGCATAGATAAGTATCTGGATTTACCTGTAGGTGAAGGGCGCGCTCAACTGGTTCAAGCAATCAAAAATGCTGGCAATGTTGTAAACATCACTTTTTTAGCAAATGGTAGTAGAGGCGTAGAACTACCAGCTGATTTAGCTGCGGTGAGCGATGCTGGGTTTGCCAATATGCTTACTGATGCAGGTGCTATTGTGCGCCGTGCCTTGCTAGCAGTTGATTACGACTCGTTTGCCCTGCTGCTGGCCAGGACATACTTAGAAAAAACAGCGCATAAAACCATAGACTTTAACCCTCAAACCAAGGAATTTGCAATTGACGGGCGCGTAATTCCCAGGGTTAGACCTAGATATGGTGGTTATAGCCATATTGATGCTAACGGCTATCAGGTGCTGATCAACTATCGCGGTAAGGAAAGAAAATTTGCCCATATATCATCAGTAGATCTGCTAAATGGCAAGGTCGATCCGTCTCGATTGCGCGATCGCATAGTTTTGATTGGCGTTACGGCTGTTAGTCTGAAGGATAGCTATCCTTCCCCTTTTAGTACAGGCGAAGAGGTAATGTACGGTGTGGAGATTCATGCCAATATTGCCAGCCAGATTGTTAGCGCCGCGCTGGATCGCCGCCCGTTTATCCAGGTTTGGAACCCTGAATGGGAATACCTCTGGATTACAGGATGGACGATCTGCGGTGGAGTATTAGCTCTACTTGTACGACGCGTTACCTTAAAGCCGATCGCGCTTGTGGCGCTGATGTTGCTGTTAGCAGGCATTGTCTACTGGGCATTTCTACTGGCATGGTGGATTCCTTTCTTCCCTGCGCTATTTGGCTTAGCGGCATCCAATATTCTGGTGATTGTCTACCAACTTGGGAAGGAACAATCCGATCGCAATCTGCTCATGGGAATTTTCTCCCGCCATGTTTCCAAGGAGCTTGTGAATATGATTTGGGAGCAGCGTGCAGAGTTCTTAAATTCTGGACGCTTACTGGGGCAAGAAGTATACGTTACCGTGCTTTTCACTGACATGCGCAACTTCAGCTCCTGTGCTGAGGTCCAAAGTCCAAGTGAAGTTCTAGCTTGGCTAAATGAATATTTAGGGGAGATCGCCTCGGAAGTGCTCAAAAATGGCGGCATGGTAGATAAGTATATTGGCGATGCCGTGATGGCAGTATTTGGTGTACCAATCCCGCACAGTACCGAAGTCGAACGTAGCCGCGATGCTCAGAATGCTGTGGCCACAGCGATCGCTGTAGCTGAAAAACTAATAGAGATGAGTAAAATATGGCAAGCACGTGGGTTACCGGAAGTAGTCACAGGTATTGGCATTAACTCAGGTATGGCGATCGCTGGCAGCCTTGGCAGTAGCGATCGATTGGAATATTCTGTTTTAGGCGATACCGTTAATATCGCTGCCCGCCTAGAGAGCCTTAACAAAGAAGTAGATGGTGGTATTTACCATATTCTGATTAGCCAGGATACCCACGATCGACTAGAGGGAAGATTTAGAACCGAGTTTGTGGGAATGCAAGCGCTCAAAGGCCGCAGTGCAGAAACCGCTGTTTATCGAGTTTTGGGTCGAATTCCAACCAAGTAGGGGTTTGTTTTTGTAACAGATTTGCAAACTTCTTGTGTATTTCAACTTCTTGAGTTACATTAGTCATAGGGCTATCCTATTCCCCCCCCGTGTAGCCCAGATATCCCCGAAATGGCAACTGTCTCCGAAAGGGACGGGCGCAAATTAGCAGTCCTAAACCGACTTTACAAGGGTAAGGATGTGCTGATGCCGAAGGGATACTTTGTATTGATTCTACTTACATAATCTCCAAGTACGATTCTAGACTCGTGCTTGGTGGAAATAAGTGTTGATAACTTGTTTCCTGTTTATGTCATCTCATCAATTAGTTTTTGAATAAGCTCGGCGTCATCGGCATAGGGACTGAGATCTAGATAAGTCTCAAGATCGCTACGAGCTTCAACATAGCGCTCTAGCTGATAGCAGAGTAGCCCATGATCCCTAATTTGAGTAGATGAATTGGGCCAAAGCATCAAGATTTTTTCTATGGTAGATAGAGCTTTATGGAATTTTTTCTGATTCAGGTAGATCAGCTTCAAGTTCATTAACATTCTTTCTAAAATCCGCCGTACTCCCACAGTTTCAAGGTACTCGGGTTTTAGGTCTGCTTGAGGTCCGTAAATTTGGACTAGCTTGGCAGCGCAGTCCTCTTTGAACATGATTTCACCCTTGGCAAAGGGATCGATGAATACTTCAAGGTCCGAACGCTGTGGGCGAAGAATAAAGTTTCCAGGTAAGCTGACGCCTTCGAGTGGGAAACCAATGCGATCGCCAATAGCCATGTAAACAATGGAAAGTGTCAGGGGAATTCCCAGGCGGCGAGAAATTACATCGGTAAGGAAGCTATTACGCGGATCGTAGTAATTATGCTCATTACCGCAGAAATTTTGCTCCTCAAATAAGTAGCGATTGATTTCACTAATTACTTTCAAGGGATAATTAATGCCCTGTATTCTTTGCCGCAAGTCAGAGGCCATTCCATCTAAGGTATCGCGATAGCTAGAGAGATCGATGTGGGGATATTCTTCCCAAGATATTGCCAGTGACGCTTCTACTAACTGCGTTGTTGTGATTTCTGAGTCGGGAATTCGAGATACATACCAAAACTTTTGTTGGGCGGGAGATAGACTCAATGTAGACATGGCGATCGTGTGGACAGGAGCCTTTGGATGGTTTTCGGAATGAATTAATTAGAATAGCTAGATTTAAGTTGTGATTGTGAGTTGTGATTAACTGTGATTGGTTTGATGGGAGTAACCGAACAGGAATAACCGTCCAGACATTAAAGAGCAAACACCTGACCATCAAATAACATCCGCGTAATTCCCCGTTTTGCTAATCGGCTGTGGGTGGAATAGATCAGTTCGCTGGGGAATTTAACTACACGCTGGGTATGGTTAGAAAACCTGCGCGCAATGCGGTGATTATCAAATACCGGAACCGTACGTGATTGCTGTTCGTGGGTAGGAATTTTACCTAAATCCTTAAAGTCTTGCAGCGGTCTAGTAATTATTTCAGCAGCTCGATCGATCACGATATAACAGGTAGCGGGTAAATCTGCTTCTACCAGAGGCAAAATAACTATGGATATATTAGGGTTGAGTTTGACATGAGCGCCATCTAAAGCAGCGGTAATATCCCCTAGTTCCGTATTTTCTCCATCGTTATCATCGTCATCGTCATCGTCAAGTAACTCTGATTCATCGTCAAATTCATCATCTACCAACTCACCAGCCAGTTCATCTGGGGCTACATCGTCAATATCGTCAATATCGTCAATATCCTCTTCCTCTTCCATGGCTGTATCTGCCATATCTACTACTAATTTGTCATTTTTGTCATCTGGCGCGTCATTGTTTGGCACGTACTCGTAGGATGAAGCAAAATCTATGGCTGAGTCGATCAGATCGAGTTGACTAGTTTCTTCCATAGCATTAGGTCCTTTTAAAACTCGCTTCGATCTTGCCTGTTTTTGTTTAACCAACTGCTTATAGTCATCCTGAGGAATAAACTCCTGAAGTAACCTCAAAACTGTGCTCGCACTAATAAAATACTGCTCCGACAACTGATTTGTAGTTAGGTCAGTTTCGCAGTACAAGCGCACTATTTCTTGTTTGTCAGCAATCGTCAGTTTAGTAACGGTCATGGAGACGAAGCAACTAGGGACTAATTAACTATCTTAGCGCTATCCGTAGATATTAAGCAGATATTAAGCGAAGTCCTTCTATCTCTTTATACTTCTAAGCACAAAAGCGATCGCGCCTAAGCACATTATCCCCATCATGCCAGCGATCGGGTTGCCGTTAATTCCAGTTACCCATTCTGGTACTACATGAGCTGGGACTAATAATTTAGTAGTGGAGATCGCGTAATATGCCCAGACCAGCCCACCGTGTAAACCGATCGCTAAGCCCAATCTACCGGATCGCGATCGCTTTGCCCAGACTAAATCCATGCCTAGTAATGCGAGTCCGGGCAGTTGTACTCCTACGATCGCAATGCTTTCAAATAACTTGACAAAATTTAGATGCAGTAAGGCAAAGATGCCACTGGCGAGAAATAGGGAGCGCTTTTCGCCATAATCCTTCTCTAATTCAGTTAACAACCAACCCCGAAACAGAAGTTCTTCGGCAAACCCTGTGCCAATCCCCGTGAGTAAGCCAGGTAAAATTGCCCCTGACCAATTCACTCCCGCCTGCCATTTCTGCCATCCCAGACTTGTTTCTAGTAGCATGAGCAGGCTCAAGCTGATTACACCAAAGGCAATACCGATCAAGCATTCAAGTAAATTTTGCCAGCTAAATACCAGGCCATAATAGGCGTAGGGGCGGGCTTTTTGCTCGACATTTCTGCCCCAAGCCCAAATTAGGGCAATGAATTCGCAGTACACCAGAAGCACCAGACCTGTGGCACTGGGCTCTCCCCAGATTAAATATAAGGGTGCGGCGATCGGTAACCAGATTAGTAATAAAGTTGCTAAAAATAGCCCCAGTCTGGCTGGAGCTGCATAATTAGCTATTTCTTCTAGTTTCACGACTCTGGCTCGATTGTACTGGTTAGCCCTTTACTTTGCAGCCCCTCACAATAAAACTCGGCATGCTCCATCACACAGGTAATCACCAGGGCGCAACCATTTGTATGCGCTTCCATCATAATGTCCACAGCTTGTGGCTGAGTCAAGCCATTCACAACTTGCATCAGAGTTTCTACCACATGTTCCATAGAATTAAATTCATCGTTATGGAGCAGCACGCGGTAGCGCGGGGCAATTTTACGGACTGTAGAAGTGCGTTCTATAGTTTCTGTAGACATAGTGGCGAACTCCCGATCTGAACTATTTTTCAACTTGTTTTAGTTAATATCGATCTCAAGATTAGTTTTGCGTCAATCAGCACAATGACAGCCCCCGAACAATTAGTTGAGGGGGTTGGTACCTTATAGCGATCTAGGTGAATTGTTCTTTTGGACTCACTTTGGCTACAAAGATGGCATAAAAGCTAATATTAGCGGTGCCTTGAGGTGATACTACATACCATTATATGAATTTTGCTCTGGGTTGTCTAAGTTTTTTTACTTATCAAGCCCTAATAGTGATACTGCGGTATACCTGAAACTATCACTATCGAGCATTATTTCTTGATTCTCAAGTAATTTGACAGTGATAATCGATATCTTCCCAATAATCGAATTGGACGAATTAGATAATATAAAAAATGCAGAAATTTAGGTAAAGGCAGAAATTCCATATCATATTCTGTAGGGGTAAACCATCCATGGGTATCCATCAGGCTTACAAAGATTTGCAATCTATCGTCTAGGCGTTCACGCGCACTCATGTGAAATAAAGCCTGTGGGACTCCCTCAATGTCGTCCATTGGCTCAGAGAATAGCTGTTGACTAACCTGTACTGCCAAAGATTTAGCTGCTGCATCAGACTCAATCTCTTTTAATACTTCCTCTGGAAGGGGCATTTCCATTAGATCCTTGGCCAATAAAAGCGCTAGAGAAATTATCCGTTTGCATCCTAACCTGTTTGCTCGATCCACGATCTGTTGCCAATCTATATCTGGATATGCCCGCACTGTTTCTGCAACATCGCATATTCGATGCAATGTGTTCCAACAGTCTTTAGTCCCGTGCAAACAAAGCATGAAGAAACAAGCTTCTGGTAATAAATTAGGCAACATTTCTCCAGCTAAACAAAATGACTGCCAGTTTTCCCACCAGTAGTTATCATCCATTGAGCGAGAGTAATTCTTTGGTAGAAGTTTGCAGTGAAGATCGATACAAATGATGTCGCCATCAAGGACAAAATGGCACTCCCATGGGAGATCGAGAATTACCTCATATCCTTCGGCAATGAGTACATCTTTAGCTTTTTGGTAGTGAAGTTGGTGAACGAGGATATCTAGATCCCGTGTTTGGCGCAGGCATAGATCTCCATATACCGCCTCCGCTAAGATAGCTCCCTTGAAAGGGAGAGCGGGAATTTCATGGTTTGCAAATAAGCGCAGGATCGCAATTAATTTTTTAGTAAGAAAAACGTTATGACAACTGTTAGCTTGAAAATACTCGCGGAGTTGCTTCAGTTTCTCTTGGGGAACAGATTCAGGGCAAGTATTTTTAAGACTGTGGTACAAAAGTGGTGTTACCCCATGCCATTGTGCTATTTGGATCAGATATTCCCAGTCAAGGTCTTCCAGTAGCAACGCCTTTAAACGTGCAGTGGTGGGGGGAGGCATGTAAGTCCTGGCACAGCAAAGTAGCAATTCCTCTTCTTTGCGCATAGACACTATCAATGATTTAGCAGATGTTTGGGGTAATAGGATCATGCAACTTTCACCTGTAATGTTGAGCTTGAGTTTCAAACAAATTTGCATAGATCTCACCCAACTGTATTAGTTCCTGATGGGTGCCGCTTTCCACAATTGAACCGTTTGCCATTACATAAATGCGATCGGCCATTTTGACAGTGGATAGGCGATGGCTAATGAGGATGGCAGTTTGACCTTTAATTAGTTGGCGAAATCCTTCAAAAACTTCTGCTTCTGCTCTAGCATCCATCGCACTGGTGGGTTCATCCAGGACAATTACTTGGGAGTTCCGCAAGAATGCCCGTGCCAAGGCTATTTTTTGCCATTGACCAATACTAAGTTCTTCACCTTGCTCAAACCAATTTCCCAACATGGTGTCATAGCCTTGGGGTAAGCTGGTGATGACTCGATCTGCACCGGAACGATGAGCGGCAGCAATTATACTTTCGTGATTAAGTGGAATGTCTATATTTCCCAAACGGATATTCTCTTGAGCAGTGAAATAATACTTAACGTAGTCTTGGAAAATTATGCTGAATTGGCGACGTAGTTCTCCAATGTCAAATTGGCGGATATCAATACCATCGATGGTGATGCTGCCAGTAGTTGGATCGTACAAGCGGCACAGGAGTTTAATCAAGGTAGTTTTCCCTGAGCCGTTTTCTCCTACTAACGCTATTATTTCCCCTGGTTTAATCGTGAGGCTAATATCCTGGAGTGCTTTTCTTGTGGAGTTAGAATATTGGAAGTTCACATGCTCAAGTACAATACCGGTTGCCATATTTTTGGGAATAGGTTTGGGATGTGTAATTTGAACTATGTTGGGCTGCAAATCTAAAAACTCGTAGAGATTTACGAGGAATAGATTGTCTTCATAGAGCGCCGATAGACTGCTCAAGACTCCTTTAAGCGCATCCTGTCCGCGCTGTAGAGCTTGATAATAAAGCACCAAATCCCCGATGCGGAGAATTCCCAGAAAGGTTTGATAAATAATGAAACTATAGGCAGTAAGCATAAGAATGACGGCTGTTGCTTGGGCTCCCAAGGTAGCTAGAAAGCGTTTCGTCGTAATCGCCATATTTTCTTGATACAGTTGCCGTCGCAACTTGTCAAAGCGTCCGCTAAAAAGCGAACCCAAATCAAATAGACGAATTTCTTTAGCAAAGATATTTCCTGTCAACAGCCAACTGAAATATTCAGATTGCCGCTCGATCGCTGTGCGTTTGCGGTGCCAATGGTACATAATATCCGCAAATTTGACCCGCACCAGCACAGATGGAATTGCCGCTACAAATAATACACTGGCAACCCCCCAATGGAGTGAGAGTAACAATCCCACCATTGCCACTAGGGAAATAACATTCTGACCAGCATCTACCAAATTATTCAGAATTTGTTTGGGACGATGAGTGGCCTCCTCTTGAGCCCGCTGCAGTGTATCAAAGTACTGGGGATTTTCATAGTGCTCTAGGTCTACTTCGATCGATTTAGCATGAACAATACTACTCATATAGTCTGTGACTTGTTGGGACTGGGCAGTATTAACAAGTTCTGCACTAGACGCACAGACGGTGCTGGCAAGAGTGACTGCACCAGTAAGGGCAATGAGGATAACTAGGTGCGAAAAGTTAGATGCTCTATTAGTACTAGTGATGCTAATACTGACTGTATCAATAATCAGTTTTGTGAGATACAGCTGAAGTATAGGTAAAATGCCCTGAACTATCAACAGGAAGATATAAATAGCAGTCCAACCAGGAGAACTTTGCCAAACTAGGCGCAATGCTGGCAGTAGACGCAATGCCTTCTTAAGTTTAATTTTCAACCTTTGGATGGAGGACAATAGAGGCTCCTCCACTTTACGAAAACCTACTAACTAAGCCCTGGACAAAATTTATGGCTTTATGAGGCTCAGCAAATAAGTGAGGATAATCTCGAGCCAGATGGTGGCTGAGTTCTTCCACTGATAAGGTGCCATTGCTATGAGAGAGCACGTAAAGTGCTGCTTTACCTTTCTCGTTAATTTGGGGTTGATTGTCCCAGGCAACTTGCTTGATGCTCTTGAGGGTTCTGGGTATAGCAAAAAAAGTAGAGCGCACCTGCTGAGCCCGCTCGGTCTTCACTTGCCAAGTCCAGTCACCACAAGGGGGACGCTGTAATCTAAAGGTTATCTCCTCACCAACTGTCAACTCAATTGGAGGATCGATGGGTAAAAAAGCCGCCGACCAATGTAGAGGTGGTTCGTGAGGGGCGGTGGAAAGCCAGGTTTCTCCTAACTGCATGTTGAACCAGCCAGAAAAGCCGTGGCATACGCCTGATTCAGTAATCGTGAATTTTGTTTCTGTCTGGCAGTAGGTGCTATTTGCTTGATGAAAATCTAAGGTTAACAATTTTGCGGGTTCAGCTAAATAGCGAGCTTTATCTAAATCTTTACTGTAGTAGTAAATTGATTGACTGGCGTACATACGAGCTGGGCTGTGGTCAATGTCCATGTGAGGATCTGACCAAGATGCTATTTCTTTTTGATAGAGTTCGGTTACGCATACAGGCACTGCTTCCATCACGGCGGCTTGGGGAATCATTACTCCCCCTGGTTTGAGATACTTGTCGCGGGCATAGAACAGCGATGGGAGTAGATCTTCTTCTAGTAGAAAGTTGCCGGTAAACACTGAAATTATCACGTCTACTTGTTCGGGCAGGTTTACCTCTTCAATCTTCCCCTGGAGGCAATGGACGCGATCGCTAAACCCATTAGCTTTCGCAATTTGAGCAGCTACACTAATAATATCTTCGGGCTCAACTAGATAAACTTGCTTTGCGCCTAACTTTGCCGCTAAAAGCCCATGAATGCCAAGACCAGCACCTAGATCGAGAACGATGCTTTCAGGTGCGATCGCTTTCGCTAAAGCTTGAGCATAGGCTTCATTGCGCCGAGAATCAAGGGTCATGGATTGCTGACCCTGAACTAATACATAGCTCACAGTTGATGAACTTCCTCAAGTAAAAAGTCGTAAACTTTGGGCAACATTGTGAAATCCCGGGGGTAAAACAGTTTTTTAACTGGGGTTTGTTTTACCAAGTGCGTATAAGCATTTAGGAGACTGGGGTTACTAGGAATAAAAAGGCTGACATCGTAGCCGTGAATTAATAGGTTAAATACGGCTTGGGTTTGGGGAAGTTGCTCGGAATAAATACGCTCATCAGGACTTTCTTCGAGTAAGTAAATAATGCCAAGAGGGACGGGTTGCTGGTGCAGTTCGGCCCCTAACTGCCCTGGCTCATAAAAAATCTTATAATCTGTTTCCTCTGAAGCATCCAATCCAAGTGCTACCCCGACTTCTGGATATAGTTTGATGCGGGGATTTCCTGGTACTACCAGACCGTTTTCATCGACAACCAGAACGTCATCTGTGATAAACCCTGTACTACGAGAAGCACAGTAAGCACTTAGCGTTGATTTACCTTTACCTGAGTACCCAACAAAGGCAATGCCATAGCCTTCTAAAGATACGGCATTAGCATGAATTGCCACCTGTCCTTGTAAATTAAGACAGACACCAGTTAGCACACTGGTAAACCCAAGAGTGAGTTCGCCAACATCCATTTCTCTAGCATCTTCTCTGATCAGAATTTTGACATCAAAGCCATCATCGCCTACCCAAGCTCCTAACTGCGCTGTCCAGTCAACCCAATATGAGCCACCAGATTTTTTCTTTGCTATCGGTAAACTAGGGACATATTCCAAGCTCAACCGAACTGTTTTGGAAATTTGCGTGAGATCCCTAGAAACAGTTTCTAAAACATTCATTTAGAAATTATAGATGTAGACTGCCTGCCAATTCCATTCAGTGGGAACTAGGCAGGCAGAGGATATCCGTGTGCCCGATGATTTAGATAGATGCACAGAGCAAGAGTTACAAGTATAACTGAGGATATCCTGCCTGCGAAACTGGAGATTTTTCGCTGAATATCCTCTGGTTATGTAACTTCTTTCAGAGATTTAGCCCACATTTAGGATGTGTTCTAAATTGCTTGAGGCTTATCTTACTAACTATCATCCATCACCCATCGTCATTCCTGCTCCTGCCATCATCATTGACATTCCATTAAAATCGCTAAAATATCCATTATTCATGGCCTGAGTCATTGCTGCAATGGAACCCAGTTTAGAAATTTTGATAGCGGAATATAACTTTTTGTTTGTTTTGCCAATCATAGAATTAATTCCTTACTTTTTCAGATATTGAGAGCTGCATGCTTTAGCCAAATTCAAGTGCAAATTCCGTCGTGAATACAGTCAACAAATTAAGAAATTGTTTGCTGCTCTCAGGGGGAACGGAAGCTGCACTTGGGCATTTTAACATGTTAATAGACATATTAGACTTACCTAAGTAGTAGGAAAGTTCCCGATGAGCATTGAGGGTAAATATTATCAAGCCATAAAATCTTTTAAACACAACCCAACTATATAGAAATTATGCTTCTGCAAACATAGCGATTATTAACTCTTTGATACCAATTAACGAAGGCAAATAGATTATATAGCTGATTAGCAGCGTTATTTTGGTAAGGTTCTCCCGGACAATAGTCTTCAGAATATCCCTGGCGATAGCGATTGAGATGAAGTTCTATCTGCTCAACGTCAATAATAGTTTGTAGTAAAGGAATATTTTGTATTCGTTCCAAAAGCTCTAGGACTTGAAATCCTTTGCCAATTCCAGCATATTTCAGGGGATCGAAATAGTTGTCTTTGGGACGCCACAGAACATCCTTTGGTAGTTTGGTTAGATTGGCTTGGCGGAGAAATATTTTTTCGTGAATGGGGTCATTTTGTAGAGAAGGGTGCAAATTGAGGGCGAATTCTACTAATCGTCGATCTTGCAGGGGAGAAGTATATTGCAACTGATGAGCAGCGCTAATTAATCTATAAACCTGATTCATCCCGACAGAACCGCCGGAGGCGATCGCCCAGTTTATCAACTGCATCTGGTCTGAGGATAGCGAACTTTCATAATATTGCTGAATGGCTGCTTGCGTCTGAAGTTTTTGAGCATAAGTTGGCGTAATCCAGACAGGCAGAGGATTTGATAGGCGACGCCATCTCGCAAACCACTTTGCCTGCAAAAAATTTGGTAGGCGAGGCAGTACAAATTCTCTCCACACTATGGAGTGCCACCGCCCTTCGGTTCTCAGGCAATGTAGCACTTCTTTCCAGGAACCAACTCGTGCTAAGTCTTGCAAGCTTGTATAAAATAGTTCATCTCCCCCTTCTCCATCAAAAACCAATCCAAATCCTCGATCTTGTATTTGCTCCATCAAGTTGATATTCATCGCCAATGTGCAGGAAACCAATGGATCGTCGGTAACTGGTAAGCTTTGCCAGGGTTCGCTTAATGACCAGGCGCGATCGCCATTTACCTGATGCCATTTCACCTGGGGATATCGTTGTAAAAATGACTGAATCGGTAGACGTTCATCAAATTCCGGAAAAACATCAGTCACGGTCGAGAAAGCATCTACCGCAGGCAAATGATTTAGTAAAGATACGGCAACTGTAGTTGAGTCCAAACCACCACTGAGAGTGCTGCAAACCGATCGATAACTGCGCAAACGATCTTTAGTAGCTTGGTGCAATAGATGCCAAAACTTCTCGTAGTATACTTCTGGCGATTTCTGTGGTTCGCTGGATTCAGATATGGCTAATTGGGTAATTTGACGCTGTTGCAATCTCCCTGACTGGAGAATCAGCGCAAAACCTGGCCGCAGACGTTTAATCTTAGAAAAAGGGGTAATGCCAGGCGGATGCGCCCACAAGTTGCAGATAGTATGCGCAAGGTAAAGTTCGTCTAGTTCTTTGCCAACTTGAGGATGCAACAAAAGCGTTACCACCCTTGAGGATAACAGCAAGGTCTCGCCATCCCAATAGTAAGCAAGCGTACGTCCTCCGACAGCATCACAACCCACTAACAGTAAATCTGAGGAGACATCCCAAAGGATAAAGGCAAACTCACCAGTTAGGTGTTGTAAGCAATCTACTCCCCCGCGGCGATAACTTTCAATTAGCAGTTGAGCATCGGTTGTAGAATTTGGTCGTCCAGCTAAAAGTGGTTCGAGATCGTCCAAGCGACCATCCCAAACTAAAACACAACCAAGCGATTCAACTACAGGTGTTTCATGACAAGATTCCGGGGTGTTAAAAAACTGAGTGCGTCCTAGACTGATTCCTACGTCTACATCGTGCCAGTCACCTTGGCCATCCTGTCCCAGTACTTGCAAATCATCCAACATGATTTGCCAGGGAGTAGATCTCTGGCTGTTCCAAACACCTAAGATACCGCTCATTAATTTAGCTGCTTTGCTACAAGGATTCCCAAAACTCCAAAGGGTGAAGGTTCTAATCAGAAACTTTGCAAATCAGCCCATAACTTGATAATTCCTCAAGAAAAACCTCTAGATCGCTAAGAACTTGATCGCGATCTACGGAGTACTCTTCAGTTATGGTTTCAACTACAGGTTCAAAAGGCTGCTGTTTTTGCAAAGCTTCCCAGAATGGTAAACTTGTCTCGCTTAAGCTGTAGTACATGCCAGAAGCAACGTGCAATAAAACTGCTTCGTTCTCCACATAACTGCAAAAAACATCATCAACGACCTTGAAAACTTGGGTTTTCAGTAAATCTTCGTTCGTTGTTAAACTATTTTGATTGTTTTGGATCATATTACCCGTATTTTTGCTTGAAGCCTTAAACGTAGCTGGGCTGGAAACAGGGTGACTATACAGACTGCGCAGTACAACAACTAAGTTGGAAATATTGTCAGATAAATTGACCAATAAATACTGCTCAAAACTTCACTTCCATAGGACGTTCGAACATGACAAAAAGTTGCCGTACATTTGGCACATCATTTAAAACTATGTTCTGATACTCTACCCAGGCATGAGCTTGAAACTCAGCTAATCCCTGTTGTACTCCTATCCTCAATTCGCTAGCAATGCCTTGGCGTCGCAGTAAATACCACAAAACCAGCGACCTTTTGAGGCAGTTAGCCCAAAATCCACTATAGTGAGCGGCGATCGCTACCATTCGTGCTGTTGTCGCAGTTTGGGGCCATAGCAGCTCAGGTGATCGCGAAGTTGTTTGTGGGCATAGCCTTGCGAGGATATATTGGGTTCGACCCATTCCCAATAGATGCAAGCATATTGCTACAAATGGCAGCAACATTAAAGCTTGTAACAGCAACGATTGCTCTTGCCATGAAAGTCTTACGAACTTGTAAACTTTACTAACCAACGGCCTAAAATACGCCATAAGAAACTGTTAAGTTTATGATAATTGTAAACACAACTTAATAATAAAAGGTCAAAAATTTAGGTTTGTATTGCAAAAAACAGACTTAACGCACGAAATGATCGAGGATGTTGTGGATGCAATCCGCGCTCGCCTATTAATGAGCGAATTTAAGAAGACAAAATGATATTGGGTGTAATTGAGCGAAAACAAAACAAATAATGCTAGCAAATATCAATCCTAACCTTGGATTTCGCTACTGTAAAGCAGAAAGCAGAGTGATGAAACTTGAGAGACTACGAGCTCTTGAGAATGATTCTAAAGGTTAAGCTAAACCTGCTAGGAGAGGATATTTCTAGGAAAGAGCCATTCCATCCCCAAATCTTAGAGACAGCTACATAATATAAATATTGGTAATGGCACTCCTTTCAGGAGGAGGTTTATGTACTCATTATTTTTGTGATAGTGTGTACCATAATATACTCGGTTTTCAAAATCTTAAGCTAAGGTGTAAAATTGAAACCCATTAGAGAGCATAGCTATTGCAGGATTATGATTGTAATTTATGAGTCAGAGAATCCTAAATGATGAACTTTTTAGCAATTAATCAGTCAAGTATCTATAAGGCGACAACTTAGTGTTGTTTCCAACATGCGGTTTAATTGTTAGCAATGCTGAAAATCAGTTTACGACAATTACATTTCTATAACAGAATATCTAGCGTGCTTTTAGTTTAGGAGTGGGCTTTGATGGTCTTTATAGATCTCAGTCTCTCCAACGTAATCTTCCATTTTCCTCTATTTTTTCTTGTGTGGGAGGTCGAATTGCAGAAAAGGTGTGACCGAAATCGGAAGCGTTCTAAACAAAGAGCCATCTATTGCCCAATTCACGTCTGCTATCTCGATAGCGCGAGTCAAAAATATCAGTTGTTTGCAGATTGTGCTGAACAACTACAGCAGCGGGGTATGCCTAGACGTAATGCATTAATGCTGGTAGCAAACCAGACTGCAGTTCCTCTTGAGGGAGAATGGGTAGAAGCTTTTTGGTGCAAAGAGTGTCAGCAAACAAAGTGGTATCACGTACGCAAGGGCGAAAATCGCACCTTTGAAGGTTCATTGGCACCGCGAGACCTTTGGCAGTATGCAACAGGAGCGATCGATCCCGACGGAAATCCTTCTGTTGGCGAATTTACTCGCAGAAGTGCGCGGTTGATTAGCTATGGCGGCATCAAGGACTTCAAGTTTGTGGGATAAACTAATTGCACGAGCAGGAATTTACAGACCTTGAGTAAAACAAGTAAGAGTTCCATCCGAGTTGTATATACTCCTGAGAGTCGCATTCGCCATCCTTTGCTTCTGTTTAAAGAGATGTGGCACGATTTGTTGGCATCGCGGGAGTTAGCGTGGCGGTTATTGGTGCGAGATATCAGCGCCCAATACCGGCAGTCATTGTTAGGAGTTTTTTGGGCTTTTGTACTGCCAATTGTGACGGCGCTAGGGTTAGTGCTGGCCCGGAATACTGGGGTGGTGAACATTGCCGAGACGAATTTGCCTTATCCGGCCTATGTCATGTTCAGCATGGCCCTCTGGCAGACGTTTGTGGAGGCTTTGAATGGACCGATCGCGGCGGTGGGTCAGGCTCAATCGATGCTGGCGAAGATCAACTTTCCCCGCGAGGCGATCGTTCTGGCCAAGCTGGGAGAGGTATTTTTCAATTTTGGCGTTAAACTTATCCTGATTCTGGGGTTGTTTATTTGGTTTCGGAT